>DATBIY010000043.1:0-8192 GCA_036556695.1 Candidatus Limnocylindria bacterium
ACCTCGCGGCGCTCGTAGAAGCGCGTGCCGCCGACCAGCTGGTACGGGATGCCGAAGCGCATGAACGCCTCTTCCAGCACGCGGCTCTGGGCGTTGATGCGGTAGCACACGGCGATCTCGCCGTAGCGCAGCGCGCCGTCCTCGTCATCGGCGCGGCGGGTCAGCAGGCCGCTCATCCCGCCGCGACCCGAGCCGCCCACCAGGCGCTCGACCTGGCGCGCGACGAACTCCGCCTCCTCGTACTCGTTGTAGGCGTCGAACAGCGTGATCTGGGTGCCGGATCCCCTATCGGTCCAAAGCTTCTTGTCCTTGCGCCCCTCGTTGCGGCTGACGACCGCGTGGGCGGCATCCAGGATCGTCTGGGTGGAGCGGTAGTTCTGCTCCAGCTTCACGACCTTGGCATCGGGGTAGTCGTTCTCGAAGTCCAGGATGTTGCGCAGGTTCGCGCCGCGCCAGGAGTAGATGCTCTGGTCGTCGTCGCCGACCACTGCCAGGTTGCGGTGCTTGGCGGCCAGCAGCGAGCAGATGAGGTACTGCGCCCGGTTGGTGTCCTGGTACTCGTCCACCAGGATCTGCTGCCAGCGGCCCTGGTACCTGGCCAGCACGTCGGGGTGCTGCTCGAACAGGAACACGACGCGCATCAGCAGGTCGTCGAAGTCGACCGCGTCGTCCTGCTGCAGCTGGCGCTGGTAGGCTTCGTACACCCGGGCCGCGGTCTCGTCGTAGAAGTTGGCGGCCTGGCGCATGGCGGTGGCGGGATCGGCCAGCTCGTCCTTGCGCTGCCCGATCCAGGCCAGCATGCCGGCCGGCGCGAAGCGCTTCTCATCCAGGTCCAGGGCACGCAGCACCTGCTTGGCCAGCGCCACCTGGTCGGCGCGGTCGTAGATCGTGAAGCTGCGGGTCAGTCCGATCTTGTCGCCGTCGCGGCGGAGGATGCGCGCGCAGATGGCGTGGAAGGTGCCGATGGTCGCCTCGCGCGCGGCCTCCTCGCCGATCAGCCCGGCAATCCGCTCGCGCATCTCGTTGGCCGCCTTGTTGGTGAAGGTGACGGCCACGATCTGCCAGGGTTTGATGCCGGTCGCCACCAGGTAGGCCACCCGATGGGCCAGCACCCTTGTCTTGCCGCTGCCGGCGCCGGCCAGGATGAGCAGCGGCCCAGAGGGGTGCGCGACAGCATCCCGCTGCGGCGGGTTGAGCCTTTCCAGGATCTGCTCGGGGGTGCGCGGAGCCGGCGCCTTGGCGGTGGTGGGCATCGGCTCGATTCTATCCCGCCCCGCGGTTGAGCCGATGCCCGGGCGTCAGTCGCGGACCATCACCTCGCGCACCTGGACCGTGGCGTTCGGCTGGCTGGCCAGGGATGGCCACTCGCGGGCGATGGCCAGCGCCTCGTCCATGTCGGCCGCCTCGATCTCGACGTAGCCGCCCAGGAACTCCTTGGTCTCCAGGTACGGCCCGTCGATGGTCACCACCCCATCGCCCTGCCGGCCGGGTCGCAGGGTCTTGACCACCGGTGGATAGGCCAGCTCCGAGCCGCCCTGCACCCGGTCGGCGTACTTGCCGAACCACTGGCGATGGCGGTCGACATCTGCTTCCTTCTCGGGGTCCGGCCACGCCTCCCAGGCGGCGGCGTCGTCCGGGTCCACCCAGTTGAAGATCACGTAGCGCTTCACGTCGTCGGTCCTCTGCCTTGGCGCACGATCATCGGGCGCTCCACACCGTACGACGCCCGCGCGCCCGGCGGAATGGACAAAACGTAGGGCGCCCATTTCGGACGCCCTACGTGCGGAGTTCGCCTAATGTCGGTCAGTCGGCGCCGCTGCCGCCCTGGCCCTGGCCCGGGTCCTGCGGCTGACGCTGGTCCTCCCCCTGGTTCACGCCGCCCCAGGTCGAGCCGGAGCCGCCCTGCTCGCCGCTGCTCCCCTGGCCACCGGTGCCCATCCCGGAGTCCGTGGAGCCCTGGCCGGAGCCCATGTCCGAGCCCATGCCGGATCCCGTATCACTGCCCTGACCGGACCCCATGCCGGTGCCCTGCTCGCCGCCCTGCGGCTGGTCGGCGCCCTGGCCCTGTCCGTAGGACTCCTGGTCCCTGGGCATGTCCATGTCGCTGGTTCGCTCTTCCGACATCGTGTCACCCCTTCTTCGGAGCTGTCCCGGTCTCGTGACCGGGCTCATACGCTCTCGGAATGCACGCCGTGTGCCGAATCGAAGGCCCCGGCTCATGGCCGGGGCCTTCGTATCGGTCCTTCGAGGGGAGGTGGGCTAGTAGTCCATGCCGCCCGGCGGCATGCCCGGCGCGGCCTTCTCCTTCTCCGGCAGGTCAGTGACGACCGTCTCGGTGGTCAGCATCAGGGCGGCCACCGAGGCGGCGTTTTCCAGCGCGGACCGCGTCACCTTGGCCGGATCAATGATGCCGGCCGCGAACATGTCGGTGTACTCGCCCTTCTGGGCGTCGTAGCCGTTGCCCGGCTCCGTCTTGCGGACCGCGTCGACGACGACCGATCCCTCCTGGCCGGCGTTCACCGCGATCTGGCGCAGCGGCTCCTCGAGCGCGCGGCGCAGAATGTTCACGCCCACAGCCTCGTCGCCCAGTGCCTCGACCTTGTCGAGCGCAGGAATGGCGTGGACCAGGACCGAGCCGCCGCCGGCGACCACGCCCTCCTCCACGGCCGCGCGGGCCGCCGAGAGCGCGTCCTCGATGCGGTGCTTCTTCTCCTTCAGCTCGACCTCGGTGGCCGCGCCCACCTTGAGCACCGCCACGCCGCCGGAGAGCTTGGCCAGGCGCTCCTGGAGCTTCTCGCGGTCGAAGTCGCTGGTGGTGTCCTCGATCTGGAGCTTGATCTGCGACTTGCGCGCCTCGATGGCGCCCGCCTCGCCCTTGCCCTCGACGATGGTGGTCGTGTCCTTGTTGGCGGTCACGCGCCGCGCTTGCCCCAGGTCCTCGATCTGCACGCTGTCCAGCTTGCGACCAAGCTCCTCGCTGATCACGCGGCCACCGGTCAGGACGGCGATGTCCTCCAGCATGGCCTTGCGGCGATCGCCGAAGCCCGGTGCCTTGATGGCCAGCACGTTCAGCGTGCCGCGCAGCTTGTTGACGACCAGCGTCGGCAGCGCCTCGCCGTCGACGTCCTCGGCGACGATCAGGAGCGGCTTGCCCTGCGCGACGACCTTCTCGAGGGTCGGCAGGATGTCAGCCACCGCGCTGACCTTCTTGTCGGTGATCAGGATGAACGGGTTGTCGAGCACCGCCTCCATGCGGCCGCCGTCGTTGCTGGTGGCCATGTAGGCGGACAGGTAGCCGCGGTCGAGCTGCATGCCCTCGACGTACTCGACGTCGAGCTTCAGGCCCTGCGACTCCTCGACGGTCACCACGCCGTCCTTGCCCACCTTCTCCATGACCTCGGCGATGAGCTCGCCAATGTCCGAGTCGCGCGCGCTGATGGCGGCGATGTGGGCGATGTCGTCCTTGCTGTCGATGGGCTTGGACAGGCGCTTGATCTCGTCGACCACGGCGGTCACGCCGCGCTCGATCCCGCGCTTCAGGCCCATTGGGTTGGCGCCGGCAGTGACGTTCTTCAGGCCCTCGGTGACGATGGCCTGGGCCAGCACGATGCTGGTGGTGGTGCCGTCACCGGCGATATCATTTGTCTTGGTGGCGACCTCCTCGAGGAGCTGGGCGCCCATGTTCTCGTATGGCTCCTCGAGCTCGATGTCGCGCGCGATGGTCACGCCGTCGTTGGTGATGGTCGGCGAGCCGAACTTCTTGTCCAGCAGCGCGTAGCGCCCGCGCGGGCCCAGGGTGACCTTGACGGCATCGGCCATCTTGTCGACCCCGCGCTTGAGCGAGCGTCGCGCCTCCTCGTCGAATTGGAGCTGCTTCGGCACGGTGGTTACTCGTCCTCCTTGGTTCGCGCGAGCGAACTACTCGATGATCGCCAGGATGTCCTTCTGGGAGAGGATCAGCAGCTCCTCATCGTCCAGCTTGAACTCCGTCCCGGCATACTTCTGGAACAGGACCTTCTGGCCGGCGGAAAGCTCCATGGCTTCGCGCGAGCCGTCATCGAGCGTCCGTCCGGGTCCGACCGACAGGACCGTGCCCTCCTGGGGACGCTCCTTGGCGGTATCGGGCAGGACGATGCCGCTCTTGGTCATCTCCTCTCGGGGGGTGGGGCGGACGACGAGCCGGTCGCCGAGCGGCTTGAGGGTCGTCGCGGTTCCGCTGACCGTGGTGGCCATCAGTGCGTGGTGCCTCCTTGTACAAGCCCGAAGTGAAGCGATTCAGAGCTCCACGGGAGGCCGCTGCGGCCACTGGGACCGGCGCTGCTGGCACTCAACCGCGGAGAGTGCTAATGATCCTAGCGGGTGGCGGAGCGCACTGTCAAGGCAATTCGCCCAGGACGAGATCGTCGCCGATCCCCAGCTGAATGGGAATCGGCGACAGAAAGTTGCGCGGCCGCGGGGACTAGCCGCGGAGCAGCAAGTGCAAAGCGCTGGGCAGCGGCGTCGTGCCGCCGTCCGTCGGCGCGGTGGTGCCACCGTTGTTGAACAGCAGCAGCCAGACCAGCAGCACGATCACCAGGATCGCCACGATGATGCCGACGATGAAGCCGTAGCCCGAACCGTCGGTCGCGGGTGGCGGTGCGGCATTCGAGCCGCCGGGCGTGTTGACGTTGACTTGGCTCACGCCATTTCCTCCTACTCCTTGCAAAGGCCACGCACACGTGCGCGCCTCGCCCGGTCAGGATGCAAGCGACGTGCCATCCACGGCACGGCCGATGAGCCGATCGAACGCTCGTCCCACCTGTGCCGCGACATCCTCCTGGCTCTCCCCACGCAGCCGAGCGAGCTCCGCAACGACGCGCAGCACGGTAGTCGGCTCGTTGCGTACCCCCCGACCTTGCGGCGCCAGCCACGGAGAGTCCGTTTCCGTGAGGAACGAGCCAGCCGGCACCGACGCGGCGGCCGCGCGTGGTCCCTCCGCCGACCGAAAGGTCAGTGGCAGCGCGAACGAGACCAGGAATCCTGCCCCGACCAGCTCTGCGGCCATGGCCACATCCCCCGAAAACGCGTGCAGCACGCCGCGCGGCGATCGGCCGGGGCCCGGCCAACCCAGCAGCGCCGCGCGGATGTCGTCGTGCGCGTCGCGGTCGTGGACCAGCACCGGCTTGCGAACGTTGGCAGCCAGCTCCAGCTGGCGCGCGAAGGCCTGGCGCTGGATGTCCGGCGGCGACAGGTTGCGAAAGTAGTCCAGGCCGATCTCGCCCACGGCCACCACCTCGGGCTCCTCAGCCAGCCCGACCAGCTCGTCCCATGCGTCCGGTGGCGTCTCGGCCGCGTAGTGTGGGTGCACGCCGACTGCCGCCAACAGCTGCGCATGCTGCCGTGCCAGCGCCACCGCGGCACGCGACGAAGGAAGGTCGAAGCCCGGCACCAGCAGTCGCTCGACGCCGGCGTCGGCCGCGCGTGCGAGGACCTCAGGCCGGTCGGCGTCGAAGGCGGAGTCCTGCAGGTGGCAGTGCGAGTCGACCAGGCCGCGCGGCGCCGTGCTCAGGCTTCGACCTCGGCCGGCAGCTCGGTGCGCGGAAAGAGCGGCTCGGCGCGGCCGACGGTCCAGCCGTCGGCCACCGCGCCCCATGCCAGGAGCGCATCGAGGCCCGGGCCGCCGCTCGCCCGCTGGTCATAGGGTGCCGGCACGCCCAGCTGCTGATGGAGGCGCGCCGCGGTGGCGGGTGTGAACGGCGCCACCAGGTGGCCCAGGATGCGGCACGTCTCGGCCATCGCGGCAAGCACCTGGCCCAGCCGCTCCGCGTTGCCCTCCTTGCTGAGGGTCCAGGGAGCCTGCGACTCGGCGTAGCCGTTTCCGGCGCGGACCAGCGAGCTCATTGCCGCCAATGCCTCGTCCAGGTGGAAGCGGCCCATGGCGGCGTGGTAGTCGCGCACCGCGGTATCGGCGGTTGAGCGCAGCTCGGCATCGGCCGCCGCGGAGGTATCGGCCAGGGGAGGCAAGCGTCCCCCCAGGTAGCGGCTGGCCATGCTGATCGTGCGGTTGACCAGGTTGCCCAGGTCATTGGCCAGGTCGGCGTTGTAGCGGCGCACCAGGCCCTCCAGGGTCACGTCGCCGTCGCGGTCGAAGGGGATCTCGCGCAGCACCAAATAGCGCACCCCGTCCACGCCGAACAACTCGACTGCCGAGTCGGGATCCAGCACGTTGCCGCGCGTCTTCGACATCTTCTCGCCGCGCAGCAGCATGAAGCCGTGGGCGAACACCTGGCGCGGCAGTGGGACGCCGGCGCTCATCAGCATCGCCGGCCAGTAGAGGCAGTGGAAGCGGGTGATGTTCTTGCCGATGACGTGCACGTCCGCCGGCCAGAAGCGCTCGTACAGGGCCTTGTCGTCCGGGAAGCCGGCGCCGGTCAGGTAGTTGGTCAGCGCGTCGAACCAGACATAGATGCGGTGCTCCGGGTCGCCGGGAAACGGGATGCCCCAGCCGGTGCCGGCGCGGCTGACGCTGAAGTCGCGCAGGCCCTCCTTCAGCCAGCCCAGTACCTCGTTGCGGAAATGCTCCGGCTCGCAGAACGACGGGTTGTCGCGGTACAGCTTCTCCAGCGCCTCCTGGTAGCGCGACAGCCGGAAGAAGTAGTTCTCCTCCTCCAGCCACTGCAGCTCCAGGGTCGGGTGGTCGGGGCAGCGGCCGTCGACGATCTGGGCATCGGTCTTGAACTCGTTGTCGCCCGGGCAGTACCAGCCGGCGTAGGTGCCCTTGTAGATGTCGCCGGCCGCCTGCGCGCGAGTCACCATTTCGACCGAAGCGCGCACGTGATCCGCGTCGGTGGTGCGGATGAATCGGTCGTAGCTGATGTCGAACCGATCGAACGCGGTGCGCCAGCTCTCGGCCCAGCCGTCCACCAGCGCCTTTGGCTGCTGGTCGTGCTGGCGCGCCAGCGGCTCCACCTGAGCGGAGTGCTCGTCCATGCCGGTCAGGAAGCGCGTCTCCTGGCCCAGCAGGCGGTGATAGCGCGCGATGGCATCGGCGCCGATGACCTCGAACAGCGAATGCAGTGGCGGCGCGGGGCTGGGGTAGAAGATCGCGGTGGTCAGGTAGTAGCTGTCCCGGGGTGCATCGGCCATCAGTGGGCCCGTCCCTTCGGCCAGTACAGCTCCTTGCGGATCTGCTCCGGCGGGAAGCCCCGCGCGAGGGCCATCTCCTCGATGGTGGTGATCATCTCCGGGTTGCCACACAGGTAGAGCGTGGTGTTGTCCGGCGTCAGCCCGTGCTCGTCAAGTTGGCCTTCCAGCACCGCCTCCGCGCGGCCGGTGAGGCCTCGCCAGTCCGGGCATTCCCTGGGCCGCGAGACGGTTGCCGCGTAGCGCAGCGGAAAGGCGCCGGTCTGGAGCTGCTGCAGCTCGTCACGCCAGGCCAGGTCGTGGTCATAGCTGACCCCGTGGAGGAGCACCACGTCGCGCGGCTGGTTCCGCAGCTGCATGGTGTCGAGCATGCTCATGAACGGCGCAAGGCCGGTGCCGGTCGCCACGAAGAAGCACGTCCTGCCGTCGTCCTGGAGCAGGAACTTGCCCTTGGCGCCCTTGATGTTGATTGGCTCGCCGACCTGCCTGTGCTCCCACAGCAGCGGCGTGAAGCCGCCGCCCTGCACCAGGCGGATGAAGAACTCGTACTCGCTGGTGTCGTCCGGCGAGGAGCTGATCGACATGGGGCGCTGGATGAGCTTGCCCTCCGGCCCCACCAGCCCGAGCGTGGCGTACTGGCCCGGCTCGAACGGGAACGGGTCCTCCGGGGCTTCCACGGCCACGATGGCCAGCCCGTCGGCGATCTCTTCCCAGCGGCTGATCCGCCCGTTGTAGGGATACTGGTCGGCCATGGCTGCGTCCTCTGCGGGCCGCGGCTGTTCGTGCCCTGATGCTTCGTCGGCGCTGGCCCGCGATCAGGGCGGCCAGTATACAAATCGAGCGTGCTTGACCCTCTTGCAGGCCGATACTTCCACGGCACGCCGCCGCGTGGCATCTTTCGCACCATCCGCCGGGGGTTCATGCGGGGGCGAGGAGAGTCACATGTCCGGTGCGAACGTCGCGGTCGCCATGCTGGTCATCCTGGGCTCGTTGATGGCGTTCCTGGGCCTTTTCGCTGGGGGCGGCAATCTGCCGATCATCGGGCTCGGTCTGCTGGCCATCGTGGCCGG
>DATBIY010000044.1:0-9052 GCA_036556695.1 Candidatus Limnocylindria bacterium
GAGCTGTTCGAGCAAACCATTGGCGCCCTGGCAAACGCCGTCGACGCGCGCGACCGCTACACCCGCGGCCACTCGAACCGGGTGAGCCACATCGCGGAGGAGATGTGCCGGGTGATGCGCCTGCCGGAGAACGACATCGAGCGCATCAAGTGGGCGGGGCTGCTCCACGACGTGGGGAAGATCGGCATCCGCGACAACATCCTCCTGAAGGAGGGACCACTGGACCGCGAGGAGCGGGTGCTCATGAACCAGCACCCCACCATTGGCGCGGAGATCGTGGCGCCGGCCCAGCAGCTCTCCGACGAGGCGCCGCTCATCCGGGCGCACCACGAATGGTTCAACGGGTCCGGCTATCCGGACGGCATCGAGGCGCTGGACATTCCGCTGGGCGCCCGCATCCTGACCATCGCCGACGCCTACGAGGCCATGACCTCGTCCCGCCCGTACCGCAAGACCCCGCTCAGCCACGAGATTGCCGTGGCCGAGCTCGAGAAGTTCGCCGGCATCCAGTTCGACCCGGAGATCGTGCCCATCCTGGTCGGCCTGGATCGGGAGATCCTCGACCGCCCGCCGGAACGCCCGGACGAGCTGCCGACCATGCTCCACACGCCGGATCCCAGGGACGCATCGGCTCCGGACTCATCCGGCGAGGCCGATGACCAGGCGGCGGCTGCCACCGCGGTGACCCCACCCTCCACGGGCACCCAGGAAGGAGCCACCCCGTCGAGGCCGATGCTGGCCTCTGACGATGTTTCTTAGCGTCATCGCGCTGGCGCTGGTTGTCGGCGCGCTGGCGGGTGGTGGCATCCCGCGCCTGGCGGATCTGCGCCTGCGCTGGCTGTGGATCCTGGCCGTGGCCCTCGCCCTTCGGCTGGGCTCAGTACTGCTTGGCAACACCGAGTTCGGCCGCGACCTGCCGCTGGCGTGGGGCTTCGTGGGGGCCTACCTGCTGCTGTTCCTGTTCCTGGGCGCCAACTGGCGGGTGCCGGGCATGCAGGTGGCGGCGGTGGGCATTGGCCTCAACAGCCTGGCGCTGATGCTCAACTCGGGACGCATGCCGATCTGGGCGGGCGCCTTCACCGCCGCCGGCTTCCCGCCGGAGGCGATTGGCAACGACCCGTTCCACTTCCTGATCGCGTCGGGCAGCGTCGCCGACTTCGTGGCCCGCGGCGGCATCTTCGGCGACGTGGTGCCGGTGCCTATCCCCGTGATCCGCGACGTGATCAGCATTGGTGACATCCTGCTGGCGCTGGGCATCTTTTGGGCGATCGTCTACTCCATGACCCGTCCGGAGGCGCCGATACGCCCCGGCATCACCTTCGCTCCCCGCCCCAACGCCCCGTTCCCGCCGCCGGTCCTGGCCACGGCCGCTGCGGCCGCCGCTCCCCCGCTGACCGCTCCCACCATGACCGCGGCCTCGGCCGCCACTGCCACGGCGCCCGCCATCCCGGCGGCGCCGCCGCGCCGCGAGCGCGGGCAGTCGCCCTACCTGGTGCTGCTACGGAATCGGTCCTTCTCGCTGCTGTGGGTGGGACAGCTGATCAGCTTCTTCGGGGACCGGATCCACCAGGTCGCGCTGGGCGTGCTGATCATCCAGGTGGGCACGCCGCTGGACCTGGGCATTGCGCTGGGTGCGACCGCCGCGCCGAACGTGCTGCTGGGACCGTTGGCCGGCGCTCTGGTCGACCGCTGGGATCGGCGCACCACCATGATCGCTTGCGACCTGTTCCGCGCCGCGCTTGTGCTGCTGGTGCCGGTGGTCGTCAACATCAGCATGTGGATGGTCTACCTGGTGGCCTTCGCCGTGGCGACCATCGGCCTCCTGTTCCGGCCGGCCAAGACCGCGGTGGTACCCGAGATCGTGGACCCGGAGCACCTGGTCACCGCCAATTCGGCGTCCACCGTCAGCGAGACGCTGGCCGACCTGCTGGGCTATCCGCTGGCCGCGGTCATCGTGGCGGCCCTGGCGTCGCTGGTGGGCGCGGCCTTCGTCCTCGATGCGGGCACGTACTTGATCTCGGCGGTGCTGATCTTCGGCATGAGCGTGCCGAAGGCCGAGCTCGGCGGCGAGCCATTCAGCCTGCGGGCCATCTGGCGCGAGATGGTCGAGGGCTGGAACTTCCTCACCCGCCAGGCCGAGCTGTTCAGCAACACGGTGGTGAGCACCATCGCCCAGCTGGCCTTCGGCGCCGAAATCGTGTGCTCGTTCATCTACGCAAAGGAGGTGCTGGACCAGTCGTTCCTGCCGTTCCCCGAAAACTACGGCTGGATGATGAGCTCGCTGGGCCTGGGCTCTGTGGTGGGCGGGCTGGTGATCGGCTCATGGGCCACCCGCACTGCCAAGGGCCCGATGACCATTGCGGGCTTCATCCTCATGGGCGTCGCGCTGATCGCAGCTGGCCTGGTGCGGCAGCCGTACGCGGCAATAGGGCTGTTCTTCGTCATCGGCGTGGCCAACATGCTGTACCTGGTGCCGACCATCACCCTCTTCCAGGAGCGCACCCCGCAGCGGCTGTTCGGACGTGTGGTCTCCACCCGGCAGGCCCTCACCTTCGGGGCCATGGCGCTGTCGCAGGCCGCGGCCGGCTTCCTGGCCGGCATCATCGGCTCGGCGGAAGTCCTGGTCCTGGGCGGCGCGCTGGTCGCGGCAGCCGGGTTCGTTGGCATCTTCGTGCCGGCCATGCGCAACGCGCGCTGAGGAGCGGCTCTTCCTGATGGCTCGTTACCCAGCCACTGGGTAAAGGACGGGGTCAGCACTCCGGGATCGACCTTTGTCCCGGAAATTCGCTGCGGTCGGCACTCCCACCGCTGCGCGCGCCCGGCGCACGCTGGCCACATGAATACGAAGGATTTCCGCATGGCGGCGGTGTGCGGCTGGGTGGCGGTGCTGGCCGTGCTGGCGGCGGGCGTTGGCGTCTTCGCGCGGGGTGACGGCAGCACCACGCTCGTCACCAGTGCCCGCGGCGTGACCTACGAGATGGCAACCACCGGCGTGTACGCCTACAACGCGCAGCGGCTCGTGGCCGAGGGCGTCGGCTGGGATGTCTTCACGCTGCTGGTGGCGGCGCCCGCCCTGCTGATGGCCGCCTGGTTCGTGGCCCGCGGCTCGTTCCGCGGCCGGCTGTTCGCGCTGGGGCTGCTGGGCTACTTCGGGTACGCCTACCTGGAGTACGCGGTGAGCTGGGCCTTCGGGCCGCTGTTCCTGCTGTTCGTGGTGATCTACGCCAGCAGCCTGCTGGGGATCCTGTGGATCGGCGTCTCGGTGGTGCGCGATGACCTGGAGCTTCGCTTCGGCGACCCGTTCCCGCGGCGCAGCTATGCGGCGCTGAACGTGACGATGTCCGGGCTGCTGGTCGTGATGTGGCTGGCGCGGATCGTGGCGGGGCTGCGCGGCGACCTGGCCGCGGCGGGGCTGGCCGGCGAGACGACGCTGACCGTCCAGGCGCTGGACCTGGGTCTGATGGTGCCGATCTCGCTGCTCGGCGCATTCCTGGTGTGGCGCGGCAGCGCCATCGGGCGGGCGCTGGCAACGGCGTGGTCGGTGACCTTCGTGGCCATGGCTGCCGCGATCGTGAGCATGCTCATCTCGGCGGCGCTGGTGGAAGGCCAGCTCGAGATCGTGCCGGTGGCCATCTTCGGGCTGTTCGCGGTCGTCGCGGCCTGGATCGGCCTGCGTATCTACCGCGGCCTTGGAGCCGATGCTCCCCACCGCCTGACCGTCCGCGCCTCCCTGACGCTCACCTGACGCGTTGGAGGATGGGACCGATGCGTGCCTATCCCGCCCGCCGGCCCATCCAGCGGCCCGGCTGGGTATGGCTGGGGATCGGCCTGCAGGTCTTCGTGGGGGTGATGGCGGTGCCTGTGGGCCTGCTGATGGTCGCCGACCCGAACGGCAGCCCGGTCGGCATACCGCACGACTGGATCGCCGATACGCCATTCGGCTCGTTCCTGCTCCCCGGTCTGTTCCTGCTGCTGGTCAACGGGGTGGGGCAGCTGGGTGCGGCCGCCATGGCGATTGCCCGCCACTGGCTGGCGCCGTGGGTCATGGGTGGACTGGGCGTGGCGCTGGTGGCCTGGATCGCGGTGCAGTTGCTGTTCATCCCGCTGTCGTTCCTGCAGCCGCTGATCCTCGTCATCGGCGTGGTGGAGGGCGTCGTGGCGCTGCTCTGGCTGCGTCCCCTGGCGCGCTATTCACCCCACGACTGAACGGACGAAGGAGGCGTCGTTTCGAGGCGATCCTTCGCTGATTCATTCGCCACGCGACTGAAATGGCGCCGGAACGGTCGGAATCCCACGATCGGCGCCTGTTCCTTCGTCCATTCCTTCACTCGGTGAATACCGCCAGGCTCAAGGCGAGGCGGGAGGGGGTCTGCTACCCTTCGCAGCCCGTGGCATCCGTCCTCGACCTGGCCGTGGCGCTGCTGGCGCTCATGGTCTGCGTGACGATGGGGCTGCTGGCCTGGACGCTCGGGGTGAGCATCCCCGCCGTCCTGCGCCGGTCCCGAGCCAGCCTGCTGCAGGCCCGGCTCGAGCTGGCAGTCGCCGAGCGACGCCTGCGTCACGCAGCCCGCGCTCGTGCTGAAGCGATCCAGGACGCAGCGGCTCAGGCGGACGACGCTGGCGACGAGGCACAGGGAACAGGAGACGCATGACCGATCAACAGCGGCCGGGCGGCTATCGCGGCGCTCTGCCGACGCGCAACGACGCGCTGGCGCGACCGTGGGTCGTCGCCGTCATCGTGATGTTCGTGCTGATCTTCGTGCTGGCCTTCGTCGGCATCCCGTCGAAGCTGCTGCGGGCATCGGAGTCCCCGGGCCCGACCATCGGCCCGCTGCCGTCCGTTTCGGCGTCGGCCGGCGCATCGGCTTCGGCGGCTCCATCGGCTTCGTCGGCCGGCGCATCGGCTTCGGTGGCGCCATCGGCTTCGGACCTCGTCTCGCCGCCGCCCACCGAGTAATGCCAGGCCACCCACCTGAAGGCTGCGCAAAGCCGATGTACGATTACCGTCCGAATCGCGGTCGCGCGCTTCACGGAGGGACTTGAGGATTGGCCGACTCACGCTCGGTGCTCATCGTCGATGACGACGCCCAAATCCGCTCGCTGCTGGCCGATCTTCTGAAGGAGAACGGCTACACCGTGCGCCAGGCGAAGACCGGCGCCGAGGCGACCGCAGAGGTCGACAAGCAGCGTCCCGACCTCGTGATGATGGACGTCAAGCTCCCCGACATGGATGGCCTGGACGTCCTCAAGCAGATGAAGCGGGAGCGCCCCGAGCTCGAGGTCATCGTCATGACGGCCTTCGGCGGGAGCAGCTCGGCCATCAAGGCCATGGAGCAGGGCGCGTACGACTACGTCACCAAGCCCTTCGAAATCGACGACCTGCTGGCCACCCTGCGCCGGGTGTTCGAGCACGCGGCGATGTCGGAGGAGGTATCGGCCCTTCGCCTGGAGCTTGGCAAGTCGGCGGCAGACCGCGAGCGCATCGTTGGCTCCTCGAGGCCGATGCTGGAGGTCTACAAGCTCATCGGCAAGGTGGCCGGCTCGGACGCCACGGTGCTGATCACCGGCGAGTCAGGCACGGGCAAGGAGCTGGTGGCCGAAGCGCTGCATAAAGCGTCGAAGCGGAACCCGCATCCGCTGGTCAAGGTTTCCTGCGCCGCCCTGCCGGAGACGCTGCTGGAGACCGAGCTGTTCGGCCACGAGAAGGGCTCGTTCACCGGCGCCATGACCATGCGCAAGGGCCGATTCGAATCGGCCAACAAGGGGACGATCTTCCTCGACGAGATCGGCGAGATGACGCTGGGCACCCAGACCAAGCTGCTGCGCATCCTGCAGGAGCACGAGTTCGAGCGCATCGGCTCCAACACGCCCATCAAGGTCGACATCCGGGTCATCGCCGCCACCAACCGCCACCTGGCCGATGAAGTGGACGCGGGACGCTTCCGCGAGGACCTCTACTACCGCCTCAACGTGATCCACATCCACATGCCGCCGCTGCGCGAGCGGATGGAGGACATCCCGCAGCTGGTCGAGCACTTCCTGGCCAAGTACCGCGCCAAGCCGGATGCCATCCCCACGCCCATCTCCGAGGAGGCGGTGGCGCGGCTCATGGAGCACGACTGGCCGGGGAACGTGCGCGAGCTGGAGAACGCCATCGAGCGGGCGGTGGTCCTGTCGCGCGGCTCGACCATCATGCCGGAGCACCTGCCGCTCGCCGAGTCGCCGGTATCGGCCGGCGGGCGCGCCCGCTCCAAGAAGGGCGCGGCTCACGACGCGGCGGAGGGCGCGGCGGAGGGCGCGGCGGAGGGCGCGGCGGAGGGCGCGGCGGAGGGGGCCGCCGCTGATGCTGAGGCTGCCGAGGTTGCCGAGGTTGGGGATGGCAATCGCAACGGAAATGGCGTCGGCGGCTCGTTCAAGGAGGCGGTGGAGTCGCTCGAGAAGCGGCTGATCGCCGAGGCCCTGGCCCGCCACGGCGGCAACCGCTCGAAGGCGGCCGAGGAGCTGGGGATCTACCGTCGCCTGCTCTACGCCAAGATGCGCGAGTACGGCCTCGGGGAGTAGCCCCGCTGCCGCGTCCGGGGTCGCCGTCCCAACGTGATCCCTCTTGCGACGTGCGCGGGTGACCCTTCCGAGCCCACGCACGCCGTGGTCTTGAGCCTGTTATTCACCCCACGACTGAATGGACGAAGGAGCTGGCTCTACACCGGCCCAAACCGGGGTTCCTTCGTCATTTCAGTCACCCCACGACTAGCCTGACGAAGGAATGGCCATTCCCAGTCCCTGCGGTGCAATTCCTTCGTCCATTCAGTCACTCCGTGCATAAGCCGCGCGTAACAGGGCGGTAAGGGCCCGTCCCGGAACATCGGCTCGTGCCCACAAAGGAGCGGCTGCGGGCCATTGGCACGGCGCGGGCACGCCACCTGATTCGGAACCTCGGAGACGAGTTGCGAAACGCGCGCCTCGCTGCCGGGTTGAGCCAGGCGCACGTCGCGGCGGCCGCTGGAACGTCCCAGCCCATGATCAGCCGATACGAGGCCGGCCACACGACTTCCCTGGACCTTGTGCACGTCGCGAGGCACGCGGCGGTCGTGGGGTTGGACCTCAGAGTCCAGCTCTTCCCCAACGGCGGGCAGCTGCGCGACGCGGCCCACGCGGCGCTGATCTCCAGGTTTCTCGCCCGGCTGCCACGGAGCATCCGGCGCGTCCTGGAGGCGCCGATCCAGCGGAACGACCTGCGTGCGTGGGACGTGCTGCTCATCGTGGGCGGCATCCGCATCGGTGTCATTGCCGAAACGAGAATCCGCGACCTCCAGGCCCTGCTCCGCCGGGAGCAGCAGAAGCAGCTGGACAGCAGCGTCGACCTGCTGATCCTGCTCGTCGCTGATACGAGGCACAACCGCGCGACCCTTGCCTCGGCCACGCACCTCCTGGCGGAGATCTTCCCGGTGAGCACGCGGGCCGTCCTTTCGGCGCTCGGCGGCGGTGAGGCGCCGACTGCCAACGGAGTCGTCCTGCTCTAGCCGACGCAACTGGCAGGGAGCGTGCAAGGGTCTCATCGAGGGTCGGTGGTATCCTCACGGACCCAGATTCAGCACGATTGAGGGTTGGGCCACATGTTCAGCCGCGTACGCATCGCAATCCGCTTCTTCTTCGTGGGGCTGGCGGTCGGTGTCCTGCTCGCGCCACGCTCCGGCAAGGAGACCCGGCGGATGGTGCGCGAACGGGCGGACCGGCTCTTGAACGACCTGCTCGACGCAGCCACGCTGGGCGCCTTCGACTCGGGAGCCGATGTGGATGGAGAGCCCGCCGCGCCGGCCGCGAAGAGCACGAATGGCCGCTCGCGCAAGGCCAGCACCACCGCGTCCAGCGCAGCCAGCGGAGCCGCCTGAACCGGACTCACCGATGGAACGGCCGCATGACTTCGTGCGGCCATGAACAGATGGTGGCGGCGCGCCGCCGACGCGCGGCTCAAACGCGTCGAGCACAGCCTGGCCGATGCCCGTCAGCGCATGGTCAGCACCCAGATCGAGGCCCGCGGCCTTCACAACGCTGAGCTGCTGCGCGCCTTTCGCACCGTCCCGCGCGAGCTCTTCGTGGAGTCGGACGCGCCGTACGGCGACCAGGCGCTGCCCATCGAGTCCGGGCAGACCATCTCCCAGCCGTACGTGGTCGCATTCATGACCGATGCCGCCCGGCCCCGAAGGCCGGACGGCTGGCGTGGGGCACGCACGCTGGAGATCGGCACCGGAAGTGGCTACCAGGCGGCGATCCTCGCCGAGCTCGGCGCCGAGGTCATCAGCGTGGAGCGCCACGAGGCGCTGAGCCGCCGCGCCCGGGAGGCGCTGGTGCGTGCCGGGTATCCCGACGTGCGGCTGGTGGTTGGGGATGGGTCAAGGGGATATCCACCGAACGCGCCGTATGACGCGGTGCTGGTGACGGCTGCCGGTCCATCGGTCCCGACCCCGCTGCTGGAGCAGCTGGCGCCCGACGGGGGGCGGCTGGTCATGCCGGTTGGCACGCGGGAGCACCAGATGCTGACCCTGGTGGTGCGCAGCGGCGACGATTTCGAGAGCCGGCCGCTCGAGCCGGTCGTGTTCGTTCCCCTGCTGGGTGAGCATGGCTACGGGGAGTAACGCCCGAGACTGGCACGCCAGATGCTTGCACGGGGGGATATGACCTATCCGCCCAACACCACCGTGGATCCGGCGACCGGCGAGCCGGTGAACGTGAACGCACCCGTGAACACCTACGGCCAGCCGGTGGCCGTGACGTCCAGCCCGCTGACGCCGATTCGTCGCGCGGTGTGGCTGATCTTCGGCGTGATCATCGTGCTGATCGGGATCCGCATCCTGTTCCTGGCGCTTGGCGCCAACGAGGGCAACGGGATCGTGGACGCCATCTACGCCATCACCGAACCGTTCGTGGCGCCGTTCCGGGGCATCTTCAGCTTCGAGCAGATCAGCCCCATCGGGCAGAGCCAGTTCGACGTGGCTGCCCTGGTTGCGATCCTCGGCTGGTTCCTGGTGGCGCTGCTGATCACCGCCATCCTGCG
>DATBIY010000045.1:0-9913 GCA_036556695.1 Candidatus Limnocylindria bacterium
GTGGCGGTTCTCCGGGTGCAGGAACTTCAAGCTGCCGCGGCCGAAGACCGGGTAGCGACGGCGCATGTTGACGATGCGGCGGGTGAAGTGCAGCAGTGAGCCGGGGATGCGCTCCTGGGCCTCCACGTTGACCGCCTGGTAGCCGTACACCGGATCCTGGATGACCGGCGAGAACAGCGCCGCGGGATCGGCCCGGCTGAAGCCGGCGTTGCGGTCCGGCGTCCACTGCATCGGGGTGCGCACTCCGTTGCGATCGCCCAGGTACACGTTGTCGCCCATGCCGATCTCGTCGCCGTAGTAGATGACCGGCGTTCCGGGCATGGAGAGCAGCAGCGCGTTCAGCAGCTCGATGCGGCGGCGGCTGTTGTCGACCAGCGGCGCCAGGCGGCGCCTGATGCCCAGGTTGATGCGCGCCCGCTTGTCCGAGGCGTACTCGGACCACATGTAGTCGCGCTCCTCGTCGGTGACCATCTCCAGCGTCAGCTCGTCGTGGTTGCGCAGGAAAAGCGCCCACTGGCATTCGTCCGGGATGTCGGGCGTGGACTGCATGATCTCGACGATCGGGGTGCGGTCCTCCTTGCGCAGCGCGATCCAGATGCGCGGCATGAGCGGGAAGTGGAAGGCCATGTGGCACTCGTCGCCGTCGCCGAAGTAGGGACGCACGTCCGGCGGCCACTGGTTGGCCTCGGCCAGCAGCATGCGGTTGCGGTAGCGCTTGTCGAGCGCGGCGCGCAGCCGCTTCAGGACGGCGTGGGTCTCCGGCAGGTTCTCGCAGCTGCTGCCCTCGCGCTCGACCAGGTACGGCACCGCGTCGAGCCTCAGCCCGTCGACTCCCAGGTCCAGCCAGAAGCGCATCACCCGCTCGATGGCGCGCACCACCGCCGGGTTGTCGTAGTTCAGGTCCGGCTGGTGGCTGAAGAAGCGATGCCAGTAGTACTGCTGCGAGTGCTGGTCCCACGCCCAGTTGCTGGTCTCGGTGTCGGTGAAGATGATCCGCGCCTCGGCGTAGCCCTCCGGATCGTCCGACCAGACATACCAGTCGCGCTTCGCGCTGTCGCGGCTGGCGCGCGACTCCTCGAACCACGGGTGCAGGTCGCTGGTGTGGTTGACCACCAGCTCGGTGATGACCCGCAGCCCGCGCTTGTGCGCCTCGCGCACGAAGGTCCGGAAGTCGCGGCGCGTGCCGTAGTCGGGGTGGACGTTGGTGTAATCCGCAATGTCGTAGCCGTCGTCCCGCAGCGGTGAGGGGTAGAACGGCAGCAGCCAGACGGCGGTCACGCCCAGGCTGGCGATGTAGTCCAGCCGGCTGGAGAGCCCCACGAAGTCGCCGAAGCCATCGCCCGACGAGTCCTGGTAGGCCTTCACGTGGAGCTGATAGATGATCGCGTCCTTGTACCAGAGGGGGTCGTCGGCCAGAGTGGCCTGCCGCACGCGCGGGCGGGCTTCGGGGGCCACGCCATCAGCCCCGCTCGCCTCGCGCAGGTCGGATCGCTGCTCCACCGCCGCCGGCAGCTCGGCGCCCTCGCTGGTTCGTTGCGTCATGCGCGAGAGGGTAGCCGGACGCAACGATCAGCCGCTGGCCTTGCGGACCGTGAAGATGCGGAACGGCTCGCCGCCGGGATCGAGCTCGACGGCGATGTCGGCGCCCTGCTCGCGGCGGACGCGGCCGCTGGCCAGGTCGACCAGCTCGTACGGCTCGTCCCAGCCGATGCCCACCGCCGGCAGGTCCGGGTGCAGGATTGCCCGCTCTGCGGTGGTGGGGTCGCAGTTGACCGCGACGTAGACCGGCTCACGCCAACGGTACGGATGACCGGTCAGCGGATCCGGCCTCCCGGCCGGCAGCGCCTTGCGATAGAACAGCGTCCGCTCGCCGGTCACGTACTGGAAGCGCAGGTTGTCGAACAGCTGCAGCGAGCGCCACTCCCGGCGCAGCCGGTTCAGCAGCGTCAGCAGCGGCTTGATGTTGCCCGGCGCATCCCAGTCGCGAGCACGGATCTGGTACTTCTCGCTGTCGAGGTATTCCTCGCGGTCGTCCAGGCGCGCGTTCTCGCACAGCTCCCAGCCGGAATAGATGCCGTAGCTGCTGCCCAGCGTTGCGGCCAGTACGCTGCGGATCACGAATGCCGGGCGACCGTGGTCGAGGTGGTGCGGGTTGATGTCCGGCGTGTTCGTGAACAGGTTGCCGCGGAAGTACTCGCGCATCTCGGTCTGCGACAGCTGCGTCCAGTAGTCACGCAGCTCGTCGCGCGTCTCGCGCCAGGTGAAATAGGTATAGCTCTGGGTGAAGCCGATCTTCGCCAGCTGCTCCATCATCCGCGGCCGGGTAAAGGCCTCCGACAGGAAGATGACGTCCGGGTACTGGCGCTGCACGTCGGCGATCAGCCACTCCCAGAAGGGCAGCGGCTTGGTGTGCGGGTTGTCGACACGAAAGATCCGCACGCCGCGCGCGATCCAGGCGCCGAACACCTCGCGCCAGGCCTGCCACAGGGCGGCGCGCGCATCGGCTCCGTCGTTGCCGAATTCGATGGGATAGATGTCCTGGTATTTCTTCGGCGGGTTCTCGGCGTACTTGATACTGCCGTCCGGGGCGTGCCGGAACCACTCGGGGTGCTGCCTGACCCACGGGTGATCTGGCGAGGCCTGGATGGCGATGTCCATGGCCAGCTCCATGCCGTGCGCCTCGACCGCCTCGCGGAAGCGCAGGAAGGCGTCCAGCCCGCCCAGCTCCAAGGCAACCGCGTCGTGTCCGCCTGCCTCGGAGCCGATGGCATACGGGCTCCCCGGATCGCCCGGTTTGGCCTTCAGCGCGTTGTTGGCGCCCTTGCGGTTGGCATGGCCGATGGGATGCACCGGCGGCAGGTACACCACGTCGAAGCCCATGCGTGAGATGTCGGGCAGCCGCCACGTCGCGTCGTCGAAGGTGGTGGCCACGGGCTTCGCCGGGTCGCGGCCCTGCGAGCGCGGGAAGAGCTCGTACCAGGCGCCGAAGCGAGCGCGCTCGCGGTCGACCATCAGCGGCAGCTCCGCACTGCGGGTGGCGGCGGTGCGGTCGGCATGGCGCCGCGCCACGGCCCACAGCTCCTCGCCGCTGATTGCCGCGGCGCGGCCGGGATCGCTGCGCGCGCGGCGCATGGCCGCCAGTGCGTCGGCGAGTGTCGCTGCGTCCGCCTGACCGCCGCGACCGGCGGCCTGCGCGCGGGCCAGTGCCGCCTCGAGCAGCAGCCGCGTCTCCTCCAGCTCGACGGCGAACGCAACCTCGCCCTCGACCTTCTTCAGGAGCGCCGCGCGCACGCTGCCGAACTCGTCGCGCCACGCCTCGATCAGGTAGCTGTGCCGCGCGTTGCGATCCAGGCGCAGGCTGCCGGCCCAGCGGTCGTTGTCCACCAAGCGCATCGGGGCCTCGCGCCAGGCCGCGCCGCGGGTGCCGCCGTGCGGGCGCAGGAGCAGCGCGGCGTCCAGCAGCCCGTGGCCGTCGGCGAAGATGTCGGCCCCCACCAGCAGTTCGTCGCCGACCACCCGCTTCACCGGATGGCGGCCGCCGTCCACCGCCGGCTCGATCTTGCTGATGATGATGCTGCGCCGCGTGCCCAGCTCGTCGGCCGCGGGCTCCCGGTCCGGCGGCGGCTCGGCACCAGACGGCTGCGCCTGCCCGGCGGGGGCAGGCGTGCTCGCTTGCGTACGTAGAGGACGTGAGCGGGTGGTCGTCATCGGTCCGGGCATCACCCTACCCCATCGGCCGTCGCGCGGGGCGTGCGGCCGAACCCGCGCACGCGGGCCGGGGTAGTCTCCGCGACATGCCATGTCCCACAACCCCCCGTCTGGCTTCCGCCACCGGACTTGTCGCGCTGCTGTGGCTGTCCGCCTGCGTGAGCGGCAGCCCGACGCCCGGCGCCGCCTCCGAGCGTGCCTCGGCCGCCGTCAGCCCGTCGGGCGGTGCCACTCGATCCGCTGGGGCCACCGCATCGGCGGATGCCACCCGGTCGCCGGTGCCGGCGGGCGATGCGGACGCCATCGCCCTGGAGCTGGTGACCGACGGGCTGGCTGACCCCATCGGCATCACCGCCGCCGGAGATGGGAGCGGCCGCCTGTTCGTGAACGAGCGCACCGGCGAGATTCGCGTGGTCGAGGCCGACGGGTCCCTGCGGGCGGCACCGTTCGTCGACCTGAGCAACCGCGTGCTGGCCGGCGGCGAGCGCGGCCTGCTCGGCGTTGCCTTCCACCCGGACTTCGCCGAGAACCGGCGCCTGTTCGTGCACTACAGCCGGGGCGGAGACGGGGCGACCGTGGTCAGCGAGCTGCATGCCGCGGCCGACCTGCAATCGGCGGACCCGGCGAGCGAGCGCGTGCTGCTGACCGTGTCCCAGCCGTATGCCAATCACAACGGCGGCCAGCTGGCCTTCGGACCGGATGGCTACCTCTACCTGGGACTGGGTGACGGCGGCGGAGCGGCCGATCCGCTGCAGAACGCGCAGAACCCCAACGTTTTCTTGGGCAAGATCCTGCGGCTCGACGTCGACGCCGAGCCGGACGGCCGGCGCGCGTACGCGCTGCCGCCGGACAACGCCTTCGGCCCGCGTGGCCCGCGCCCCGCAGCGGGCCTGCCCGAGATCTGGGCGTTGGGCCTGCGCAACCCGTGGCGCTTCAGCTTCGACTCGGCGACCGGCGACCTGTACATCGGTGACGTGGGGCAGGGACGGTGGGAGGAGATCGACCGACAGCCGGCCGGTGCCGAGGGCGGCGCGAACTATGGATGGAATCGTGCCGAGGGCCGGCATTGCTTCCTGGCCGACTGCGACCTTCGCGACTTCGTGGGTCCGGTGGCCGAGTATCCGCACGAGCAGGGCAGCTGCTCCGTAACCGGCGGGCACGTGTATCGCGGCAGCGCCCAGCCCGCGCTGGCGGGCACGTACCTGTTCGGCGACTACTGCTCAGGCCTGATCTACACACTGCACCCGGATCGGGGACGGATGGAACCGCGCCTCGTCCTCCGCTCCGAGCTGTCGCTGAGCTCCTTCGGCGAGGGCGAGGACGGCGAGATCTACGTGGCCGACATTCGCGGTGGCGGCATCTACCACGTCGTCGCCGACTGACGGAGGCTGACCCAGCCGTCGGCCGCCACCACCACGTGATCCAGCAGCTCGATGTCGAGCAGGCGTCCGGCCTCAGCCAGCTCGGCGGTGATGCGCAGGTCATCGGCCGAGGGCGATGGGTCGCCGGAGGGATGGTTGTGGACCACCACGATGGCCGCCGCCTGGCAGCGGACCGCATCGCGGAACACCTCGCCCACCCGCACCGGGGCGCCCGCCAGGTTGCCGCCGTACACGGTGCGCACCGCGGTAACCACGTTCTTCGAGCTGAGCAGCAGGACCCGCAGCTCCTCGCGCTCGAGGAGGCTCATGGCGCTTCGCATGCGCTCACCCACGTCGACCGGCGAGCGGACACGCCAGCCGGGCGCCGCCGATCGCTGCAGCAGGCGGCGGCTCAGCTCCAGCATGCACACCAGCCGCTCCGCCTGCGCTGCGCCGAGGTGCGGCGTCTCAGGCAGCGCACCCGGCTCGGCGGCGAGGCCACGCAGACCGCCGTGGTCGTCCAGCAGCAGCTCAAGCCGCCCGACTGGCGCTCGGCACAGGCGCGCCAGCAGCTCGGCATCGGTCAGCTGTCCTGCCGGCGCATCGCGGGCGGGCGCACGTGGCAGGCGGTCGAGGGCGGAGGCCATGCCGGCGACGGTAGCCAGCCGGCAATCATCGGCCGCTTATCGGCCGCTTATCGGGCCTGGTTCAGACCGGGAAGTTCGGACCCATCAGCCGCTGCGCGAGGGCGAGCGCGACGGACAGCCCGTTGAACATGGCGTGCAGGGCTATCGGCGCCAGCAGGCTGCCGGTCCGCAGGTAGACCGCTGCCAGCGCCAGTCCCAGGCCGAAGATGGGCAGCACGTTGGCGATGGAGCCGATGAGCGCGTTGACGCTCGAGGTGTCGGTGTGGATCACCGAGAACAGCCCAGCCGAGCCGATGATGGCCACCCGCGGCCCGTACTCGCGAAGCCATGCGTTGACCACCACCCCGCGGAAGAAGATCTCCTCCGCCACCGGCGCGATGAGCACGATGGCCAGCACCAGCACCGTCGGGTCGACCTGCGCCAGGGCGTTGTCCACGATCCCCGGCTGACGTTCGACGCCCAGGCGCTCCAGGATGGTCTGCAGCAGGATCCCGAGCAGCGTGGCCCCCACCCAGGCCGGGATCGCCACCCCAATGCCGATGGCCACCGAGCGCCAGGCGCCACGCTCCGGCAGCAGGTGCACGCCCGCCAGCGCGTTGGGCACTGCCACGAACAGCAGCGCTGCCGCCAGCAGGCCCATCTGCGTCACGGTCAGCAGCAGCAGCGCGCCGGGCACCGAGATCGGGCCGCCCTCCATCAGGGAAAGCAGCTCACCGGCGGCGGCCACCGAGGCGATGACCGAGAACAGGATGGCCAGCGCCAGGAGCACGAAGATGGCCGGGCCGCGGTAGCGTGACGGTGGCAGCGCCTCGCGCGCCACGATGGCGCGCACCGCGTTCATGATCAGCCCGACGATGATCGCCAGGCCGCCGCCCGCCAGCACCAGCAGCAGAGTCAGGGCGAGGTCAGGCGTCAGCTGGTCGTCCGGGCGGCCGGCGCGCAGGACGGCAGCCGCCAGCAGCATGCCGAACCCTCCCAGCACCAGGACGATGGAGATGACCTGCAGCGAGCGGTAGCGGCTCAGCGGGTCGCGCGCAGGAGCTGCAGCTGCGGGAGGCGGTGTGGCGGCAAGAGACGGTGCAGCGGCTGGCTCGCCTGGCTCAGGCCCCACCCGTGGTGTGGTTCAGCCCCCGGCCGGATGCCGGAGTCCGCCCGCCTCGGACGGACGGTCAGCCAGCCGCGGCGTTTCCGTGCTGGCGGCCCAACCGGGACGCTCGGCGGGACGCGGCGCCGGTGGCCGCTGGAACTCGTGACCGCAGTAGGCGCACAGCGGCCACTCCGGATCGGCCAGGCGGTTGCACGACGGGCAGACGCGGTGCAGCCGGGTGCGGCAGTTTGGGCAGACCAGCCAGTCGGAATGGACCCGTTCGCGGCAGACCGGGCAGAGCTCGTTCTTCTCGACCTCGGCCAGCAGCGACTCCTCGGCCAGCGAGCGCTCGTAGACCTCGGCCAGCGTCTCGCGCGGGCGCAGGATCAGGTACAGGACCACCGCGAAGACGAACAGCAGCGGCGTGAAGAAGATGATCAGCGCCGAGGCGAAGTACGGCAGGATCGGGTTCTCGCTGCGCGCCTGCATGTCGCGGAAGGCCCAGTAGGCGGTGCCCAGCCACAGCAGGACCACGTAGATCACCGCCATGTTGATGGCGATGGTCACGATGGGGTTCGTGATGAAGTCGTTCCAGATCTTTCCGGGATCCGGGAGCTCTGGCATGGATCAGCGCCTTTCGTCCGTGGTCCGCGTGCCCGCGTGCGGCGGCGGGGCAGCGGCCATGCTAACAGATGGGTATGGCTTCCCCGGCTCGGCGGAGAGGCGAGCAAGCACCCGGACCAGCAGCCCGTGCTCGAGCTCCAGCACGCGCTCCGCCAGCTGCTCCGCCGACTCGCCCGGTGCCACCAGCAGCCGCGCCTGCGCCAGCGGCGGGCCTCCGTCCAGCTGATCGGTCACGTGGTGGATGGTCACGCCGGTCTCCACGTCGCCGGCAGCCAGCACCGCGCGATGGACCGCCAGCCCGATCATTCCCCGGCCGCCGTGCCGGGGCAGCAGGCTGGGATGGACGTTCACGGTGCGCCCCCCGAACGCGGCGAAATACGCCGGCCGCAGCAGCTGGTCATAGCCGGCCAGCAGGGCAAGATCCGCGCCGCAATCCGTGAGGGCGGACCCGATGGCGGCATCCCGTTCTGCAGCACTGGTGTAGGACGTGGACTTCAGCACCAGTGTTGCCACCCCGTATCGCGCGGCCACGTCCAGGGCGCGCACCCCGGCGCGGTTCGAGATCACGACGCACGGCTCGACGCGCGGCAGCCGCCCGTCCGCCACGGCGCGCAGCACCGCCTCCAGGTTCGAGCCGCGACCCGAGACCAGGACTCCCAGGCGCATCACGTTTCCGCCGGCGATGCTGGCGCCGGTCAGATGAAGGCGACCCGCGGCCGGTCGCCGTCCACCGGCACCACCGCGCCCACGCGCGTGGCCTCCGGCACAACCGAAAGCGCAACCTCGGCGTGCTCCGGGTGCACGACCGCAGTCAGGCCGATGCCCAGGTTGAAGGTGCGGACCATCTCCGCGTCGGCCACGTCGCCGCGCTGCTGGATCTCGCTGAAGATCCACGGCACCTTCCAGCTGCCCGTCTCCACCTCGACGCCCAGCCCTTCCGGCAGCGTGCGCGGGATATTGTCGACCCAGCCGCCACCGGTGATGTGCGACAGCGCCAGGATGTCGCCGCCCGCTTCGCGCAGCGCTCGCCGCAGTTGCCGGATCTCGTCCAGGTAGCTGCGGTGCGGCTCCAGTAGCACGTCGCCCAGCGTGCCGCCCCCCGGCGCCGGCTTGCCCCACTCGCCGCGCGGCAGGATGCGCCGCACCAGCGAGTAGCCGTTGGTGTGCAGCCCGGATGACGGCAGGCCGAGCAGGACGTCGCCGGCGCGCACGCCGCTGCCGTCGATCACGTCGCGCCGCGCGGCCACGCCGACGATGAAGCCGGCAAGGTCGTAGTCCGCGCCGTCGTAGAGATCCGGCAGCTCGGCCGTTTCACCGCCGACCAGGGCGATGCCAGACGCGACGCAGGCCGCCGCGATGCCGGCCACGATCTCCTCGGCGACTTCTGCCCGCAGTTGGCCGGTGGCCAGGTAATCCAGGAAGAAGAGCGGATCGGCACCCTGCACCGCGATGTCGTTGAGGCAGTGGTTGACCAGGTCGACGCCGATGGTTTCATGCCGCTCGAGCGCGATGGCCACCTTGAGCTTGGTGCCCACGCCATCGGTCGAGGCGACGAGCACCGGGTCCGGGTATGGCGCGGGGTCCAGGCGGAAGAGGCTGCCGAAGCCGCCGACACCGCCCAGCACCGCCGGCGTGGCGGTGGACGCTGCCGCCCTGCTGATCAGCTCGACCGCGCGTTCCGCCTCGTCGATGTCGACGCCCGCCTCCCGATACGTGTTGCCCACCGTTACCCGCGCTCCAGCACGAGCTTGTCGACGTCGAGCGGCACGTCGATCGGGTAGCGGCCATCGAAGCAGGCGGTGCAGTGGCGGCGCTCGCCATCGCCTTCGCGACCCACGGCGGCCAGCAGCCCCTCCTCCGAAAGGTAGCCCAGCGAGTCGGCGCCGACGATGCGGCGGATCTCGTCCAGGCCGTGGCTGGCGGCAATCAGCTCCGAGCGGCGGCCGGTGTCCACGCCCATGTAGCACGGGTGCTTCATCTGCGGCGAGTGGATGCGCAGGTGCACCTCCCGCGCGCCCGCGCGCCGCAGCATGGCAACGATGGGGCCGGTGGTCGTGCCGCGCACGATCGAATCGTCGACCACCACCACCCGCTTGTTGCTGAGCACCTCGGGCAGCGGGTTGAACTTCAGCCGCACGGCCTCCTCCCGGGTGCGCTGCGCCGGCTGGATGAAGGTGCGGCCCACGTATCGGTTCTTGAT
Organism: Candidatus Limnocylindria bacterium; assembly: GCA_036556695.1. GTDB lineage: Bacteria > Chloroflexota > Limnocylindria > QHBO01 > QHBO01 > DASSCW01. The sequence goes on from DATBIY010000045.1 coordinate 9,628, forward strand.
CAGCCCCTCGCGGAAGGGCAGCCCCGACTCCTCCGCGTAGCCGATGGCGGCGGGAATGGCCGAGTCGGGCACCGGGATGACCAGGTCGGCGTCGGCCGGCTGCTCGATCGCCAGGCGGCGCCCCATCCGCAGCCGCGCCTCGTACAGCAGCCGCCCGCCGATCACGCTGTCGGGGCGTGCCAGGTAGACGAACTCGAAGACGCAGAGGCGCTCGCGTGCGTCGCTCGCCTCGGCGCTGACGCCGGGGCGGGAGGCATGGACGCCGTCGTCGTCGATGGTCAGGATC
>DATBIY010000046.1:0-4997 GCA_036556695.1 Candidatus Limnocylindria bacterium
CCGATCGTGGGGTTGTAGCTCAGCTGGGAGAGCACCTGCATGGCATGCAGGGGGTCGGGGGTTCGAGTCCCCCCAGCTCCACCACCTCCATCGGTCAAGTCATGGTGGTACCGCGAATGGAAGCCCCCTTCGTCCTGACGAACGGGGGCTTTGTGCTACCCATGATCCGATACCCACGCAGCCGATGAAGGACGCAGCAGTGATGGTCACCCACCCCGAGGCGCGCAGCCACGCGGCCCGCGATGGCCGGCGCTGGACGCTGCGCCCGGCGCGTCCCACCGACTCGCGCGGCCTGGCCAGCCTCTTCGCGGCCGTCCGGGCGGAGGGACGCTGGCTGCTGACCCCGCCGGGCGCGCTGAGCCAGCCGTCCGAGGCGTTCTTCATCGGCGAGATGATCCGCGGCGAGGACGGCCTGAACCTGGTGGCCGAGGCCGATGGCGAGGTCATCGGCAACGTGCTGGTCAGCATCGACCGCAACGCGGTCAGCAGCCACGTCGGCACGCTGAGCATCGTGGTGGCCGATGGCTGGCGCGACGTTGGCATCGGCTCGGTGATGGTGCGCGCCTCGCAGGACTGGACCGCGGCCGCCGGCCTGGTGAAGCTTGCGCTGGCCGTCTTCCCGGACAACGCGCGCGCCATCGCCGTCTACGAGCATGCCGGCTTCGTGCGCGAGGGCCTGCGCCGTCGGCAGTACCGCGGCGAGGGTGGCGTGCTGCGCGACGAGCTGCTGATGGCCTGGTTCCCCGACGAGCGGCGGGAGGGCAGCGCGTGACCGCCTCGGATGCCTCCCGCGCCCGCGCCTTCGATGGCTGGGCCGGCGACTACGATCGCTTCCGTCCCGGCTACCCGGACGCGCTGTTCGCGACCATCGCCAGCCGGCTGACCCTGCCCCGCGTCCCGCACGCGGTGGACCTGGGCGCCGGCACCGGGCGTGCCTCGCTGGCCATGGCCGGCCTGGGCTGGCGCGTGACCGCCGTCGAGCCGGGCAAGGCCATGCTGGACGTGCTGCGCGGCCGCGCCACCAACGAGGGCCTGCTGATCTCGACCGTGCAGGCCAGCGCCGAGGACACCGGCCTGGATCCGGCCTCCGCCGACCTGGTGACGGCGGCGCAGGCCTTCCACTGGTTCGATCGCGACGCCGCCCTGACCGAGATGGCCCGCATCCTGAAGCCTGGCGGCGGACTGGCGCTGTTCTGGAACGTTCGCGACGCCAGCCGCTCCCCGTTCCTGGCCGACTATGCCAAGGTTCTCCAGCGCTACGTGGGCGACGCCGATGCCGGTCGCTACGAGGCCTCGCTGCCCGAGGACACGACGCGCCGGGCGATCGAGGCACATGACGTTTTCCGCGATGTGCAGCTGATCCAGCTGCAGCACGAGATGACGATGACCGACGAGGAGTTCATCGGCATGGTCTTCACCGCCTCGTACGTGCGGGTTCGCAAGACGGCCGATGAGCAGGACCGCTTCCGCCTCGACCTGGCCGCCCTCCTGGGGCGGCACAACCTGAACGACGGGCGGGCGTTCGCCGTCCCCTACCGATTGGATCTCTGGACAGCGCGAAGGAGCGACCGATGACGACCCGGACCGCCGGCGAACCGCGCACCGGCCGCGGCGAGCGATTCGATCCCGGCAGCTACGAGCAGAAATGGCGCGACCGCTGGGAGGCGGACGGCCTGTACCGCACGCAGGACGACGACTCGCGGCCGCGACGCTACGTGCTGACGATGTACCCCTACCCGTCGGGCGACCTGCACATCGGCCATTGGTATCCGGCCGCGCCATCGGATGCCATCGCGCGCATGCACCGCATGCAGGGCGACAACGTGCTGTTCCCCATGGGCTTCGACTCCTTCGGCCTGCCGGCCGAGAACGCGGCCATCGACCGCGGCATCCACCCGGCCAAGTGGACGGCCGAGAACATCGCGCGCATGCGCCAGCAGTTCCGCTCGATCGGCACGATGTTCGACTGGGATCGTGAGGTTGTCACCAGCGACCCGTCGTACTACCGCTGGACGCAGTGGCTGTTCCTGCAGTTCTATCGCGCCGGGCTGGCGTATCGGGCCATGGCGCCGGTCGACTGGTGCCCAAAGGACCAGGTCGTCCTGGCGCGCGAGCAGGTGGAGGGCGCCGATCGGCATTGCTGGCGCTGCCGCACGCCGGTGGTCAAGCGCGACCTGGAGCAGTGGTTCTTCCGCATCACGAAGTATGCGGACGAGATGCTGAGCTTCCGGGGCCTGGACTGGCCGGAGCCGATTCGTCTGATGCAGACGAACTGGATCGGCCGATCGGAGGGCGCCGAGGTCGATTTCGCGGTGGAGGCTCCTGGCGCGGAGCCGATCCGCGTCTTCACCACCCGCCCGGACACGGTGTTCGGCGCCACCTTCATGGTCCTGGCGCCAGAGCACCCGGCGGTCGCCGCGCTGACGACTGATGAGCAGCGCGCAGCGGTCGACGACTACGTGGCCACCGCGCGCCGCCAGACCGAGATCGAGCGCATGAGCACCGATCGCGAGAAGACCGGCGTGTTCATCGGCGCGCATGCCATCAACCCCATGACGTCCGAGCGCATCCCGATCTGGATCGCTGACTACGTGCTGCCCGGCTACGGCACCGGCGCGATCATGGCCGTGCCCGCGCACGACGAACGCGACTACGCCTTCGCCGAGAAGTTCGACCTGCCGATCCGCTACGTGGTCACGCCGCCGGGTGGCGACCCGCCACGTGGCCAGCCGCTGGTCGAGCACACCGCTGATGAGGTGCTGGTCGACTCCGGGCAGTTCAGCGGCATGCCGGCCTCCGAGGCCATTGGCGCAATCACCCGCCACCTGGCCGATGCCGGGCTGGGCAAGGCGGCGGTCAGCTACAAGATCCGCGACTGGCTGGTCAGCCGGCAGCGCTACTGGGGCGCGCCCATCCCGATTGTCTACTGCCCGGAGCACGGCGCGCAGCCGGTGCCGGAGGATCAGCTGCCGGTGCTGCTGCCGGAGGACGTCGACTTCGCGCCCACCGGCGTCAGCCCGTTGCAGTCGCACGAGGCGTTCCTGCGCGCCAGCTGTCCGGTGTGCGGAGCCGATGCCCGCCGCGAGACGGACACCATGGACACCTTCGTCGATTCCTCATGGTATTTCCTGCGCTACTGCTCGCCGCACGACGACAAGCGCGCCTGGGATCCCGATGCGGTGGCCCGCTGGATGCCGGTCGACGTGTACGTGGGCGGTGCCGAGCACGCGGTGCTTCACCTGCTGTACGCGCGCTTCTTCGTCAAGGCGCTGCGCGACATGGGCATGCTGAGCTTCGACGAGCCGTGGATCGTGCTGCGCAACCAGGGCCAGATCCTTGGCGCCGACCATCACCGCATGAGCAAGTCGCGCGGCAACGTGGTCAATCCAGACGACCTGTCGGCCCGCTACGGCAGCGACACGGTGCGCCTGTTCCTGATGTTCATTGGCCCCTGGGACCAGGGCGGTCCATGGAACCCGACCGGCATCGAGGGCGTGCATCGCTTCCTGGGCCGCGTCTGGCAGCTGGCCCAGGCCGATGCGAGCGGCGACGTGCGCGTCGCCGAGGTGGCTGGCATGCCGCCGGCGCCGTCGATCACCGGCGAGATCCCGGGCAGCCAGGGGCCCAACGGCAGCCAGCTGCTGGGCACGGTCGAGGAGCTGCAGCGAGCCCTGCGCCGCGAGACGCACGCCACCATCGCCGCGGTCAGCGATGACTACGCCGGCTTCCGCTGGAACACCGCCGTGGCCAAGCTGATGGAGCTGTCGAACGCCATCGGCCGCGCGCGCGACGCCGGCATCGCCGGGACTGCCGTGTACGCCGAGGCGGTGGACACCCTGCTGCTGCTGCTGGCGCCTGCCGCGCCGCACATTGCAGAGGAGCTGTGGGAGCGGCGCGGCCACGACTACAGCATCCACACCGAAACGTGGCCGGAGGCCGATCCGGCGCTGGCCGTGGCCGACACCATTGAGCTGCCGGTGCAGGTCGACGGCAAGCTGCGCGATCGGCTGGTCGTCACCCGCGACACGCCGGCCGACGAGATCGAGCGCCTGGCGCTGGCCTCCGAGCACGTGCAGCGCTACCTGAACGGCCAGCCGCCGCGTCGGGTGATCCAGGTCCCCGGGAAGCTGGTCAACGTGGTCACTGGAGCTCGCTGAGCCCGGTCATTGCGCCGGCATCGCCTGGTGATCCGCTGGTAAGCGGCGGGTAAGCCGCCGCGGACTAGCCTGCGCACCCTGTTTCCGGGACCCGGCGTCGAGTGCCCGGGCGCCGGGCCCCGGACAGGAACCACGCAACCCCCGCCTCGCCTCCCGACGAGGAAGCGAGTCACCACATGGAGCTCAGCCGCCGCGATCGCGTTGCCATCGGCCTGGGACTGGCCGCCGCGCTGTGCCTGGCGGCCGCCGGCTGGCTGCTCGCCTCCTCGCTTCTCGCCTCGGCGGCCAGTGGGCAGGCGCTGCCGTCATCCAGCCTCGGGCTTGCCGCGGCCCCGACGGGGCCTGCCGGCGCCGGAGACTTGTCGCCGGGCGCCTCGTCGCCGGCAGAGCTGGTGGTCGACGTGCAGGGAGCGGTGCGACGGCCGGGCGTGGTGGTGCTGCCCGCAGGCGCCCGCGTGGCCGATGCGCTCCGCGCGGCGGGTGGCTACTCACGGCGCGCCGACCTGAACGCGGCCGCCGGAGCCCTGAACCTGGCTGCCCCGCTTGCCGATGGCTCACAGGTCTTCGTGCCGATGATCGGCATGACGGCCGGCGGACCGGCCGGCCCCACTCCTGGAGCTCCGGTCGGCGGCGGAACGGCCGGCGGGCTGGTGAACATCAACACCGCTCCTCCCGTGGCGCTCGAGGCGCTGCCCGGCATCGGCCCGGTCACCGTCCAGAACATCGTCGCCGGCCGCGCACAGCAGCCGTTCACCAGCGTGGACGAGATGGTGCAGCGCGAGGTCATCGACCGCGGGCAGCTCGAGGACATCCGTGATCTGGTGACGTTCTAGCCACCGC
>DATBIY010000047.1:0-96113 GCA_036556695.1 Candidatus Limnocylindria bacterium
ATCTCCCGCAGCCCGGCCGTGGCAAGCAGGTGGATGAAGCGCAGCTTGTCGGGCGTGGCCACCACCCTGCCCTCGGCCTGCAGGCCGTCTCGTGGCCCGACCTCGTAGATGCGCACGTCGACGGCGGTCACGGGCCGATTCTAGGCATGCACCGCTGCCTCTCCCGCTGCCTCCACCTCGGCCAGCAGCTGGCCGCGGGCCACCTGCTCGCCCTCCGCCACGGGCACGCTGCGCACCACGCCGGCCATCGGCGCCACCACGGCGTGCTCCATCTTCATCGCCTCCACCACCACCACCACCTGGTGCTCCTGGACCGATGCGCCCGCCGGCGTCCGCACGGCAACCACCCGGCCCGGCATCGGCGCGGTGAGCAACGCCACGCCGCCCTGCTGGCCGGCCGCGTGGCGGACGGCCTCCTCGACGGTCGGCGCCGGGGCCAGGCTGAACTCGAGCGACTGGCCCTCGACGTCGACGTGCGCGCGGCCGTGCGCGTCCGCCACGGCGCCCGCCGGCCCGTTGCGCTCGATGGCCACCGAGCGCTCCTCGTCCTCGTGGCGCAGCCGCAGCGCCGGCGCGGCGTTCAGTCGCCAGCCACCCGCCCACACGGACTGATGCTCCATGCCGGCCAGCGCCCTCGCCGCCGCACGCCACGCCTGCCCGTCGGGCCGTGGAGGCTGTGGCAGCTCGAGGTGGTCGAGCGTGTCGGTGCGCATCTCGCCGTCCTGCATGGCCGGGTGGCCCACCAGCCAGCGCAGGAAGCGGAGGTTGCTGCGCACGCCCAGCAGTCGCGTGGCGTCGAGCGCCTGGGCCAGGCGTCGGAGCGCCGCAGCGCGATCGGCGCCATGGGCGATCAACTTGGCCAGCATGGGGTCGTAGCGGTCGGTCACCTCGTCGCCGAGCTGCAGCGCGGTGTCGACCCGCACGTCGTCAGGCCAGCGCAGGTCAACGATGGTTCCCGACGCCGGCAGGAAGCCGGCCTCGGGATCCTCGGCGTAGAGTCGGGCCTCGACGGCGTGGCCGTCCAGCGCCACGTCCGCCTGCCGCACGCGCAGCGGCTCGCCGGCGGCGATGCGCACCTGGTCGGCCACCAGGTCGCGGCCGGTGACCGCCTCGGTGACCGGATGCTCGACCTGCAGCCGGGTGTTCATCTCAAGGAAGTGGAAGCCGCCGTCCTCGTCGAGGAGCAACTCGACCGTGCCGGCCCCCACGTAGCCAGCCGCCCCGGCCACTGCCAGCGCCGCAGCGCCCATCGCTTCGCGGAGCGCGGCATCGACCGCCGGACCGGGCGCCTCCTCGATGATCTTCTGGTTGCGCCGCTGGGCGGAGCAGTCGCGCTCGCCCAGGTGCACCCCGTGGCCGGCGGCGTCGATCAGCAGCTGGATCTCGACGTGGCGTGGCGCCTCCAGCAGCCGCTCGAGGATGAGCCTGTCGTCACCGAAGGCGCGCGCCGCCTCGCGCCGTGCCGCGGCCAGCGCATCGGGGAGCGCATCCGCGTCGCGCACCAGGCGCATGCCCTTGCCGCCGCCTCCCGCCGACGGCTTGATCAGCAGCGGGAAGCCGATGCGCTGCGCCTCGCCCTGCAGCGTGGCGTCGTCCTGCCGCTCGCCGTCGTAGCCGGGAAGGACCGGCACGCCCAGGGCGGCGGCCGTGCGCCGCGCCTGCGCCTTGTCGCCCATTGCGCGGATCGCCGCAGCCGGCGGCCCGATCCAGGCCAGGCCGGCGTCGGCCACCGCATCGGCGAACGCAGGGTTCTCCGAGAGGAAGCCGTAGCCGGGGTGGATCGCATCGGCTCCGCTGCGTTGGGCGGCGTCCAGGATGGCCGAGCCGTCCAGGTAGTCGGGCACCGGGAGCACCAGGTCCGTGCCGGCCGGCGGTCGGTCATCCGGCGCGTGGATGCCGATGCTGCGGATCCCCATCCGCCGCAGCGTGCGCGCCACGCGCACTGCAATCTCGCCGCGGTTGGCAACCAGCACCGCCCGAATGGGGCGAAGGTCACCTGCCGATGCTGCGCCCGGTTCCGTGCTCTGGGAGGCGCCGCCCGCCACTGCCGACAGCGACGATCGCGACACTCGCATCCTGCCACCGACTCGCGATGCCGGCAGCCGCCCCGCGCCGATCCAGCGCTGCACGGTGCGCACCGTCACCCCCAGCTCCTCGGCCACCTGGCGGGGAGTCAGGGCGTCATCGGTCACGTCGCGATTGTCGCACCCCCGGCCTGGCCCACCTACACCTATCCGTGGTCATCTCCAGTCCGGCGACCGCTTCTCCAGGAACGCGGCCAGGCCCTCCTGGCCCTCGGGCGAGACGCGCTGCCGGGCGATCGCCTCCACGGTGAGCTGGCGCGCGGCGGCGGCATCCAGGTCGCGCTGGTCGCGGATGATGGCCTTCGCCGCACGCGCGGCCTCGGGCCCCGCGGCCAGGAGCGAGGCGACCACTTCGGCGACGCGGGCATCGAGGGCCGCGTCGCCGGCGAGGACTTCGTGCACCAGGCCGATGCGCTGCGCCCGGGCCGCATCGAAGCGCTCGCCCGTCGGGAAGAGGGCGCGTGCTTGCCCCTCCCCGATGCGGCGCAGCACGAACGGGCTGATCACCGCCGGCAGGATGCCCAGCCGCGTCTCGGTGAAGCCGAAGACGGCGTCCGCTGTGGCGAGCACGATATCTGCCACCGCACAGAGGCCCATGCCGCCACCCAGCGTCGCCCCGTGGACCCGGGCGATGACCGGGACGGGGCAGGCGTCGATGGCGTCGAGCATGTCGGCCATGCGACTGGCATCGGCCTCGTTCTCGGCGACTGACAGCTCGAGCGAGGCGCGCATCCAGGTGATGTCGGCGCCGGCGCAGAAGGCCGCGCCCTCACCCGCCAGCACCACCGCGCGCAGCGCCTCCGGCGGCTCGCCGGCCAGGGCGTGGAACGTCGCGGTCAGCTCGGAGATCAGCACGGCGTTGAAGGCGTTGCGCACCTCCGGCCGGTCGAGCGTGACCCGGGCCACGGCGCCATCGCGCGCGACGCGCACCACCGGCTGCTGGCTCATCGGTGTCCTCGGCGGTAGAACGGCTCGGCGATTGCCTGCACCGAGGTCAGCAGCGGCTCCTCCAGCCACACCACGTCGGTCTCGTCCGGAACGTCCACCGTGGCCGATGCTCCCTCTTCGCCCACCAGGCCCAGCATCAGCCGACGTCGCCCGTCGCTCTCCGACTCGACCAGCCACGCGGCGTCGACATCGGTCCCGGTCAGGGCGCCAGCCAGCGAGCGTTCCAGCTCGACGGCCTCCGGCCCGGGCAGCCGCAAGCGCACGGAGGTGGCCGATGGCGTGCGGTACAGCGGCTCGTCCGTGCCGGGCAGGCGGCCGGCCGCCAGGGCAGCCAGCTCGTCCGGCTCGAAGCGGTACGGGACCGGTCCGGCCGGGTCCATGATGGCCGGCGCTCCGGCGGCCGCCATGTTGCTGACCGCGATGCGTGCCGGGATCGGCAGTGAGGCGGTTCCCCGCGGCGCCCACGCGGACAGGGCCGCGAACGAGGCGAAGCAGACGCTGATGGCCTGCCCGTCGGCATCGGCCGCCAGGAGCACGCTGATCTCGACCTCGGCGTCGTCGTTGACGGCCGACTCCAGGGCGGACTTCGCCTCGTCGCCGTGCTCCGGCGGCACGGGGAGCAGCAGGGTGGCGCTCATCAGCGCGCGGTAGAAGTCGTGCAGCGCGCGGGGGTCGGTGTCGCCGCGCTCCTCGGCGTCGCGGGCGGCCAGCATCGTCTCGAAGAGCGAGGCGGCGGACTCCTCCAGCGAGCCGGTAGGCGTGGCGCGGTCGTGGGAGCCGGGTCGCGGCGCGTCTGGGGTCACGGGCGGCAGCCTACCAAAGGCCACCGGCTACATTCGGAAGACGCCGAAGCGCGATTCGGGGATCGGCGCATTCAGCGCGGCGCTGATGCCCATGGCCAGCACCCGGCGTGTGTCGAGCGGATCGATCACGCCGTCGTCCCACAGCCGCGCCGTTGAGTGGTACGGCGAGCCCTGGCGCTCGTACTCGGCCAAGATGGGCGCCTCGAAGGCGTCGCGCTCCGCATCGGTCTTCAAATCCGTGCGCACCGTGGACAGCACGCGTGCTGCCTGGGCGCCGCCCATGACGCTGATGCGGGCGTTGGGCCACATCCACAGCTGCCGCGGCGAGTAGGCGCGCCCGGCCATGCCGTAGTTTCCGGCGCCGAACGAGCCGCCGATGATGACCGTGAACTTCGGCACTGCGGTGGTGGCCACCGCGGTCACCAGCTTGGCGCCGTCCTTGGCGATGCCCCCGGCCTCGTACTCGCGGCCGACCATGAAGCCGGTGATGTTCTGCAGAAAGATCAGCGGGATGCGCCGCTGGCTGGCCAGCTCCACGAAATGCGCGCCCTTCAGGCTGGACGAGCTGAAGAGGATGCCGTTATTGGCCAGGATGCCGACCGGGTAGCCGTCCAGGTGGGCGAAGCCGCACACCAGCGTCTCGCCGTAGCGCTCCTTGAACTCGTGGAACTCGCTGCCGTCCACCAGGCGGGCGATCACCTCGCGCACGTCGTAGCTCTGCCGGCTGTCTGCCGGGATGACGCCGTACAGCTCCTCCGGGTTGGCCGATGGCGGGGTCGGCTCCGCACGCTCCCACGGCGGATCCGGCTTGCGCCAGGCCAGGCCGCGCACGATCTGGCGGCCGATGGCGATGGCGTGCTCGTCGTCCAGCGCGAAGTGGTCGGCCACGCCGCTGGTAGCAGTGTGCACCTCGGCCCCGCCCAGCTCCTCAGCGCTCACCTCCTCCCCAGTGGCAGCCTTCACCAGCGGCGGGCCTCCCAGGAAGATCGTGCCGGTGCCCTTGACGATGACCGTCTCGTCGGACATGGCCGGCACATACGCCCCGCCGGCGGTGCTGCTGCCCATCACCAGCGCGATCTGGGGGATGCCGCGCGCGCTGAGGTTCGCCTGGTTGTAGAAGATGCGGCCAAAGTGCTCTCGGTCCGGGAAGACCTCGTCCTGCAGCGGCAGGAACGCCCCACCGGAGTCCACCAGGTAGATGCACGGCAGCCGGTTCTCGAGCGCGATCTCCTGGGCGCGCAGGTGCTTCTTCACTGTCATGGGGTAGTAGGTGCCCCCCTTGACAGTCGCGTCGTTGGCCACGATCGCGCACTCGACGCCCTCGACCATGCCGATGCCTGCCACCATCCCGGCGCCAGGCGCGTCGTCGTCGTACATGCCGTTGGCCGCCAGCGCGGAGAGCTCGAGGAAGGCGCTGCCCGGGTCGATCAGCCGCTCGACGCGTTCGCGCACAGGCAGCTTGCCGCGCTCGCGGTGGCGGGCGATGGAGCGCTCGTCGCCGCCGGCGCCACGACCCGCGACCGCCTGGGTGCGCCGCCGCAGGTCGTCCACCAAGGCGCGCATGGCAGCCGCATTGGCGCGGGCGGTGTCGGACGTGGAGTCGATGCTGCTGCGCAGGCGCGTCACGCGCCGATTATGGCCGTGGGGGCAGGCGAGAGGCCGGTGCGGTGGCCGCGCAGCCGCGCCGGTGGCCGCGGCTAGGCCAGGGTCACGAGCGGGACGAGCTGGGTGATGTGCGCGGTGTTGACGATCACCACGCTGACGACATGCTCGAACGGCGGCTCGCCGTTGTGGAGGATGTACGCCTCGGTCAGGGGCAGGAAATGCGGGCCGCGCAGCAGCAGCTCTGGCCCCGGCTCGACGCCGGGCATGAGGTGCATGTTGCCGGTGACGCTGAAAGGCCCGGCGCTGAGCGCCACGCGCCGCAGCTTGCGGTGCAACCGCAGCTGACGCGACGCACGCCACTCCGGCGGCATGGCGAGGATCAGCTGCTCTGCACGCACCGACTGCCATTCGCCCGACTCCTCGGGGTTCGGCGCGGCATCGCGCACCGAGGCGGGCGGCTCGATGGGTCCGGGGCTGGGCTGCCACAGACGCAGCTCGTCCTGGGTGTTCAGGAGGTCGGTCACACGACGACCGTTTGCCGCGATCCAGCCGACGATGCGGGTGTCCGCTGTGTACAGCTCGATCGGCGCCAGGTCCGCTGCGAGGGACACGGCCGCCGTGCCCGAGGTGGCCGCCGACGTGGTGCCACGGCGCCAGTTCCAGAACGTCATGGAGTCCTTCGTGCTATGCCGGCCGCGGGGCAGCGCGCGGTCCGTGCCTTGCAGGCTACGCGCCGCCAGCGTCGCCTCCAACTGCCCGACAGTACTAGGCAGGGCCGTTGCCCACGTGCACCGCCCCGGACCCGTCACGCTTGGGCATCATGCAGCGCACATGATCGAGTACGACGATTTCGCCCGGGTCGAGATGCGGGTGGGCCGCATCATCTCCGCCCGGCCGTTCCCCGAGGCGCGCAAGCCGGCCTACCAGCTGCGCATCGACTTCGGACCGGACATCGGCGAGCGCGACAGCTCGGCGCAGCTGACGGTCACCTACCCCGATCCAGCCGAGCTTGTCGGCCGGCAGGTGGTCGCCGTGCTCAACTTCCCGCCGCGGCGAATCGCCGGCTTCGCCAGCGAGGTCCTGGTGCTGGGCGCCATGGGCGAGGACGGCCAGGTCTGGCTGCTGCGGCCGGATCCGGAGGCGCCGGAGGGCACGCGCATCGCCTGAGGTCGGCGGAGCCGATGCCTCCGCTGGCGAACGGCATCGACAGCCGTCAGACTCAGTTGCCGATGACCACCGACCAGGAGAACTCCCTCAAGCTCGGCGACGCGCCGGAGGGCATGCCGGATCCGAACCTCGCGCCGCCGCAGATCGCGCGCAGCGGCGACCCGTTCGCTCGGCTGCGGATCGTGCAGTTCGTGTCGCGCCTGCCGCGCAACATCACGCTCCAGGTGCGCGACGTGGTGAACGCCCTGAACGCCGCCTTCCTGGACTGGTATTTCAGCGAGAAGGTGGTCACTGCCGAGCTGGTGCAGCTGCAGGCGAACTGGTCGATCAGCTTCCACGGCGACGACCGCATCGTGCTGGACATGAACGAGCGCGGCCGGACCCTGCTGATCGTCGACTCCACGCGGATGACGGCCTTCCTGGTGGCCGAGGGTCGCCGTGCCGCCGAGCAGGCGGACGAGGAGCTGCGCCGCTTCACCCTGGGCGACGGGGTGTCGCCCGACAACTAGACGCGGCCGGCTAGACGCGGTCCGCGTCGCCGGCGGACTCGCTGGCCACCGCCACCGGGTGCTCGGGCACCACGTCGTCCGAGGTGATGGGCACCGGCGTGCGGCGCTGGCGCGGGCGGAAGGGCGAGGCCTCCGGCACCACCGGCCCGTCCTTCTCCTCCAGGCTCCCACCGCGGTATGCCTCCCAGACGGCCATCACCGTGTCGCGGTGCGGACGGATGCGGCAATGCTCGTCGCGGTTGCCCATCTCGTCGCAGTAGCCCAGTGGGATGCACTTCGGCGCCAGGAAGGAGCCGAAGAAGGGGCTGACCCGGAAAATCTCGTGGCGGATTTGCTTGAACAGCTGCCGGATCTCCCACTGCGCCATGGTGCACAGCCGCAGACCGGACATGTGGATCAGCTGCCGCAGGTTGACCGTCATGATCAGGTTGGTCTGCATGGCGTTGGGGAAGATGAAGCGGGCGTCCTCGGCAGGCACCTCGGCCTGCAGCAGCTGCCCGTACAGCTCCAGGTTGTCGTCGATCGCCTGCTGGAAGCGCCCGGCCAGGTCGTCCGGCAGCTCGCCGTTGGCGATCGAGTCGGGGACGGTGTAGTTGTCGCGCTTCTTGAAGCTCACGTAGCGCTGCGACTGCTGGTCGAAGGCGGTCCCTGCCCGATGGCGGACCAGCTGATGGCTGAGGGTCCGGGTCACGCCACTGATGGCGAAGGTGAAGTTGACGTGCTCGATGGTCGAGCCGTGGCCCGACTCCATGACCTTGCGCACCAGCGCCTGCTGCTTCTCGTCGGCGACCTGGCGGGACACCGCCTTGTCCCAGATCTGGTCCGGAAGCTGCTCCGAGTAGCAGGTGCGGCAGGCGGTGTAGATGATCGGGAGGTAGAACTCCTCGACGATCTCCTTGGTGGGAAAGATCAGGCGGGCGGAGAGAGCTGGCGGGGTCGACATGGGCCGGTCGAGCATAGCATCGGGACTGAGCCGATGCCGCCCGTTATCCACAACATGTTGCGGTGTGGATAACCGCGATCCCGTATGTTGTGGGCTCCAGGCCGCCGAGACCGGGTTCAGCTGGCGGCCGACTCGCTGCGCGCCGAGGACCGTCCCTCGAGCCGCACCAGCCCGTGACGGCGGTCGAAGGCGATGCGATTGCCGCCAGCCGCGCGGGCGGAGGCCAGCGCCTCGTCGGCGGCGGCCAGCAGCTCCTCCATCGAGAGCTCCATGCCGGGGCGCATGAAGGCGACGCCGATCGACACTGACAGGACGATCTCGCCGGCGTCGGTCATGGCCGGCCGCCCGACCAGGGTGCGCCGCACCGCATCGGCGAAGATCGCGCCGCCGCGCTCGTCGGTATGGGGCAGCACGGCCAGGAACGAGTCGGCCCCCACACGGCCCAGCGCGTCGGCAGCGCGCATCCGGAGCCGCAGGCGCAGGGCCAGCTCACGCAGCACGGCGTCGCCGATGGCGAAGCCATGCCGGTGGTTGAGCTCGGCGAAGCCGTCCATGTCGGCCAGCACCACGGCCAGCGGATGGCTGTAGCGGCGGCTCTCGGCCACCTCGATGGTCAGCCGCTCGAGGACGGCGCGCCGGGTGGCGACGCCGGTCAGCGGGTCCTGTGCGGCAGTGCGCGCCAGCTCGGCACGCTGCAGCTCGATGGTGTGGCGTGCCTGCAGCAGCTCCTCGATGGTTCCGCGCAGCTCCCTGGCCAGGCGCAGTGCCTCGTCGTCCATGGCCGGCGCCGGGGCGGGGACCAGCGGGCGTGGCGGAGGCGTCACCAGCGCAGTTTCGACGATCTCGCGCTCGTCGGGGTCCTCGTCGGCGCCGCGCGGCCACGCGAAGGCCGCCGCGGCGGCCATCATCGCGGCCAGCGGGGCGGCGGCGTCGAGCGCACCGGGGCGCATGGCGGTCATGGCCGCGAAGGCGCCGGCCAGCAGCCCGCCGGTGAGCATCGGTCCCGGGACGCTGCCCGCAGCGGCGGCCGCGGCCGCCATTGCGGTCATCCAGGGAGCGACATCCTCCGGGATCGGGGCGAACAGCGACGCTGCCAGCACAGCCTCGACGCCGATGACGATGATCACCATCGCCACGCGCCGGCCGATCGACGTCAGCGTCAGTGGCGGCACCAGCCGCGCAGTGAGCAGCAGCGCGCCACAGACCAGCATCGCCAGCGGCAGGCCGCCATCCGGGAAGCGCTCCGGCTGGGTCAGCGCGTGGAAGGAGCCGGAGGCCAGTCCGGCTGCCAGGCTGGCCACGGCGGTGCACTCGATGAGCGGCGCCACGCGGCCGGATACGAGGCCGTCGGCCAGCCGCAACGCGGCGGCCACGCCGAGCGCCAACGCCGCGCCCACGGTCAGCAGGACTGGCAGCCAGCCGGGGGCGCCGGGTGCCGCCACGTCGAGCGGCGGGAAGAGGCGCAGCACGGCAACCGCTGCCGGCGCCAGCAGGGCAGCGGTCAGGGTCGCCGCGGCGCGAGCGATGCTCGCGGCGAGCGCGCGTTCCACGGCGCGAGGGTCGGTGCGGGCAGGGACGGCGGCAATAGTACGAAGGGCGCCGGCGGGCGCGGGTGCCTATGCTCTGGCCACATGCCACGCACCGTGATGTCGCGCCGCGCGTTCCTGGAGGCGATCGACCGGCTGATCGCCGACGGCGAGCGCATCGTGGCCGAGCCGGACTGGAACCTGTTCCGCGCCTGGCTGCTGAACTCGGACGAGCTGCTCGAGCGGGTGTGGGGACGGATGGACCGATACCACCTCGCCTGGCTGAACGTGGGCCGCGACACGGCGCCACCGGGCTCGCTGCTGGACGAGCAGGGCACCGCCCGCTTCGTGGCGGAGGTGGCC
Organism: Candidatus Limnocylindria bacterium; assembly: GCA_036556695.1. GTDB lineage: Bacteria > Chloroflexota > Limnocylindria > QHBO01 > QHBO01 > DASSCW01. Next base: position 9,949 of record DATBIY010000047.1, read on the forward strand.
AGCGCGAAGCTGGCGGTGCTGCGTACGATGAGGAGCGCGGTGGCGGCCCGCGGCTGGACACTGCTGAGCGACGACGACGACGAGGAGGACGGAGCGCACCATGACCTACCGGCCTGACGAGCGCCTCGGCGGCCTGGCGGCGGTCCTCGCCCATCCGGACGACGAGAGCTTCGGCTGTGCCGGAGCGCTGGCCCTGGCGCACGACGCCGGGCGGGTCGTGCGACTGCTGGTGGCCACGCGCGGCGAGGCCGGGACAACGGACGGCATGCCGGACGACGACTTCGGGGCCCGGCGCGAGGACGAGCTGCGCTGCGCAGCCGGCAAGATCGGCTTCGACGAGGTGACCGTGCTTGACGGCCATCCGGACGGCGGCCTGGCCGACGTGCCGTTCTCGCAGCTGGTCGACGAGATCGCGCTGTGGCTGTCGGACCGGCGGCCGGACACGGTCATCACCTTCGGCGCGCACGGCGTTACGGGGCATCCCGACCACGTGGTCGTGGGGTCGGCCACGCGCTGGGCCGTCGAGCGGCTGGCGGAGTCGGGGATCGCGCCGCACGCGGTGTACGTCATCGCCCCGGTGTTCGGGCCCGGCAACCGCCGCTACGACCTCTCGCCGGAGGAGGGAGCGGCGACCCACCGACTGGACATCACGACCGTGGCCGAGCGGCGCATCGCGGCGCTGGAGTGCCACGCCAGCCAGCCGGACGCGCGCGAGGAGGCGCAGCTGCTGCGCACGGCGCTGACCGAGGGCGGGGTGGTGTACGAGGGCTACACCCGCGTCCGGCCGCCGGTCCCCACCCCGCACCCGACGTTCGACACCGCCCTGACGTAGGGAGAATGGCGCCGCTCTCCACGCTTGACGCGCGGGGTGGAAAGGAGGCTCCGGGGCCCTGGACGGGTGGCCCCCGGCGGCTCCCCCGCGAATCCTTGGTAAACTGGTCGGGATATGGCCATCGAGCAGGACCTGGGCAGTAACCTCGGCAAGGTCGACGAGGTGATGACCGCGCTGTACGACATCCACGATCCGGAGATCGGGATGAGCATTGTCGACCTCGACCTGATCAAGCACGTCGAGATCGGCGCGGACGGTGCGCCCACCGAGATCAAGATGGTGCTGACCACCCCCTTCTGCCCGTGGGCCGGCGAGTTGATCCAGACGGTCAAGCAGAAGGCCGAGGACGTCGTTGGGCCGCCGGTCAAGGTCACGCTGCTGGCCGACCGCTGGGAGCCACCGCCCGGCCTGTTCTAGGCCATCCTCTGCGTGCCCGGGCGCGGCGTATGACTCCCCGGTAATGACATCGACCGATATCGCTCAAAACGTGCTGGCTCCATGACCCGGGGTCATGGACGAGACGGCCTTTCGGCGAAATCGGTCATTCTTATGACAGGCCAGTACTACTTCGACCGAACGTAGCGCCGCGACCTCAATTTGCACGCGGTGACGCAACGGGGGAACGTGACGCCGATATCTCCCGAGAAGTTGCCGTGAGGCGCACCCTTGGGTGAGTCGAGGCCCGATTCCTGCGGAGCTACTTCCCGTCAGCGTCACCACCTGCACATCTGCGCGGAGTGCACCGCTACCATCGGCGCGGTGAAGATCTACACCCGCAAGGGCGACACCGGCACCACCGGCCTGCTGTTCGGCGGCGACCGGGTGAGCAAGGCCAGCCTGCGGACCGATGCCTACGGGTCAACCGACGAGGCGGTGTCCGCCCTTGGACTCGCCCGGGCGAGCGTCGGCGCGGCCACCGATCGCACCGAGGCGCGGCTGGACGAGCTCATGCTGCGCCTGCAGCGCGAACTGTTCGTGGCCGGGGCGGAGCTGGCAACGCACGCCGATCGCCGGCGGAAGCTGGCCGCCGGCAGCACACTCGTCACCGACGAGATGGTCACGGCGCTGGAGCGCGAGATCGACGCGCTGGAGGCGGATCACCCCATGCCGGCCGAGTTCGTCCTGCCGGGCGAGACGATGACCGGCGCCGCGCTGGACTTGGCGCGCACCGCCGTGCGTCGCGCCGAGCGACGAGCCGTCGCGCTGGCCGAATCCGGGGAGCTGCCCGGCTCGCAGGTGGTGCCCTACCTGAACCGCCTGGCCGACCTGCTGTTCGTCATGGCCCGCGCCGCGGACGGTGGCTTCCGCCCCGTTCGAACCCACGAGTAGAATCGCGGGCAATCCACCCTTTTCGCGTCCCGACCGCCGTACCGGAGGGGGGTCGCAGGTGCGGCGCGCTCACAAGGAGACCCTGACGATGGCCTATGCCGTGACCAACCCCGCCACCGGCGAGACGGTCAGGACCTACGACACCATCTCGGATGCCGACCTCGAGGCCGCGATCGCGGCAGCCGACGAGGCACATCGCACCTGGTCGAAGTCCACGAGCGTCGCCGAGCGCGCAGACCTCATCCGGCGCGTGGCCGAGCTCCACCGCGAGCGCCGCCAGGAGCTGGGCGAGATCATCGTCCGCGAGATGGGCAAGCCCATCGGCCAGGCGCTGGGCGAGGTGGACTTCGCCGCCGACATCTACGAGTACTACGCCAACCACTCGCCAGAGTTCCTGAAGGACGAGCCGATCGATCTCCTCGCCGGCGAGGGCTCGGCGGTCATCCGCCGCTCGTCGCTGGGCGTGCTGCTGGGGATCATGCCCTGGAACTTCCCCTACTACCAGGTTGCGCGCTTCGCCGGCCCGAACCTGATCATCGGCAACACCATCCTGCTCAAGCACGCGGCGCAGTGCCCCGAGTCCGCGGCCGCCATGGAGCAGATGTTCCGCGACGCCGGCTTCCCGGCCGGAGCCTACGTGAACATCTACGCCACCCACGCGCAGCTGGAGCGGATCATCGGCGACCCGCGGGTGCAGGGCGTGTCGCTCACCGGCTCCGAACGAGCCGGCGCGGCGGTTGCCGAGATTGCCGGCCGCCACCTGAAGAAGGTCGTGCTGGAGCTGGGCGGCTCGGACCCCTTCATCCTGCTCTCGACCAACGACCTGGACGCCACGGTGCAGCAGGCGATCGATGCACGGCTCGACAACAGCGGCCAATCCTGTAACGCGGCCAAGCGCTTCATCGTGGCCGAGGAGCTGTACCAGCCCTTCCTGGAGAAGTTCACCGCCAAGCTGTCCGAGGTCGAGCCCGCAGATCCCACCTCCGAGGACGCCGCGCTCGGTCCGCTGTCGTCGCTGAAGGCCGCCGAGATCCTGGACGAGCAGGTCAAGCGCGCCGTCGACCACGGCGCCAGGCTGGTCCACGGCGGCACGCGGCGCGGCGCGTTCTTCCCGACGACCGTGCTCACCGACCTGACGCCCGATAACCCGGCCTCCAAGGAGGAGTTCTTCGGCCCGGTGGCGCAGGTCTACCGCGCAAGGGACGAGGCCGATGCCGTCCGCATCGCCAACGACGTGCCCTACGGCCTGGGCTCGTACGTGTACACCACCGACCAGGAGCAGGCACTGCGCGTGGCCGACCAGATCGAGGCCGGAATGGTGTTCGTGAACGTCGTCCTCGCCGATGGCGCCGAGCTGCCATTCGGCGGCATCAAGCGCTCCGGCTCGGGTCGCGAGCTCGGCCGCTTCGGTGCCGACGAGTTCACCAACAAGAAGCTGATCCGCATCGGCTGAATACGCGATAGCATCGGCGGTGATGGAAGGGGCTGCCGCCGCACCGACACCCCAGCTTCCGCGCGGCCGCACGCCGCCGTTGCCCGACGAGGAGGCGCGCGCGCTCTTTGAGCGCGGCGTGGCGCTGTTCAACGGCGTCCGCTACTGGCACGCCCACGAGGCGTGGGAGACGCTGTGGCGCGCGGCGCCCGAGGACGAGCGCGACTTTTACCAGGGCCTGATCCAGGTCGCGGCCGGGCTGCTGCACCTCCAGCGGCGCAACCTGCGCGGCGCGCGCAACAAGTTGCGCGAGGGCGTGGACAAGCTGCGCCGCTACCAGCCCACGCACAGCGGAATCCTGACCACCGAGCTCGTGCGCAGGGCCGAGCGCATCCTGGAGGACCTGGATGCCGGGCACGTGCCCTACCTCATCCCACCGGTGATTCGCTACGTCGAGCTGGACCAGCCCGACTTCGACCGCTAGCCAGATGGGGGACGCACAGGACGAGGTTCGGGTCGAGCACGACTCCATGGGCGATGTTCGCGTGCCGGCCTGGGCGCGCTGGGGCGCCACCACGCAGCGGGCCGTCGAGAACTTCCCGATCTCCGGGCAGCGCCTGGAGCGCGCGCACCTCGCCGCACTGGGCGCCATAAAGGCCGCGGCCGCCCGAATAAACGGCGAGATGGGCATCCTGGATCCGGAGGTGGCCGATGCCATCGCCGGTGCGGCTGGCGAGGTGGCCGATGGGCGCTGGGACGACCACTTTCCAATCGACGTGTTCCAGACCGGGTCGGGCACCAGCAGCAACATGAACGCCAACGAGGTCATCGCCTCGCTGGCCAGCGAGCGCCTGGGCCGGCCGGTCCATCCCAACGACCACGTCAACGCCAGCCAGTCGAGCAATGACGTCTTCCCGTCGAGCATCCACCTGGCAGCGACCGCGGCGGTGGTGGACGACCTGCTGCCCGCGCTGGAGCACCTGGCGACGGCGCTCGAGGCGAAGCGCGACGAGTTCGCCGATGTCGTGAAATCGGGCCGCACGCACCTGATGGATGCCACGCCGGTCACCCTGGGCCAGGAGTTCGGCGGCTACGCGGCGCAGGTCCGCGCCGGCGTCGAGCGCCTGAACGGCAGCCTGCCGCGGCTGGCCGAGCTGCCGCTGGGCGGGACGGCGGTCGGCACCGGCATCAACATGCCGCCCGGCTGGGCGGCACGCGTCATCGCCGACCTCGCGGCCGGCACCGGGCTGCCGCTGACCGAGGCGCGCGACCACTTCGAGGCGCAGGGCGCGCGCGACGGGCTGGTGGAGGCGTCCGGCCAGCTGCGCACCGTGGCGGTCAGCCTCTACAAGATCGCCAACGACCTGCGCTGGATGGGCTCGGGGCCGCGGGCCGGCCTGCGCGAGATCAACCTGCCGGACCTGCAGCCCGGCTCATCGATCATGCCCGGCAAGGTGAACCCGGTGATCCCCGAGGCGGTGTGCATGGTCTGCGCGCAGGTGATCGGCAACGACGCCGCCATCGCCTTCGGCGGCGCGGCCGGCAATTTCGAGCTGAACGTCATGCTGCCGATGCTGGCGCGCAACATCCTGGAGTCGATCCGGCTGCTGGCCAGCGTCAGCCGCCTGTTGGCTGACCGATGCGTGGCCGGCATCACCGCCAACGCGGAGCGCGCCCGGGAGTACGCCGAGGGCTCGCCGTCCATCGTCACGCCGTTGAACCGCTACATCGGCTACGAGGAGGCCGCCAAGGTCGCGAAGCAGGCCCTGGCCGAGGGCAAGACCATCCGCCAGGTGGTGCTGGAGCGCGGTTATGTCGAGCAGGGCCAGCTGACCATGGAGCAGCTCGACGAGGCGCTGGACGTCAAGCGCATGACCGGGGCCTAAGCCGGGAACCGACTTCGCTCCGCGGCGGGAGACGCCGGGCCGGCGCCGCGCCTCGAGAGCGTGGCGGACGCCCTGCTCTGTCCTGAGAGTCACGTCTCCGGAGAGAAGCGAAGCGCCGCGGCCGTCACCGACCGCGGCGCTCCAGGACCGGCTTGGCAGAAGTGCCACTACTTCAGCCCCGTTACTACTCGTAAACGGAAACGCCTGCCAATCCGGGTCTTCGGTTGTACATGCAGGCTACGGGCCGTTCCCGGCGGCGGGCAGGGGCAGATGTCCCGGTCGGGCCGGGAAGCCGCGCCAGCGTACAATCGGCCTCCGAGCCTTCACGCATGACCGATGCGGGCGCTCCGCGCCCGGCAGCCGAGGAGAGTTCCGCGTGTCCACCTACCGCAACCTGATCGGCGACGAGTGGGTCGATGCCCGCTCCGGCGCCACCTTCACCAGCGTCAGCCCCGCCAACCACGACGAGGTGATCGGCGAGTTCCCGGCCTCCGGCCCGGCGGACGTGCAGGCCGCCGTGGACGCCGCCAGGGCGGCGTTTCCCGCCTGGTCGCTGATGCCCGCCCCGAAGCGGGGCGAGATCCTGTTCAAGGTCGCGCGGCTGCTGGCCGAGCACAAAGAGGAGCTCAGCCGCCTCATGACGCGCGAGATGGGCAAGGTGCTCCCCGAGGCGCGCGGCGACGTGCAGGAGGCCATCGACGTGGCCTACTACATGGCCGGCGAGGGGCGGCGCCTCTTCGGCCAGACGGTGCCGTCGGAGATGCCCGACAAGTTCGCCATGGCCATCCGGCGGCCCATCGGCGTGGTCGGCATCATCACGCCATGGAACTTCCCGGTGGCCATCCCGGCGTGGAAGCTCTTCCCGGCGCTGATCTGCGGCAACACGGCGGTCATCAAGCCGGCGTCCGACACCCCGGCCTGCCTGGTGCGCTTCGTCGAGCTGCTGCGCGAGGGTGGCATTCCGGCCGGCGTGGTCAACGTGGTCACCGGCAGCGGAACCGATGTCGGCAACGCCATCGTCGACCACCCGGACGTGCGGGTCATCAGCTTCACCGGCCACACCGAGACCGGCGTGGAGATCAGCCGTCGTGCGGCCGAGACGCTGAAGCGCGTCAGCCTGGAGCTGGGTGGCAAGAATCCCATCGTCATCTGGGAGGACGCCGACCTGGACCTGGCGCTGGACAGCGTGGTGTGGTCCGCCTTCGGCACCAGCGGCCAGCGCTGCACGGCGGCCAGCCGCGTCGTGGTCCATCGGTCGGTCCATGACCGCTTCGTGCAGATGCTGCGCGACCGTGTGGGCAAGCTGGTGCTGGGAGACGGGCTGCAGGACACCACCGACGTAGGACCCGTGATCAACGACCGGGCCGTGGAGCGCATCGCCGCCTATTCGGTCATCGGCCGCGAGGAGGCCGAGCTGGTGATCGGCGGCGAGCCGGCCCGCGACGGCGAGCTGGCCAAGGGGTCCTTCTTCCAGCCGACCATCTTTGCCGAGGTGCGACCCGATGCACGCATCGCCCAGGAGGAGATCTTCGGCCCGGTGACATCGGTCATTCCGGTGGACACCTGGGAGCAGACGGTGGAGGTGGTGAACGGCGTGAAGTACGGGCTCTCGACCTCGCTCTTCACGCGGGACATCAACCTGGCGTTCCGCAGCATTCGCGACTTCGAGTCTGGGATCGGCTACGTGAACCACGGCACCATCGGCGCCGAGGCGCACCTGCCGTTCGGTGGCGTCAAGGCCACCGGCAACGGTCACCGCGAGGTTGGCCAGGCCGCGCTGGACTTCTTCAGCGAGTGGAAGAGCGTCTACATCGATTACTCCGGCAAGCTGCAGCGCGCACAGATCGACACGACCTTCGCCGACCAGGAGTAGGGGAGGGGACCATCGCCACGCCGACGACCGAGCCCGCAGCCTGGGAGGGCCAGGAGCGGAAGATCGTCACCATCCTGTTCGCCGATGTGACAGGCTCGACGGCGCTGGGCGACCAGCTGGACCCCGAGCGGCTGCGCGCCCTGCTGGGCGCCTACTTCCGCACCATGGCCTCGGTGGTCGAAGCGTGGGGCGGCTCGGTGGAGAAGTTCATCGGCGATGCGGTGATGGCCGTCTTCGGCGTCCCGAACGTCCGCGAGGATGACGCCGCACGTGCGCTGCATGCCGCGCTGGAGATGAGCGAGCGCCTGGTGGAGCTGAACCGGCAGCTGGCTCGGGATCACAACGTCACGCTCGAGATACGGACCGGGATCAACACCGGCGAGGTGGTGGCGCCGATGGGCGACGCGCCGAGCCAGCGCATCGTGGCCGGCGACGCGGTCAACGTCGCCGCGCGCCTGGAGCAGGCCGCGGAGCCGGGGACCATCCTGGTGGGCGAGCGAACGCACGCGGCCACCAGCACCGCCTTCGAGTTCGAGGGCCCGACGCCCCTCACCCTGAAGGGCAAGCCGGACCCGCTGCCGGCGTTCCGCCTGCTCCGCGCCAGCGGCGAGGCGCGCCGCGGCATTCCGGGCCTGCGGGCGCCCCTCATCGGGCGCGACGCCGAGCTCGCCACGCTGCTGGCCGCGCTGGACGAGACGATCGCCAGCGGCATGCCGCGGCTGGTGCTGGTCTACGGGCCGGCCGGCATCGGCAAGAGCCGGCTCTCCGCTGAGTTCCTTGCCGCGGCGCAGGCCCGGGTGCCCGATCTTCGCTTCCTGCGGGGCCGAAACCTGGCCGCCGGTGAGGGCGTCACCTACTGGGCGCTGGCCGAGATCGTGCGGGGCGCCTACGGCATCGGGCTGGACGATCCTGCCGAGTCGGTCGCCGAGCGGATGCGCGCCGGTGTCGCCAGCACGCTTGCGGCACTCGCCCTGGATGCGGCCGAGTCTGAGCTCACCACCCAGGCGCTGGCGGCGACCATGGGCGTCAAGCTCGGCTCGGAAGGTCCATCGATCCACGCCGATGAGCTGGCGCGTGCCTGGACGCGCTTCGCCAGCGCCTTTGCGGCCGCCGGGCCGGCGGTGTGGCTGGTGGAGGATCTGCACTGGGCGGGGGCGCCGGCCCTGGAGATGCTCGAGCGCATCGCAAACCGGGCCACCGGCCCGCTGGTCATCCTGGCCACAGCGCGCCCCGAGTTCGTCGAGGCGCACCCGGGCTTCGGGGCCGCCGGCGGCGCGCCGCCCACGGCCGTCTCCCTGCGACCGCTGACCGACCAGCAGGGAGGCGAGCTGGTCGAGCAGCTGCTCGCCGTGGCCGAGCTGCCCACGGCGCTCCGGGCCGAGATCCTGGGCAAGGCGGAGGGCAATCCCTTTTTCGTCGAGGAGATCGTGCGGCGGCTGATCGACGAGGGGTGTGCTGGTCCAGGAGGGAGATCATTGGCGAGCGACCGATGCGGCACGCACGGCGACGATCCCCGACAGCATCTATGCGCTGCTGGCGGCTCGGGTTGACGCCCTGGCCGCAGGGGAGCGACGGGTGCTGCAGGAGGCCGCGGTCATCGGGCGCACCTTCTGGGCCGCCGCGGTCGCGCACGCCCTGCCAGGTGATGAGGTCGCCGAGTCGCTCGCGGTCCTCGAGCGCCGCGGCCTGGTCGTCGTGCGACCGACCAGCAGCCTCGGTGGGCAGGAGGAGTACGCCTTTCGTCATGCGCTGGTGCGGGAAGTCGCCTACGGCAGCCTTCCCAAAGCGCGCCGCGCGCGGGCACATGCCGAGGCCGGCGACTGGATCTTGGCCCTCGCCGCCGACCGTGGCGAGGAGTTCGCCGAGCTGATCGCCCACCACTTCGAGACGGCCATCGCGGGGGAGGACGCCGACCTCGCCTGGCTGGAGGATGCCGGCGAGCGGGAAGCAGTGCGCGCCAAGGCGTACGCCTCACTCCTGGCCGCCGGTCGCGCCGCCCGCCGCACCTACGCTCTGGCCCGAGCCGCCGAGCTCCACGGACGGGCGCTGGCACTGGCCGCCGACGACCTCGAACGAATGGCCGCCTACGAGCAGATCGGCCGGGACCACGACCTGGCCTTCCACGGCGAGCTGGCGCTGGATGCCTACCGATCGGCGATCCAGATCGCACGGCGCAGCGATGGCCAGGAGGACGCACTGGCCCGGCTTGCGCGGCGCGCGAGCAGCCTGGCGTCGATGCGTGGCGGTTCCTTCCAGGTGGTCGTGGACCATGTCGAGATCGACGACCTGATCGGCGAGGGGCTGGATGCAGTGCGCGATCCTCGCGACCGGGCCGCGCTCCTCATCGCTCGCGCCGACATGGCCAGCCGCTGGTCCGTGCTCGACCAGCCCGATCCGCTCGGCATGGACAAGCGCATGGCCGCCGCGGAGGAGGCTCGCGCCATCGCCGAGCAACTCCAGGATGCCGAGCTTGGGTTCGCCGCCGCGGACACCTTTGCCGACCTCAAGAACGTGATCGGCGACTACGGCGGGGCGGCGCGCGGTGTCGTGGCCGCATTGCCGCTGCTGGACCGCATCGAGGGTCGGGCCGCCAAGGCCCAGGCACTGTTCGAGGCGGCGCAGAACGTGCTGGTCACCGGCGACCCGGCAGGCGCGCTGCGGCTGGCCTACGCGTCGGCGGAGCTGGCCCGCCACATGTCGGCGCACGACCAGATGCACGCCAGCGGGATGATCATGACTGCGGCCGACTGGATCGGCGACTGGGATCGCGTGGAGGCAGCCCTGGCGGAGCACCTCGCCAACATGGCAGAGGAGGGCAACGTCCGCTGTCTGCTGGTCCAGAGCGGACCAAACCGCGGCGCGCTAGTCGCGGCGCGGCGCGGAGACGCGGATGGTGCGCGAGCGTTGGTCGAGAGAGCCATCCCCTTCGAGGCCACACCCGGACCCATCCAGTCATCAGCCGCGGAGGTTCTGATCGCGGCCGGAGACCCGAACGCCGGGCTGGAGGTCGCGCGCGACGTGCTGGCTCGTGGTCCGCGCTGGCGACAGCCGGAGGCGGCGGTGGCCGAGATCCACGGGCTCGAGGCGCTGGGGGAGTGGGTTGCGCTCGGCGAGGCGGCGCTGGCTGCCCAAGACCTGCGATCAGCCGGCCCGCATGTGGAGGCCCACCTGGACAGGGCCATGGGCCGCAGCCTTATCGGACAGGGCCGCATCGAGGAGGGGGTGGAGCTGCTGCGGCGGGCGATCGCCATCTTCGACCGCGTACCCGTCGTCTTCGAGGCGGCCCGGACCCGAGAAGCCCTGGCCGATGCCGTGCCCGCCCAGCGCGCTCAGCTGCTGGCGGCGGCGCTCGCCACATACCAGACACTGGGCGCCCACCCGCATGTGGAGCGGCTGCGCGACAGCCTGGACACCGGATAGCCGGCGGCGCTCGCCAGGTGCTTTGCACTGGGGCCGCCGGCGTGCCACGATCGGCGGCAGCATGCGACTGCCCTACTTCCCGCTCCACGTGGTCGTCTTCCCGCACCTGCCGCTGCCGATCCACGTCTTCGAGGAGCGCTATCGGCTGATGACCCATGACGTACTGGCCGACGGCTCGCCGTTCGCCGGCCGCTTCGTGGTGTCGATGATCACCGAGGGCTCGGATGTCGAGGAGCCGGGCGCCGCGCCGCCTACCGCGGAGCGCATCGGCACGATCGTCGAGGTGCGCAGTGCCGAGCGCTTCGACGACGGACGCTACGCACTGCTGGTGGTGGGGCTGGCACGCGCCGCGCTGGCCGCGGTCGACCAATCCGGTCCGTACGCCACGGTGGACGCCAGCCCGCTGCCCGAGGAGGCCGGTGATGCAGCGGGGGCGACCCGCCTGCTCCCCGCGGTGCAGGCAGCGCTGGATGCCTACCTGGAGACGGTGAAACGCTTCGTGGCCTCCGCCGCGTCCTTGGGAGCGGAATCGTCGGAGATCACCACCGTGGCTGCCTCACTGGACGAGGTGCTCAAGCCGATCCGCCTGCCGGATGACCCGATGGCCGCCAGTTACGCGGTCGGCGGGGTGCTGCAGATCGAGCTGACCCGCAAGCAGCAGCTGCTGGAGATGCCCGACGCCGCCACCCGGCTGCGCGCCGAGCTGGAGCTGCTGCGCAGAGAGGCGCGCCTGCTGTCGGATGGCGCCATGCCGCCGGTGGCCACCAGCGACCTGCACTACAACCCCAACTAGGAGCTCCCACCCCTCCATGAGCCTGCTTCCGAGCCGCTCCTTCGTGCTGGTCGCGGTCATCGCCCTGCTGCTCAGCGCCTGCGCCGGCGAACCATCGGCAACGCCCACCCCCAGCGCGCCCGTGTCGCTCCCGGCATCGCCGACGCCGGATGCCACCTTGGGTGCGACGGGCGAGCCGACTGCATCGCCACCGGCCAGTCCATCCACTCCGAGCGGGACCACCTACACCGTCCGGCCGGGTGACACGCTGTATTCGATCGCGCGCCGCTGGAGCACCACGGTCGGGCAGCTGCAGGCCTGGAACAGCACCACCTACCCCAGCCTCGCCACAGACCCGAACACGCTGCAGGCGGGATGGGTTCTGATCGTCAGCAGCGATCCCGGGGCAACGCCGCTACCCACCCCGGTGCCGACTCCGGCCGCCACGCCTCCACCCGTCTCCTCGGGCTGCCGCGCCGGCAACCGGGTCGCGGCTGGCAGCCAGCAGACCTTCTACACCATCCCCAACGCGGGGAAGGCGGTGGCCCTGACCTTTGACATGGGCGGCCGCCTGGATCCGGGGGTCGACATCCTGAACCTGCTGATCGAGCAGAAGGTGTGCGCCACCCTCTTCCCGACCGGCGCCATGACCGATACGCCGCAGGGCAAGCAGGTGATGGCCATCGTGCGGGCGCATCCCGAGCTGTTCGAGATCGGCAACCACACCATGCACCACTGCGACCTGGTGCGCGGTGGCGGTGGCTCACCTTCCTCGGCGCCGTGCGCCGGCATCACTCCGACCGCCGACTTCATCCGGCGCGAGCTGACCGATGCCGCCGCCATCCTGGAGCGCGAGAGCGGCCAGCGCCCGGTGCCCTACTGGCGGCCGCCGTACGGCTCGATCAACAACGCCGTCCTGTCGGCTGCAGCCTCGGCCGGCTACACCAAGGCGTTCATGTGGGATATCGACACCATCGACTGGAAGCCCATCGAGCAGGGCGGTCCGACGGCGCAGCAGATCGCGACCAAGGTCATCACCCAGGCGCAGGGCGGCTCGAACGTGCTCATGCACCTCGGCGGCTACGAGACGCTCGACGCACTGCGCGTCATGATCCCTGGCCTGCGGGAGCGCGGCTTCCTGCTGACCTCGCTGAGCGACCTGCTCCAGTAGCGCTCGCGGCCGGCTAGCCCCCGGTCTCGTCCATGCCCGGCTGCGGTCGTGCGGCGGCGGCCAGCGCATCGGCGAAGATCTCGACCGTTGTGTCGACCGCGGCGTCGTCCACCATCAGCGGCGGGCTGAAGCGGAGCGCTGCCTCGCCGCATTCCAGCACCAGCAGTCCTCGCTCGAAGGCTGCCTGCTGCACGGCGTTGGCGGCGTCGTGATCGGCGAATTCAACCGCCTGCATGAGGCCGATGCCGCGCACGTCCCGGACGCCCACGTGCTGCTCGGCCACCGTTTCGAGGCCGGCACGCAGGCGGGGCCCCTGGGTGGCGGCGTTCTCGATGAGCCCGCCCTCCAGCAGGTCCAGCGTGGCCAGTGCCGCCGCCGCGCACACCGGGTTGCCCGCGAAGGTCGAGCCGTGGGCGCCGGGCGGCCAGGTCCACAGCGAGTCGCGGCCGATGAAGGCGCCGATCGGCATGCCCGAGCCGATGCCCTTGGCGGTGGTCACGATGTCAGGCTCGATGCCGGTGTGCTGGATGCCCCACCAGCGGCCGGTGCGGCCCATGCCCGACTGGATCTCGTCGGCGATGAGCACGATGCCGTGCTCATCGCACAGCTCCCGCAGCCCGGCCATGAACGCGGTCGGCGCCGGGAAGTACCCGCCCTCGCCCTGGACGGGTTCGACCACGATGGCCGCCACGTCACTGGGCGAGATCTGGCGCCCCAGGATGGTGTGGCGCAGATGCTCCAGCTCGGCGCTGCCATCGCCACCCGAGCCCTCGCGCCACGAGCGGACACGCGGGAACGGCGCGTGGTGAACCATCGGCAGCAGCGGGCCGAAGCCGGCGCGCTGCTTGATCTTCGAGTTCGTCAGCGACAGGGCACCCAGCGTGCGACCGTGGAAGCCGCCCTCGAAGGCGATGATCCCCGGCCGATGGGTGTGGTATCGGGCCAGCTTGATGGCGCCCTCCACCGCCTCCGTGCCGGAGTTGGTCAGGAAGACGCGTGCCTTCTCGTTGAAGGGAGCGATGGCCGCCAGGCGCTCCATCAGCTCCAGGTAGCGCGGCTCGAAGAAGTCGGTGGCCGCGATGTGGATCAGCCGATCGGCCTGCTCCTGGATGGCGCGCACCACCGCCGGGTGGGCGTGGCCGGTGCTGGCCACCGCGATGCCGGCGGCGAAGTCCAGGAAAACGTTGCCGTCGACGTCGGTGACCGTGTAGCCGCTGCCCGTCTCGGCGACCAGCGGATAGGCGCGGGTGAGGCTGGGACTGGCGACGGCATCATCGCGGGCGATGATGGCCCTGGCCCGCGGGCCGGGCAGCTCGGTGGTGATCCGCGGCGCCGAGATGCGGGCAGCCGCGGCGGAAGTGGTCTCGATGCTCATCGGTACCAAACTCCGAAGCGGAGCGGCGCGTCCTGCCCGCGCCCCTGGCTAGATGGCGCGGATGGTAACAGCCTCAGTCACTGATCGGCCGGGTGCGGCACGCCGCTGGCCGCCCCGATGAGCCCCGGGCCGCGGTACACCAGCCCGGTCCACAGCTGCACCAGGTCCGCGCCGGCGGCGTAGGCGGCTGCCACGTCCGAGGGGTCGAAGATGCCGCCGGAGGCGATACGCGGCAGGCTCGGCGCCTGCTCATGGGCGCGCGCCACGGCGGCCAGCATGCCGTCCCGCAGCGCGCGGCCCGAAAGGCCGCCACTCTCGCCGCGACGCCGGCTGCGCAGCCGATCGCGCACCACGGTCGTGTTCGACAGGATGAGCCCGTCCGCTGTCTTGACCAATGAGTCGAGCAGTGCGTCGAACACGGCCGGCGGCAGGTCGGGGGCCAGCTTCACGAACAGAGGCGGCGCCTGTCGCGGACCCTGCGCCGCGTCGCGCAGCGCGGCCAGCAGGTCAGCCAGGCGGCCGGGGTCCTGGAGGTCGCGCAAGCCGGCGGTGTTCGGCGAGCTGACGTTGACCGCCACGTAGTCGGCCACCGGCGCCACCAGCCGGAAGGCCTCGACGTAGTCTCCGATGCTCGCCTCCGGCGGCGTCCCGACGCCGCGCCCGATGTTCACCCCGACGACGAAGCCGTCCGGCAGGTGCGGCCGTGCCAGCATGACCTGCCGGGCCAGGGCAGCCGCCCCGGCGTTGTTGAACCCCATGCGGTTGACCAACGCCTCGTCGGCCGGCAGGCGGTACAGGCGCGGCCGCGGGTTGCCCTCCTGGGCAAGCGGCGTGACGGTGCCCACCTCTGCGAAGCCGGCGCCCAGCGCCGCCCAACCCCGCAGCGCCAGCGCGTCCTTGTCAAAGCCGGCGCCGATGCCGACCCGCGACCTGAACCGCAGGCCGGCGATGTCCACGTCCCGGAACGACCGCGGCGCGCCGCCAACCAGGCGGAGCAGGCCGCGCCCGATGGGGTTGCCACCTGCCGTGCGCAGGCCGCGGATGGTCAGCCGATGGATCCGCTCCGGCTCGAAGGCGAACAGCAGCGGCCGGACGATCCGGTAGGCAACGGTTCGCCAGCCGCTCACTCGTCGTGGGCGCGGGGAAAGGCCATCTCCAGCGGGCGAACGGTCGGCAGCGGCTCGCCGTCGGCATCGGTTTCAACGCCGGCCGGCGCCATGAACTCGTGCCAGACCTCGGTGCCGGCCGCGGGTGGGTCGTCCAGCTCCTTGATGGCCACGATGCCCTCGAAGCGGATCACGCCCTCCTGGCCGTCGGCTGTCTCGAACTCGTCCTCGTACTCGGCCGCCAGCTCAACCGCCCGGCCGAGCGCCGCCTCCTCGTCGTCGCCGTCGACCAGCACCACCCGGTCCTCGACGATGGCCTGCGCGCCGGTGTCACCGACCAGGTAGGCGTAGCGCAGCTGCACGCTGAACCAGCCGCTGGGATCGACGATCGGCTCGAGCTCGTCGAGCTCGTCGAGCCCGATCAGCGGGGCGGCTGCGTGGCCGTTGCGCGAGGGCTCGCTCACGCCGGGGGTGGCTCCTGGCCCATCACCGTCTGCGACTGCTCGCGCAGGAACTGCTGGACGTAGTACGGGCCCAGGCCGCTCTTGCCGGACGAGCCGGAGCCCTTCCAGCCGCCGAAGCTCTGGATGCCCGGCCACGCGCCGGTGGTTGCTCCGGCGCGGCGGTTCACGTACACCACGCCGGCCTGGATGGTGTCCAGGAAGCGGCGGATCTCGTTGTCGTCGTGGCTGAAGATGCCGGCCGTCAGGCCATACGGCGTGGAGTTGGCCTCCTGCAGCGCCTGGTCCAGCGAGTCGACCTCGCCCACGACCAGCAGCGGCACGAACAGCTCGTCATGGAAGAGCCGATGCGACAGCGGCAGGCCGGTGATCACCGTCGGGGTGGGGAAGTAGCCACGTTCGGTGTCCTGGTCATGCAGGACCTCGCCGCCCAGTGCCACGGACCCGCCGTCGCGTCGGGCCTCCTCGACGGCCGAGGTGAACTTCGACAGCGCCCGCTCGTTGATGACCGGGCCCATCCAGCGATCGCGCCGCGTCGGGTCGCCGACGGCGATGGTCTTGGCTTTCTCGACCAGCTTGTCGACGAACGCGCTGGCCACGCTGCGCTCGACGTAGACGCGGCTGTTGGCGCTGCACTTCTGTCCGTCGAAGCCGAAGGCGGAGCGCATCACGCCCTCGGCCGCCTCCTCAAGGTCAGCGGTGGCGGTGATGATCGCCGGGTTCTTGCCGCCCATCTCGGTGATGATCGGCCGCGGGTAGTCGCGCGTGAAGCCGGTGTACAGCTTCATGCCGACCTCGTACGAGCCGGTGAACACCATGCCGTCGATGTCGGGGCTCTCCTGCAGCTCGGCGCCGACCGTCTCGCCCGGGCCGGTGACCAGGTTGAAGACCCCGGCCGGCACACCGGCGTCGCGCAGCACCTCTCCGAACTTGTACCCCAGCAGCGGCGCATCGGACGAGGGCTTGAGCACCACGGTGTTTCCGGCGATCAGGGCGCCGGCTGCCGGGCCGCCGGCCAGCGCCATCGGGAAGTTGAAGGGGCTGATCACCGCCCACACGCCGTGCGGCTTGAGGACGCTGCGGGTGTGCTCAGTCGGCGAGAGCGAGCCCATGGGCTTCACGAAGCCGTCGTTGCGCTCCATCTCGTCGCTGTAGTAGCGCAGCAGGTCAGCCGTTTCCTCGACGTCGCCCAGCGCCTCCAGCCGGTTCTTGCCGACCTCGAACGACATGAGCGCGGCGTACTCGAACTGGCGCTCGCTGATCAGGTCGGCGGCGCGGCGCATGATCTCCAGCCGTTTGCGCCAGCCGAGGTCGCGCCAGGCGGGAAAGGCTGCTCGGGCTTCGGCAATGGCGTCGCGCACGTCCTGCCGGCTGCCGACCGGGAAACGCGCGACCACGATCTCGCGGTCGATGGGCGAACGGTCCTCGAACTCCTCAGCCGCGCGGCGCTCCTCGCCGCCGATCAGCATCGGGTAGGACTGGCCGAGCTGCCCGCGAACACGCTCGACCGCTTCGTCGAACGCCGACTGCAGCTCCTCGTTGTCAGCCGAAAGGGTCGCGTAGGTGATCTTCATGCGCGGCGTGGTGGTCGCCATCAGAGCATTGGCCTCCGCAGAAGGACTGGTGCCGCGTCGCGTGCAGGGCGGCGGGCCATGAGTGGGCGCCACGCATTATGGCACCGAGCAGCGGGCATGCCGAAGGCCAGGCTCCGGGGGGAGAAGAGCCTGGCCCTCGACGCGGGGATCATAGATGCATGGAATCGCGGCTGCAATCAAATTTGTGCACTGAATCCGCGAAGATTCGGTGCGCCGGTGCACGGATCGGCGGCGATCAGGCCCGCGCCAGGTGGTAGAGCCCCAGGCGGACCTTGAGGCTCAGGGGGTGCGGGGCGGCCAGGAAAGCCCGGCCACGATCCCCGTACAGGCGTGGCAGCAGGTCCTCCGCCGTCTTCTCGTCGCCCAAATCCAGGCGGCTGTGCACCACCTTGATCTTGAAGCCGTTGCGCAGCCACCAGCCGGTCCGCCGCTGGGTAGCCTCCAGCGCCCGCTCGACGGCCTCGGGCTCCAGCAGCGGCACCACGTCGTCGCGTCCGTAGTAGCCGATGACGACCAATCGACCGCCGGGTCGCAGCACACGCTGCACCTCGGCGATTGCAGGCAGCCAGCGGTCATCCGGCTCGATCTCGCCCGACAGTACGATGTCGACCGCCCCGTCACGCAGCGGCAGCCGATTCACGCCGCCCTCGACGATGCGGATGTTGGGCTGGTGCATGGCGCCGGCACGCGCACGCGCCACGCGCAGCAGCTCGGGCTGCTGCTCGATGCCATACGTGCGGCCAGTTCGCCGCGCCAGCAGCAGCGGGTAATGGCCGATGCCGGTGCCCACGTCGGCAATGCGCTTGCCGGAGATGGGTGTAATCCGCTCCAGCGCGGCGAGCACCCGGCGCTCGGGGTCCATCACCTCGCCGAGGCGGGTGAGCAGCTCGGCATCCGGCTCGAGCGAGGCGGGAAGGATGGCGCGCACGACTACGGAACGCTCGTGCGCAGCTCGGCCGGCGCGCCGTCGGGCAGCGACAGGATCGCCTCGTCGGCCAGCACCTGCAGGTCGAAGGCCAGCCCGCCGCCCACGCTGCGCGTCACCTGGATGGGGATTGTCAGCGTGGCGCCAGGCAGCAGCGGGCCCCAGCCCAGCGACGTCGTCCCGGCCGGCTCGCCCGACTCGCCGGGCCCTTCGACCCACTTGGTCCAGTCCTGCATCAGCGGCGGCCCGCCCTCCGCGATGCGCTGCTGCGAGGGTCGGAACGGGGCCAGGAACAGCGTGTCGCGCAGCGCAGTCGGCCAGCGCAGCACCAGCTCGCCCACCCGCCGGTCGGTCAGGTTGGTGACCGTCACCACGATCTGGCCCTCGTCGCCCGACAGCTGCGGGTCGACATCCACTCGCACGATTCGCTCGTCCTGGCGGCGCGGAAGATCCAGCGACAGGGGTGGCAGGGTGGGTGTCGCCGAAGGGCCCGCCGCGGTGGGTGACGGCGTGCCCACGCTGGCGGCGGTGGTCGGGCTGGGGCTGGCGGACGGCGAGGGGGACGGGCTGATCGAGGTGATCGGCGTGCACGCCGCCAGCAGCACACCTCCAATCAGCAGCCCGGCGCGCTGCCCCAGCTCAGCTGCGCGGGGCACGGTCCAGCTCGGTGAGGCGGTTGCGGATGGCGTAGGCGGCGGCCTGCGCGCGGCTGCTCAGCGACAGCTTGGCCAGCACGTTGCTGACGTAGTTGCGCACCGTCTTCTCCGCCAGGTCCATGGCATCTGCGATCTCGCGGTTGGACTCGCCCTCCGCCAGATGGGCCAGCACCCGCCGCTCCTGCTCGGTGAGGTCGGCGAAGGCGCCCGACTCCTCGGCATGGGCGGCCCGTCGCACTCGTTCCAGGACTGCGGCGGTCACCGCCGGGTCGAGCATCGAGTCACCGCGGGCGACCGTGCGGATGGCGTCCATGAGCTCTCGTGAGCCGATGCGCTTCAGCACGTAGCCGGAGGCGCCAGCGGCGATGGCCTCGAACAGCGCCTCTTCATCGGCATAGCTGGTGAGCATGACCACCGGAGTGCCCGGCGCCTCGGCGGTGATCTGCCGGCAGGCATCGGTCCCGGACCCGCCGGGCATGCGGATGTCGAGCACCACCACATCGGGATGCAGCGCGCGCGCCAGGCGCACCGCCTCGTCGCCCGAGGCGGCCTGGCCCACGACCTTGAAGCCTTCCTGCCGGTCGAGCAGCGCCGAAAGGCCGATGCGCACCACCTCGTGGTCGTCGGCGATCAGGATGCGGATCGGTGGCTGCTCAGGCATGCGGATCTTTCGCGGAAGCGAGCGTCAGGACGGCCGTCGCTGGGTGGCCACCGGCATGGTAAGCGTCAGGTCGGTGCCCTGTCCGGGTGCGCTCCGGATGGTGAGCTGGGCGTTCAGCAGCTCCGCGCGGCCCTGCAGGTTGCGCAGGCCATGTGCCTCCCGTCCGGAGCGCTGGGCACGGGCCTGCTCCGGGTCGAACCCCACGCCGTCGTCGCGGATCTCCAGGTGCAGCTGCTGGCGGTCGACCGACAGCAGGACGGTCACCTGCCTGGCGTGGGCGTGGCGCAGGATGTTGCTGAAGGCCTCGTGCACCGCCTGGCGCAGCTGCTCGGCCTGCTGCGCGGAGAGCTCGGCGCGGTACTCGCCGGAGACGCGCAGGTCCAGGCCGACGAGCGTGTTGGCGCGCAGCTCATCGGCCACCGCGCGCACGATCTCCTCTGCGTCGCGGGTCTCGAGCGACGCGCTGCGCAGGTCGAAGATGGTCGTCCGGATCTCGTCGCCGATGCGCTCCAGCTCGTCGAGCACGGTGCGAATCCGGGCGCGCGGCACCTCGTCGCCGGGCTGGAGCGCGGCGCTCGCCTCGTCCAGGTGCAGGCCGGCGGCGTAGACCGACTGAATGATGCCGTCGTGCAGGTCGCGGCCGATGCGCTCCCGCTCGCGCGCCAGCAGGTCGCGCCGCCGAGCCTCGGCCAGCGCGCGGTCCGTCTCCTGCTCGAACAGGTCGAGCGCCAGGATGATGGCCACCGCGATGAGCAGCCCCGCCACCGAGCGCAGCACCTCGATGGGGATGCCCAGCGTCTCCAGCAGCCAGGCGCTGTTCAGCGCGCTGGCCGGCGGGAAGGGGCCCGGCATGGGGATCAGCCCACCGAGCACGGCATACACCGCGAACGCCGCGGCGGCGGTCCGCAGCCCCAGCACCACCGGGAAGCGGGCCACCGGCCGCACCTCGGCGGCGCTGGCCAGCAGGCTCCAGGCTGCCAGCGCGGCGCCCGGCAGCGCCAGCATCCAGCGCGCCAGTACGTCGCCGACCGCCAGCGGCGCGCCCACCTGGGCCAGCGCCTCGCCGATGCGGCCCTCCGCCAGCCACGCTCCCGCGTCGGCCTGGAAGCCGGCGAAGGCCGCCGACACGGCGAGTGTGGCGCCGGCCCAGCCCAGGAACGCTGCCGCCGGCAGCAGCCGCAGACGCGGCAGGATGGGGACGTGGCTGACGGCCGCCAGCAGCTCCACGCCGAACTGCAGCAGCAGGGCGAAGGAGGCACCCTTGATGATCAGCTGCAGCACCAGCAGCCCCTCGGTCACTGGCAGCGGCAGGTAGCCCGACTGGATGGGGATGAACAGGTAGCCCCACTCATGAAAGCCATGCAGGATGCCGAACCCGGCGAGCCAGGGCAGCGAACGCGCCAGCGCCAGCCGGCTGCGCTTCGGCGACTGGAGGGCAATGGCCAGGCCCAGCACGAAGAACACCTGCCCGTAGACCGACAGGACGATGACTCGGTTGGTCTCGAACAGCTCGGTGAGGAACGTCACGCCAGGGCATCTTGGCACGGAGCGGGCTACGATCCCGCTACCGATGTGGAGTTCCGCCCCCTGGCCAGTGCGCCTGTGGATGATCTGGGCCTTCGTGCTGCTGGCCGAGAGCGGCCTGCTGCTGCCCAAGATCGTCGAGTTCACCGACTTCAGCGAGCGCGCGCCGTTCAGCCTGCTGGGCATCTTCATGATGGCCGAGATCGCGGCGCTGCTGTTCGGCATCACGGTCGTCATCCAGCGCAAGCGCATCGGCCACCGCTTCGCGCTCGGGATCGCCATCCTGGCGGTGCCCATGCTGGCCGGACTGCCACCGGCCCTGTTCGAGATGGCGCCCGCGGCAGCCAACGGCTGGTATGCGCTGACCGTGCCGCTGGGGCTGCTGATCAGCCTGGTCCTGGTGATCGCCCTGCTGCGGCCGTCGGCGCGCGGCTGGTTCATCGAGGATTGAGGGCGGTCGCTCCGCGGGCCGCTCCTATACTCGGCGTGTGACCGCCACCGCCACGCGCACCATGCGGGCCCTGGCCAAGACCCGGCCCGCGCCCGGCGCCGAGCTCATCGAGCGCCCCGTGCCGGTGCCCGGCCCCGCTGAGGTGCTGCTGCGCATGGAGGCCGCCAGCATCTGCGGCACCGACGCGCACCTCTACAACTGGGATCCCTGGGCGGCCGAGAACCTGAAGCCGCCGGTGGTCCTTGGCCACGAGCTGGCCGGGCGCGTCGCCGCTGCCGGCAGCGGCGTCAGCCGTGTGCGCGAGGGCGACCTTGTCGGGGTGGAAAGCCACATCGTGTGCTGGGACTGCGCCCAGTGCCGCGCTGGCGCGATGCATCTGTGCCGCGACCTGAAGATCATCGGCGCCCACGTTGACGGCGGCTTCGCCGAGTACGTCGTCATCCCCGAGACGAACGCCATCGAGTCCAACGGCCTCGACCCGGCGGTGGTCGCCCTCCAGGAGCCGATGGGCAACGCCGTCCACGCGGCCTTCGTGGAGCCGATCGAGGGGCGCACCGTGGCGGTCACCGGCGCAGGTCCCATCGGCCTGCTGTCGGTGGCCATCGCGCGCGCCGCCGGAGCCGCCTGGGTAGTCGCCACCGACGTCGAGCCGTATCGGCTCGAGCTGGCGCGGACCATGGGCGCCGACCTGGCGCTCGACGCCCGCGACCCGGACACCGCCGATCGCATCGTGGCCGAGACCGGCGGCGACGGCGTGGAGGTGGTGCTCGAGATGAGCGGCTCGCAGGCCGCGCTCGACCAGGCGCTGCATTTCATCACCCGCGGCGGCCGCATCAGCCTGCTGGGCATCTTCGCCAGCCCGGTGCAGGTGCAGCTGTCGGACCTGGTCATCCAGAAGGGCCTGCGCCTATACGGCGTCTATGGCCGCAGGATGTACGACACCTGGGAGCGCACCCAGGCCCTGCTGCGCAGCGGGCTGGACGTTTCTCCGGTGCTGACCCACCGCTTCGACCTGGCCGACTGGGAGCGCGGCTTCGAGCTCATCGCGTCGCGCCATGCCGGCAAGGTCGTCCTCATACCCTGAGCTGCCCGCGACCAGGCGCGATAATGCCCGCATGGAGACGGACGTCCTCAACTCGGTGAGCGCTCGCTCGCGCAACCCGCTCGCCTTCCTCGGGGGCGAGATCGACGAGCTCAAGGCCAAGGGCCTCTTCCGGCGGCTGCGGGTGGTGCAGTCGGAGCAGAAGAGCCGATGCGTCATCGACGGACGCGAGGTCATCACCCTTTCGAGCAACAACTACCTGGGGCTGAACACCCACCCGCGGCTGCGCCGGGCGGCGATCCAGGCGGTGGAGGAGTACGGCGCCGGATCGGGTGCGGTCCGCACCATCGCCGGCACGATGAGCCTGCACGAGCAGCTGGAAGCACGGCTCGCCGACTTCAAGCACGTCGAGGCGGTGCTCACCTTCCAGTCGGGCTTCACATGCAACACCGGTGTCATTCCGATCCTGGCGCCGGAGGGCGCGGTCATCGTCTCCGACGGCCTCAATCACGCCAGCATCATCGACGGCATCCGGCTGACCAAGGCCGAACGCAAGATCTTCCCGCACGCCGACATGGACGCCCTGCGCCGGGCGCTGCGCGAGGTGCGCGACGCGCCCGGCGGTGCCAACCGCACGGTGCTGGTCATCACGGACGGCGTGTTCAGCATGGACGGGGACATCGCGCGGTTGCCCGAAATCGTCGAGGCGGCGGAGCAGGCCGATGCGATCGTCTACGTCGACGATGCCCACGCCTCGGGCGTGCTGGGCCGCAACGGGCGCGGCAGCGTCGACCACTTCGACCTCCACGGCCGTGTGCATGTGCAGGTCGGCACGCTATCGAAGGCGATCGGCGTGCTGGGTGGCTACGTCGCCGGCCCGGGGGTGCTGCGCACCGTGCTCGAGCACAGGGCTCGTCCGTTCCTGTTCTCGACCTCGCACCCGCCGGCCGTGGCGGCTGCCTGTCTGGCGGCCATCGACGTGCTGGAATCCGAGCCGGGGCTGATCGAGCGGCTATGGCAGAACGCCGGCTTCTTCAAGGACGGCCTGGCTCGGCTGGGCTTCGACATCGGCGCATCCGAGACGCCCATCACCCCGGTGATCGCCGGCTCCGGGGCGCTGGCCATGAAGCTCTCCGACCGGTTGTTCGAGGAGGGCGTCTTCGCCCAGGGCATCGGCTTCCCGACCGTGCCGGACGACCGATCGCGGGTGCGCACCATCGTCACTGCCGAGCACACGCGCGAGGAGCTGGAGGCCTGCCTGGCTGCCTTCGAAAAGGTCGGCCGCGAGCTCGCACTGATCTAGCCTCGTGCTGCGGTGCCGGCGGGCACCTCGGCACTGGTCGCGATCGGACGCGGAAGCTACCGAGCCTCCGGCTGCTGCCGGAGGCTCGGTGTCGCTGTTCCTTCGGTTCAGCGTGTGTGCCGCGTGGACCTCACATTGGCGTAGGCCAGGGTGCCGATGGAGGCCAGCAGGACGATCGCGAAGGCGAAGGTCGGCACTGGGCTGGGTCCGGGCGTGCCTCCCATGGCAGTGTCCGGCTGGCTCGGGGCCGGCGTGCCGGTCCCGCCCTGCACGGATCCCTCGGGGGTCGGCGTCGACGTCCCGCCGGCGACCGATCCTTCCGGAGTCGGCGTGGCGGTCGAGGCGCTCAGCGAGTTGGTGAACACCGCGTCCGGGCTGTTGCAGTCGCCGTCGTTGTCGACCTCGACCATCTGCGAGGCCGGCTGCCCGATCTCATAGCCTGGCGGGGCCTTGATCTCGGTGACCTGCCAGACCGAATCCTCGGGCAGGCCCAGGATGCAGAACATGCCGTTTTCATCGCTGGTGAACGTGCCGTCGATGCCATCGACCGTGAAGACCGCGCCGGGCAGGCGATGGCCGTCCTGGTCGTTCTTCCGGATGTTGAGGCTGGCGTGGTCATCAGCGTTCGGAATGGTCGCGGTGGCCGTCGCCGTGCCGCTGGCCGGCGGAAGCACCAGGCAGAAGCTGATGTGGCTGATCGCCGGCTGCTGGCCGCCGCCGTTGTCCGGGGCGATCAGGTGGTCGTCGTGGCGGATGCCACCGTCGGACCGGGCCGAGTAGTCGTAGTTGTTGGCGTTGTCGCCGCCCTCGACCAAGACGTGCGCAGCCACGGCGTTGTCGACGTCGAAGGTGACGTACATGCCGTCGGTCTCGAGGATCTCGACGCGCACCGTGGTCGACCCGATGGTCGTCTGCTTCTGCTCGCCGGTCTCCACCTCGTTGGCGTCGTCCTCGAACTTGATCTCGGTCGTGCCGGTCGGGCAGCTGGGGTTGCCGGCGACGATCGTCGGCGTGACCTCCGGGTTCGGAGTGTCGTGATGCGCGATCGCCGGGCTGATCATCAGCGCCAGCGACAGGCCCAGGGTGGCCAGCGCGGCGACGACGATGCCGACGCGGCTCACTCCTGAGCGAGCGTTGCTTCCTGTGGCAGCCATGAATTGGTTTCTCCCACTGTTCCGCGCGGTCACCTGTTGTTGCGATTCGGGCCTTGCCATCAGTGGGCCCCATTTCCGGCGGAGCACGAGGGTACACCGCAAGTACCGGGCCGCCTAGTACCCCCCTGGCTGGCCGGAGTGCGGGAGAGTGTGGTGCGTAACCGTCCGGTGCGGTACTTCAGGGGTAAGACCCGGTGCCTCGGCGCACCGCTCTGACGGGTGGGATCAACAGAGACTTGTCCGGCACGCGATACTCAGCCGGTGCGGCCGCGCGCCTCCAGCAGGACGACCTGTGTCTCGTCCGGCAGCGACGAGCCGTGGACAACAGCCTTGGGCTGGCGCTGCGGCTCCCCGGCGCCCATCTCGTGGACGAACTTCTCGGGTCCCAGCAGGTCCTTCGAGCCGCCGTCTGTGGCGTAGTGCATGGGGATCACCAGTTTGGGGCTGACCTGGCTGACGACCTCGGCGGCCTCCGCCGGGGCGATGGTGAACTGCCCGCCCGCCGGGACCAGCAGCACGTCGACCGGACCGATCTCCGCCAGCTGGTCCTCGGTGAGGAGATGCCCCAGGTCGCCCAGGTGGGCGATGTGCACGCCGTCGATCTCGTAGACGAAGACGATGTTCTCGCCGCGCTCGGCGCCCCGGGCCCCGTCATGGAAGGTGCGCACGCCAGTGACCAGCACGCCGTGGTACTCGTACTCGCCCGGCCGGGTCAGCGTCAGCCCGGCGGTGATGGAGCGCGTGTAGGAATGATCCGGGTGCGCGTGCGAGATGGTCAGCAGGTCTACGTCATGCTTTCCGGCCACGAACCCGGTGTTGGGCGGGCAGGGGTCGGTAATGACGGTCGATTCGCGGCCCTTGAGCCTGAAGCAGGCGCGGCCGTACCACGTGATTTCCATGGGTGCCGTGAGTGTGACAGACAGCACGAGAGCCGGTGCCCGCCCAATGACACCGGCTCTCGAAGGAGGGAGGGTGGAGGTAGAAACCCGACTGGATCTCCAACTCGCACGGTGAACGGTAGAAGGCCGATGTGAATCCCCAACACGCGCCCGGCTTAAGAAACCTGAACCTTCGGCCCGGTCGACCGCCGGGCGATGCCACAATGGCCGGCAATGAGATCCCTTGGCCTGCGGCTGTCCGCGCTGGCCACCATCCTCCTGGGGCTGGCCATCGTGGCCGTCCTCACCCTGCGGGCCATGGGCGCGCCGCTGGCCCTCGGACCGGCAACCACCGCCGTCGCCAGCCCATCGCCCACTTCGTCGGCCACGGCCAGCGCCTCGCAGGACGCGCTGCACGTGTTCGGCGAGATCGAGGACGAGGTATCGGCGCTGCGCGAGCTGCCCCCGGCCGACATCGGACCCCCGGACGTCATCAGCCGAGCACAGCTGGCCGATGAGCTGGAGGAGGTCTTCGACGAGACCTGGACCGAGGAGCAGCTGGCTGCCGACAACCTGACGCTGCGGGCCATGGGGCTGCTGGCCGAGGAGCAGGACATCCGCCAGCTGACCGAGTCCCTCTACGCCGACCAGGTGCTGGGCTTCTACGACTTCGAGGCGCGACGCATGGTGGTGGTCACCGACGCCGGGCTCACCGCCGAGGCGAAGATCACCTACGCCCACGAGTTCACGCACGCCATGCAGGACGCGGCCTTCGACATCGGAGCGGAGCGCGAGGGGCAGGCCGATGACGATGACCCGGCGCTCGCGCGGCTCGCGCTGGAGGACGGAGACGCCACGCTGGCCATGGTGCGTTGGGCGCTGGACGGCAACCTGTCGCCGGACGAGATGGCCGGCATCGGCGCCACGCCGATCCCCGACATGAGCGCCATCCCGCCGTGGATGGTGCGCCAGCTCACCTTCCCCTACGAGTCGGGCGCGACCTTCGTGACCCAGCTGTGGGCGGCCGGTGGCTGGGACGCGGTGGACGCTGCCTACGACCAGCCGCCGGCCTCGACCGAACAGGTGCTCCATCCGGAGAAGTACCTGGCCGGCGAAGTGCCGCTCAACGTGCCGGAGCCGGACGTGGCCGGGCGGCTGGGTGCCGGCTGGCGCCAGGTGGAGGCGACCACCATCGGCGAGGCGATGGTCGGCATCTGGCTCGAGCAGCTGGGAGCTGATCGCGACGAGGCGGACGCCGCCGCCCTGGGCTGGGGTGGCGATGAGCTGAGCGTGGCGCGCGGGCCTGACGGCACGTGGGCCATGGCCTGGCAGCTGGAATGGGACGCGCCGGTGCACGCCACCGAGTTCCTGGATCTGTATCAGCAGCTGCGCGGCGCGCTGCCGTTCGCGACCGACGTGCAGTCGAGCGGCAACACGGGCGTCACGGTCGTCCACGCCTCGTCCGCCGACCTGGTAGACGAGGTGCTCGCGGGAAGCTGAGCGGCTCCTACATCGAGGTTGGCGCGCGGATGCCCAGCAGACCCAGCCCGTTGGCCAGGACCTGGCGGGTGGCGTCGGTCAGCGCCAGCCGCGCCTCCGACAGCCGCCGCTCGTCGGGGTCCTCGGAGAGTACGCGACAGTCCCGGTAGAACGCGCTGAACAGCTGAGCACTCTCCAGCAGGAAGCGAGTGATCTCGTGGGTCTCGCGGCGGGCGGCGGCATCGGCCACCACGTCCGGCAGGTCCAGCACACGGCGCAGGAGCGCCTGCTCGGCGGGGTGGTGGAGCAGGGCGGCGGCATGGGAGTCATCGGCCTCCACCGACGCGGCCTGACCATTGCGCAGGATGGAGCTGGCCCGGGCGTGCGCGTACTGAACGTAGTACACCGGGTTCTCTGCGCTCTCCTTCTTGGCCAGCTCGATGTCGAAGTCGATGCCGGTCTGCGGGGCGCGGGAGCCGAAGTACCAGCGCGCGGCGTCGGAGCCGATCTCGGCTAGCAGCTCATCCAGGCTGATGAACTCGCCGGCCCGCTTGCTCATGCCGATCTCCTGGCCGTCGCGCACGAAGCGCACCCAGGCCATCAGCAACCAGTGCACGTGATCCGCCTGGAAGCCGAGCGCCTGGGCGGCGGCACGATTGCGCGCGACTGTGCCGTGGTGGTCCTCGCCCCACAGGTAGACCAGCTCGTCGAAGCCGCGGCTGAACTTCTCGGCCAGGTAGCCGATGTCGCTGGCGAAATACGTCGGCTGGCCGTTGCTGCGGATGACCACTCGATCCTTCTCGTCGCCGTACGCGCTGGAGCGGAACCAGGTGGCGCCGTCGGCCTCGTAGAGGTCACCGCTGGCGCGCAGCTGGTCTAGAGCGCGCGGGACCCAGCCCTCGTCGTGCAGCGAGCCCTCCGACGTCCAGACGTCGAACCGCACGCCCAGCTCCGCCAGGCTGGCCTCGATGCCGGCCCGGACGCGCTCCGACGCCCAGCGGCCCAGGACCTCGCCCGGATCGGCTCCCTCTGCGGCCGCTGCGGCCCAGAGCTCGTCCGGCACCTCGCGGACCATCTGGGTCACGTACTCGCCGTGGTAGCCGTCCTCCGTTGGCTCGCGTCCCTCGTGGCGCGCCTGCAGCGAGAGGCCGAGGTTGCGGACCTGCGCGTTGAAGTCGTTGAAGTAGTACTCGCGCACCACGTCGTGGCCGACGGCCTCCAGCACCCGGCTCAGCAGGTCGCCCACGAAGGCGCCACGCGCGTTGCCAACGGTCAGCGGCCCTGTGGGGTTGGCGCTCACGAACTCGACGTTGATGCGATGCGGCTCGGCGGCGCGCGCCATGCCGAAGGTTGCCCCCGCCTGCCGGATGGCGGCCACCTGGCCCGCGAGCCACGCCGGGTCGAGCTGGATGTTGAGGAAGCCGGGCGGCGCCACGCTGGTGGCCAGCACCCCGTCGGGCGTGCCCAGTTCCGCGCGCAGCGCTTCGGCAATGGCCAGGGGGGAGCGGCGCAGCACCGGCGCCAGCTGCATGGCCGCGTTGCTGGCGAAGTCGCCGTGCTCCGCCCGGGAGGGCCGCTCGATGCCGACAGGCGGCAGCAACGCGCTCTCCGGCTGTGGCAGCGCGCCGGAGGAAATGGCCCGGTCGCGGGCGGCGGCCACCGCCGCTCGCAGCGATTCGCGAATGCTGGTCACGGGTTCTTCGCCAGGCGCAGCTCGAGCGCCTGGTCCGGCGAGAAGCTGCGCAGCCCCAGCGCGTCTTCCGCCACCTCGAGCAGCGCGCCGGTGGGGGCCAGGCCGATGAGCTCGCAGTGGTCGATATCGGTGCCGGCCTCGCGCGCCAGTCGGCTGATCTCGCGCACCACCCGGGCGATGCCGGTCTTCTCCCAATCGACCAGGTTCATGCTGACCTGCGCGCGCGTCGGCTCACCGGGGTTCTCCAGCAGCACTCCCATGGCCTGCACCGCCGGCAGGCCGCCGGAGGACTCGCGGATGGTCTGGGCGATGCGCCGGGCCAGCGCCAGGTCATCCGTGGCCAGGTTGACGTTGAAGGCGATCAGCGGCTTGCGGGCGCCCACGGCCACCGCCCCGCCCCGTGGGTGGAGGTGGCTTGGCCCGAAGTCCGGGTCCCGTTCGGGATTGCCGCCGATCTCGGCCTTCAGCCCCTCGTACTGGCCGCGCCGCACGTCGGCCAGCCGCCGCCGCTCGGGGCGCAGCGCAGCCTCGCCATAGAGGTAGACCGGGATGTCGAACAGCTTGGCGATCTGCTCGCCGAAGCGGCGCGCCAGGTCGACGCACTCCTCGATGCGGGTGCCGCCCAGCGGCACGAACGGCACGACGTCGACGGCGCCGATGCGCGGGTGGGCGCCCTTGTGCTGCTCCATGTCGATCAGCTGGATTGCGCGCCCGACAGCCGCGGTGGCGGCACGGACCACCGACTCGGCGGCGCCGGCAAAGGTGACCACGCTGCGGTTGTGGGTCTCGTCCCGCGAGTGGTCCAGCAGCGTCACGCCGTCGATCTGGCGAATGGCGCTCACGATCTCCTCGACGACCTCCGGGCGGCGGCCCTCCGAGAAGTTCGGGACGCACTCGATCAGGCTGGCCACGCGGTGGATGTTAGCCCGGCCCCCTACGCGTCGGCCGCAGCCGCGTGGCGCGGGTCGTCGCGACCGATGGTGTCCGGGTTCGTGCCGCGCTCGCGAGCGAGGCGCTCCGTCAGTTGCTGCAGCGGGATCGCGGAGCCGATGAGCGATACCTCGACTCGCGGCAGCCGGCTGGTGACCGGTACGGCCAGGCGCCCGGCCGGCGTCAGGTCGCGCGGAATGTCGTCGCCCAGGTCGGCGGCGATGATGCCAGCCGCGGGCATGCCAATCGCGGCGGCAGAGCGCAGCACGGCGCGCGCCCGGTCCAGCAGCATCTCTCCCCGCTGCTCGGCGTCGGTGAGGATGATGACCAGCCCGGTGGTCGAGTCCGTGGCCGCCAGGTGCCCGTGTCGCAGCGTCTCGAGGTGGTGCGCCGTGCTGGGCAGGTGCACCCCTTCCTCCACCTTGAGGGCGAGCTCCCGCGCCGACGGGTAGTCGGCGCCGGAGCCCACAACCACGAGGCGCGTGCAGCCCGCCAGGATTGTCGCTGCTTCGCCGGCCGGATCGCCGTCCGCGGTGTCGAGCATGGCTCGCACGCTGATGGGGTCGACCGGTTGCGCGCGGATGGCCGCCGCCAGCGCCGTAGCCGCCAGCATCGGCGACAGGTAGCCGATGGTGTGGCACCAACTCTGGTCCTGCTCGTGCGTCTGGACGACGACCTGCGCCAGCTGCGCACCGGGAGATCGGTCGCTCACCGTGATGAGCGCCGTCTGGCAGCCGGCATCCCGCGCCTCGCGCAACGCCCCGTTGGTCGCCCAGGTGCCGCCCTCGTGCGACACGCCGACGAGCACGCCGCTGGACGAAGGACGGCCCAGCAGCTCGAAGGCCTGGGCGGAGCCGATGCGCGCGTCGCGCACCACTGCGTCGCGCAACGCCTCGCCGACGATGGCCACGCAGGCGATCGCCGCATGCTCGCTGGTGCCGCAGCCGGTGAAGATCACCGGTTCGCCAGCATCCGCTGCAGCTCGCAGGTCGGCGGCGAGGCGGCGCACGGTCTGGTCGTCGCGCAGCGCGGTCAGCAGCCGCTCGGCGAAGGCCGGTTCGGCGGCGATCATCTCGGTCATGGTGTACGGCGGCCCGTCGCGTGGCGCCGGCATGCTGGAGGACTGCCACGGGTCGGGCGCGCCGGGCAGCGGCGCCAGCGGGTCGAAGGTCATGACGGCGATGCTACGCGGCATCTATGCTCGGCCGCATGGCATCCTCGACGGGCCTGCCCGTGCCGAACGACGCGCCGAAGGCCGGCTTCGAGGCGCCGCCAGTCGACGACCCGACGCTGATCAACGTCCTGGACTTCGAGGCGCGCGCCCTCGAGGTGCTGTCCGAGATGGCACTGAGCTACTACACCAGCGGCGCCGAGGACGAGCGCACGCTCCACGACAACCGCGCCGCCTTCAGCCGGCGCCGCTTCCTGCCGCGGGTGATGACCGATACCTCGCGCATCGACACCCGTGTGACCGTCTTCAACCGCGAGTGGCCGGTGCCGCTGTTCACCTGCCCCACAGCCCTGCATCGCATGGCGCATCCGGACGGAGAGCTGGCCACGGCCAGGGCGACGGCTGCTCGCGGCATCACCATGACCCTGTCGACCTCGGCCAGCACCGACATGGCCGAAGTCGCGGCCGTCGGCGGCGCGCGCTGGTTCCAGGTCTACCTGCTGGCCGACATGGGCGCGCGCCGCGCCCTCGTAGAGCGTGCCGTGGAGAACGGCAACGAGGCGCTGGTCATGACCGCCGACCTGCAGCGCCTCGGGCGCCGGGAGCGCGACATCCGCATCGGCTTCCAGCTGCCGTTCGACATCACCGTGCCCAACGTGGCGGTGGCCGCCGAGTCATCGCTCGACGCCGCGGCCGACCAGAGCTTCGTCGAGACGCTGACCTGGGACGACCTGGAGTGGCTGGCCGGCTTCAGCCTGCCGGTGATCCTCAAGGGAGTGCTGCATCCGGAGGACGCAGTGCGGGCGCTCGAGCGCGGGGCGGCGGCAGTCCAGGTCAGCAACCACGGCGGCCGGCAGCTGGACGGCGCCATCGCCAGCCTGGACGCGCTGCCGGCGGTGGTGGATGCGGTGGCCGGTCGCGCGCCAATCCTGTTCGACGGTGGCGTCCGCCGGGGGACCGATGCGCTGATGGCGCTGGCGCTGGGCGCCACGGCGGTCGGCATCGGCCGTCCCATCCTGTGGGGCCTGGCTGTCGACGGCGAGGCCGGTGTCGGGCGCGTGCTCGACATCCTGTCCGCCGAGCTGGAGCACGTCATGGCCCTGGCCGGCGTGCCGAGTGTGGAGGACCTGACGCCGGAGCTGGTGGTCTAGCCGGCGTCCTCGGCCATCGGCACCCGCACGCCACGCTCGCGCGCGACCTCCAGCGCACGCGCGTACCCCGCGTCGGCATGGCGGATGACGCCCATCCCCGGGTCGGTGGTCAGCACCCGCTCCAGGCGAGCGGCGGCTTCCGGCGTGCCGTCGGCCACGACCACCATCCCGGCATGCAGCGAGTAGCCAATCCCCACGCCGCCGCCGTGGTGGAAGCTGACCCAGGTGGCGCCGGCGGCCGTGTTCAGCAGCGCGTTGAGGATCGGCCAGTCGGCGATGGCGTCCGAGCCGTCGCGCATGCCCTCCGTCTCGCGGAAGGGGCTGGCGACAGAGCCGGCATCCAGGTGGTCGCGGCCGATGACGATCGGTGCGGCCAGCTCTCCGGACGCCACCATCTCGTTGATGCGCAGCCCGGCCCGCGCCCGCTCCCCGTAGCCCAGCCAGCAGATTCGGGCCGGCAGGCCCTGGAACGGCACTTTCTGCTCGGCCAGGCGCAGCCATCGGTGCAGGCTGGCATCCTCGGGGAAGAGCTCCATGAGGGCCGCATCGGTCTTCAGGATGTCATCGGCCTCGCCGGACAGGGCGGCCCAGCGGAAGGGGCCCTTGCCCTCGCAGAACAGCGGCCGGATGAAGGCCGGCACGAATCCCGGGAAGTCAAAGGCGTTGTCGACGCCGGCTTCCTTCGCGAAGCTGCGGATGTTGTTGCCGTAGTCGAAGACCACGGAGCCCGACGCCTGGAAGGCCAGCATCGCCCGCACGTGCTTCGCCATGGAGTCGAGTGAGCGCCGGGTGTACTCCGCGGGGTCGCGCTCGCGCAGCTCGCGCGCTTCCTCCAGGCCGATACCTCCCGGCACATAGCCGTGCAGCGGGTCATGTGCGGAGGTCTGGTCCGTGACGAGGTCGGGATGCCAGCCGCGCTCGACGAGCTGCGGCTCGATGTCTGCCGCATTCGCAATGAGCGCGATGGAGCGCGCCTCGCCGTCGGCCCGCCAGGCGTCAACCCGGCGGACCGCCTCGTCCAGGTCGTCCGTCATCTCGTCGACGTAGCCGGCCGCATGCCGCCGCTCTGCACGGGCAAAATCCACCTCGATGGCCAGGCAGGCGCCCTCGTTCATCGTCACGGCCAGCGGCTGCGCACCGCCCATGCCGCCCAGGCCCGCGGTGAGCGTGACCGTGCCCCTGAGGCTGCCATTGAAATGCTGGCGCGCGGCCTCGGCGAAGGTCTCGTAGGTGCCCTGGATGATGCCCTGGGTGGCGATGTAGATCCAGCTTCCCGCCGTCATTTGGCCGTACATCGTCAACCCGGCGCGCTCCAGCTCGCGGAACTGCTCCCAGGTGCCCCAGTGCGGGACGAGGTTGGCGTTGGCGATGAGCACCCGCGGCGCGTCTTTCGTGGTTTTGAACACACCTACGGGCTTGCCGCTCTGGACCAGCAGCGTCTCGTCAGCTTCGAGCCGCTGGAGCTCCGTGACGATGGCGTCGAAGGCCGCCCAGCTGCGTGCCGCCCGGCCGGTGCCGCCGTAGACGATGAGGTGCTCCGGGTCCTCGGCCACCTCCGGGTCGAGGTTGTTCATCAGCATCCGCAGGGCGGCTTCCTGCTGCCAGCCCTTGGTGGACAGCTGCGTTCCACGCGGCGCACGCACGGTCCGCGGTCCGGATTCGGGAGCGGTGGCGGTCACCCGCCGATCATACGACCGCTGGGGAGGCTAGCTGTCCACCCGAATCGGGACCGCGAGGAATCGGGCTCCGTCGGCCTCGGCGATCTCCTGAACCTGAACCTCGCTCAGATCTACCGCGAAGCGCTTCTGGAGCGGTGCTGTGGCGACCTCACGGTCGGCCACCAGCTCGATCTGATAGGTGCCTGCCTGCAGCAGCCAGCCAGGTGGGCCTTGGAACAATGCCAGCGGATTCTGCGCCTGGTCGGGGGCCACCAGCATCGGAGCCGCGTCGCCAACGTACTCGTATGACAGGGCCTGGTCGACGGAGCTGAACGAGAACTCACCCACCTCGTCCCATGCCAGCTCGGCGGTCGCACCGGACGGATCCGAGACCAGGAGGCGCATGCCACGGATGACCTCGACACGATCATTGTTGCCGGTGCTCACGAACGTGGGCTGAAGGTAGACGTACGCGTAGCCGTCGCTCGTCGCCTGTGCAAAGCGGACCTGGTCGGGAAGGATCAAGAGCACCGTGGGGTCGCGCGTGGCAATCACGATCGAGCCAATCGACAGGATCAGCGACAGAAGCGAGGCTGCCAGGGGGACCCAGCCCAGGGAGACAGCGCGCCGAACTCGTGCCCGCACGGCGCCGTCGGATCGAGAAGCGTCGCGTGTCGGCAGATCCGTGCTGCTCACGGCGGGGATGATACGGAGGACGGACCAGCGACCGATCCACTCACCGCTCAGAGGGGAGCTGTCAGCTCACCCGAGTCAGGAAGAACGCCGTCGCGAAGCCAAGGACGGTGGCCAGGCCGACCAGCTCGCCGCCCTCGCCGAAGGCCTCCGGGATCATGGTGTCGACCAGCATGGTCAGAATCGCGCCCGCGGCGAAGGCCTGGATCAGCGGCACCCACACGGACGAGCCCATCTCGCCCAGCGCGCCGAAGCCGATGGCGGCGGCGGCAGCCGAGACGAGCCCCACCACCGCCCACAAACCGATGATCCAGCCGGGCCGGTGCCCCTCCCGTCGCAGGTCGACGGCCGCGGTCAGCCCCTCCGGCACGTTTGAGACCGCCACCGCGAAGAGGAACGGCAGGCTGACCGCGGCGCCCCCGAGCAGGGTCGAGCCGAGCACGATCGACTCGGGGATGCCGTCCAGCAGCGCACCGAGCACAATGGCCAGGCCGCTGTTCTCGACCTGCTTCATGCGCCCGCCGCGCCGCGCTCCGCCGGCCCGGGCCAGCCAGCGATCTCCGGCGTAGTAGGTCAGCGCACCGGCTCCCAGGCCGACAGCCACCGACAGCGTGCCGCCCACGCGGAACGCCTCCTCGGTGAGGTCGAAGGCCACGGCGCTGATCAGTGCCCCGACGCCAAAGGCCAGCACCAGTGCGACCACGCGCCGTGGGATGCGGAGCCACAGGCCGATGAGCGCGCCGGCCACCAGGGTCGAGGCGGCGGCCAGCCCCCACAGACCGGCCTCGAGCATGGGAGCCTCAGTCCTCGCCGAACGGGTTGGGGCGCTTCGGCTTCTCGGGAAGCCGGAAGACGTCCTCCTCGGACGGCCCCTTGGGCAGCGGCAGGGGCCACTCGTCGCCCTCGTCGGGTCGCGCTGAGCGCGCCAGCAGGTCGCCCCAGCCCACCTCGCCGCCCTCGCCGCTCAGCTCTCGACGGTAGACCGGGTAGCGATCGTCGCCGGCGACGCGCGCGAAGCCGGCGGACTCGTACGTGGCGGCCGGACCGGGCGAGGGCAGCCAGGGATCGGCCACGCCCTCAAGATACGCCTCGACGGCGATGATTCCGCGGCGGTCCAGCTCGTCGCAGGCCGCGGCCAGCAGCTGGCGCGCGGCGCCGTCCCGGTCCGGGTGCGACTCCACGACCTGCAGGCAGGTGATGACCCATGGGGCGGGGGAGTCGGGCAGCTCCGGGTAGCGGTCGCGGATGACCTGCGCCCGGGGGTACGCGGAGATCGGCCCGAACTGGCACCAGCCCACCGCCAGGCGGTCGCCGTCGTCGCCGGTCTGCCAGGCCAGCATCCCGTAGGCGCCGGCCGTGCGCTCGCCGGCCATCAGCCGCGAGAGCTTCAGCGAACGGGCCGCTTCCCCGTCCTCGGCCGAGCGGTGGCCGTCCAGCCGCTCCCAGTAGTCGCAGGTCTGGCAGCGCGCGCCGGGCTGGGCCGGCGCGGGGATATCGGCGAAGGAGTCCGGATCCAGGACGGTGAACAGCAGCTCGCTCATTTCAGAAGGCCAGGCGTCCAGCCTGGAGCAGCTCGCGCGCCGCGGCGATGTCCGGTGCGGGTGGGCGGTCCTCGGCCAGGTGAGGCACCACCTCCCGGATGGCGGCGTGGGCGCGGGCCACACCGTCGCCGGGG
The DNA here is from genome assembly GCA_036556695.1 of Candidatus Limnocylindria bacterium. Taxonomy (GTDB): domain Bacteria; phylum Chloroflexota; class Limnocylindria; order QHBO01; family QHBO01; genus DASSCW01. Next base: position 46,245 of record DATBIY010000047.1, read on the forward strand.
CGCATCGGCTCACGGAAATCCAGTCCCTGGGCGGCGCACAGCGCCTCGATGGCCAGCACCGCTTCCGCGCGGTCGACCACCTCGCGCAGGTGCAGTGCGCCGGTGGCGCCCATCGAGACGTGGTCCTCCTGGTTGGCGCTGGTCGGGATGGTGTCGACGCTGGCGGGATGGGCGAGCGTCTGCAGCTCGTTAACCAGGGCCGCGGCAGTGTACTGGGCGATCATCAGCCCGGACCGCAGCCCGGGCGCATCGGACAGGAAGGCCGGCAGGCCGGAGAGGTGCGCGTCCACCAGTCGCGCCGTGCGACGCTCGGAAATTGAGGCCAGCTCCGTGATCGCCGCCTTGGCGTAGTCGATGGCCAGGGCCAGCGGCTCGCCGTGGAAGTTGCCGCCGGAGATGACCTCGCCGGACGGGAAGACAAGCGGGTTGTCGGTGGCGGCGTTCATCTCGACGGCCAGCACGCGCTCCAGCTGGTCGAGCGCATCGCGCACCGCGCCGTGGACCTGTGGCATGCAGCGCAGCGAGTAGGCGTCCTGCACCTTGTGGCCGCTCGATGCATGCGAGGCGCCGATCTGCGAGCCGGCCAGCAGCTCGCGAAGGTGGGCCGCGACGGCCACCTGGCCGGGGTGCGGGCGGGCGGCCACCAGCTCTTCGGCGAAGGCGGCTGCGGTGCCTTCCATGGCCTCCACGCTCATCGCGCCGATGGCGTCGGCGCTGACTGCCAGCTGCCGCGCGTCGTGCAGCGCCAGCGCCGCCAGTGCGGCCATCAGCTGCGTCCCGTTCAACAGCGCCAGGCCCTCCTTGGCCTCCAGCTGCAGCGGCTCCAGCCTCGCGCGCTCGAGGGCCTGCGCCGATGGGCCCGGACCGGCGTCGTCCAGGCGGGCCTCCCCTTCACCGATGACTGCCAGCGCCAGGTGGGCCAGCGGCGCCAGGTCTCCCGATGCGCCAACACTGCCGCGTGACGGGACCACCGGATGGACCTCGCCGTTCAGCATGCCGATCAGCAGCTCCACCACCTGCGGGCGAACGCCGGACAGGCCGATGGCCAGGGCGTTGGCCCGCAGCAGCAGCATGGCGCGCACCACCTCCACGGGAAGCGGCTCGCCGACGCCCGCCGCGTGCGAGCGCACCAGGTTGCGCTGCAGCTCGGCGGTCTGCTCCGGCTCGATGCGCACGGTGGACAGGTCGCCGAAGCCGGTGGTCACGCCGTACACCGTGCGCCCCTCGGCGACCAGCTGCTCGACCACGGCTCGGCTGGCGCGCATGCGATCGATTGCATCCGGCTCGAGCGTCACCTGGCGGCGACGGCGGGCAACGGCGACGACGTCGTCAACCGTCAGGCCGGACCCGGTGAGCGGCAGCGGGGCGGTGCTGCTGTCCTGCGTCGCCGGCCTCCTTCCGGGTGATGCGCGCTGCGGATGCTCGCAGCGCGACCCGGATGAGCCGCCGGGCGAACCTATACTACGAACGTGCGACGCCTGCCGGACCCGACGAGCCGCCTGCTCGTCGCCGCTGACGGCAAGGATCGGCTGGGTGGGGCGGTTCCCAGCCCGGCAGCCGCCTTCCTGCTGACCCTCATCACCCTGCCGACCCTATTCTGGCTGGTGACCCTGAAGCGCACCACGCTGTTCACCCTCCCCGAGCAGTGGCTGATGGATAACCTGGTGCCGGCGGTGCGCAACTGGATGCAGGAGATGCTGCCGCCGGTGCACGGTTTGCTCCTGGCGCTCAGCGCGCTGGGCTCCGGCTGGTTCGTGACCGCCGGCTTCGCCCTGCTGGGGCTGCTGGCGCTGGCAAAGGGCCGCCGTGACCTGGCCCTGCTGCTGGCGGCGGGGACGCTGGCGTTCCCGATCGAGTGGGCGCTGAAATACTTCACTGCCATCCCGGCCGTCAGCCCGACCGAGCTGTTCACCGCCATCTTCAACGTCGGCGGCACCGGGCTGGACGACCTGGCCGACTTCCCGGCCGGCCACGCCCTGCGGGCGACCGTCTTCTACGGCCTGGTGGCCTTCTGCGTGGCCCGCCTGGCGCCGGACCGCCGGCAGGGGATCACCGCCTACCTGGTGGCGCTCATCCTGATCGGCGCCATCAGCCTGACCCGCATCTACCTTGGCGCCCATTTCCCGATCGACGTGCTGGGCGGCTGGATCGCCGGCGCGGCGCTGCTATCGGTGATCGTCTCAGTGCACGTGCTGGGCGTCGACGAGCGGCTGCGCGCCGCCGGCCACATCACCGCGCCGCCCGGCCAGCTGCAGCCGCATCGCGTGGCGGTGCCGCTGCACCACGCCTCCGAGACGGAAGCTCCGCCGCGCGACCGAAAGCTGGGGGATGCCGACGCCGCTGAGCCGACGCCGGGCTAGTGCTGGAGTTCATCGACCGGGTCATCATCCCGTTCTTCCTGAGCCTGTACGACGCGGTGGGCTACGTGGGCGTGGCCATCGCCATCGGCCTGGAGACCTTCATTCCCATCATTCCGTCGGAAGTCATCGTGCCGATGGCCGGCTGGAAGGTCAGCCAGTCAGCCGCGGACCCGAGCATCGTCGAGCCGCTGACCGGCGCCCCGTGGAGCTGGCTGGCGGTGCTGGTGGTGGCCACCGTCGGGGCGGTCGCCGGTTCGCTGGCCGGCTACCTGATCGGCGCATGGGGCGGCCGCCCGCTGCTCGACCGCTGGGGTCGCTACGTGCACATCTACCCGGACGACCTGGACCGCGCCGACGCCTGGTTCGCCAAGTACGGCGACTGGGCGGTGTTCTTCGCACGGCTGGTGCCGCTGCTTCGGGCGCTGATCAACTATCCGGCCGGCGTGGCGCGCATGCCGCTTGGCCGCTTCCTGCTGTTCAGCACGCTGGGGTCGCTGCCCTGGAACGCGGCGCTGCTGCTCGCCGGCTTCCTGCTGGGCGAGAACTACGAGCAGCTGTACGCGGCGGTGCGCCCGTTCGAGTACGTGATCTACGCCATCGTGATCATCGGCGGCGCCTACGTGATCTACCGCTGGATACGGGGACGGGGCCGGCCGGCCGCCGCCTGAGCAGGCGCTGTTTGACCCGCCTGTGTTGCGGTGGCACGCTAGCCGAGTAACCGAACACATCCATCGTCTTCGGGGCGGGGTGAAAGTCCCCACCGGCGGTCGGCTCGGCAGCGAGCCAGCCCGCGAACCTCGACAGGCCCGGCGCCACGGAGCGCGGCACCGGGAGCACCTGGTGAGGCCGACCTGACCCGGCGAGCGCGAGGCTCGACGGCAGACAGGGCCGACGGTCACAGTCCGGAAGGGAGAAGGCGAGCGCGAGGCGTTGTCCGACGCATCGGCCATGGCTTCGGCCTGCACGTTCGTGCTGGCCGACTTTCCCTGAACCGATGTCGCGGTGAGCGTCAACCGCCTGGCACGCCCCCTTGACGCTGGCCAGCAGTCATTCGAAGGAGCGCATGCCACTCTCGGTCCGCATCCACGACCTGGAGGTCAGCTTTCCGGCTCCGGAAGGCCGGCTGACCGCCTTGCGCCTCTTCTCCCTGGACGTGCCGGCCGGTAGCTTCACGGTGATCATCGGGCCCAATGGATGCGGCAAATCCACGCTGCTGCGGGCCCTCGCCGGGCTGCTGACCCCCGACTCCGGGCGCGTGGAGCTGCTGGACGGGGGAACGCGCCGGCAGCCGCGAGCCGGCGACCCGGACATCGGCATCGCCTTCCAGCAACCGCGCCTGCTGCCGTGGCTCAGCACGATCGACAACGTGGAGCTGCCGCTGGCGCTGGCTGGCGTGGCGCGCGACGAGCGGCGTGACCGCGCGCTGGCTGGGCTGCGCCGGGTGGGCATTGCCGATGCCGCCCGCCTGCGCCCGGCCGAGCTGTCCGGCGGCATGGCCCAGCGCGCCGCGCTGGCGCGGGCGCTGGTCACCGACCCGCAGCTGCTCCTGTTGGACGAGCCCTTCAGCGCGCTCGATGCGCTGACGCGCGAGGCGTTCGACAGCGAGCTGCAGCGCCTGTGGCTGGAGCAGCGCCGCACCGTGCTGCTGGTCACCCACGCGGTGAGCGAGGCGGTGCGCCTGGCCGACCGGGTGGTGGTCATGACCGCCCGTCCCGGTGCGGTGAGCCGCGTGGTGGAGGTCGACCTGTCGCGCCCTCGCGGCGTGGACGTGGACGCTGCGCAGCAGGAGGCCGACGTGCGGACGGCGCTGGCATCGGTCCATCCGCCTGAGCTGGCGCCCTGGAGCGCACAACCGTGAGGCGGCTGGTGACGGCGGTCATCTCGCTGGCCGTGTTCCTGGCTGCCTGGAAGCTGCTGACCGGGCTGACCGGCACGCCTGACTACATCCTGCCGGCGCCCGAGGCCGTGGGTGAGCGCGCGGTGCGCGCCATCGGCTCCGGGATCCTGTGGGAGCACCTGTGGGCCACGCTGTCGGAGGTGGTGCTCGGCTTCGCGCTGGGTGCCGTGGCGGCGGGGGCTATTGGCGTGGCGCTCGGCAAGAGCGTGGTCATCGAGCGGGTGCTGTCTCCGTACATCGTCGCCGCCCAGGCGGTCCCGGTGCTGGCGCTGGCGCCGCTGCTGGACATCTGGTTCGGCGGCGGGCTGTTCGCCCGGGTGCTGGTGGTCGCGCTGATCGTCTTCTTCCCGATCGCCATCGCCACCATGGTCGGCATCCGTTCGGCCGACCCGGCGCTGCGCGAGATGCTGCGCAGCCTGGGCGCCACATCGGGCCAGCTAACCCTGCGGCTGGAGATTCCCTCGGCCCTGCCCGTCATCTTCGGCGGTCTGCGGGTCGGGGTGACGCTGGCCGTCATCGGCGCCGTGGTGTCCGAGTGGGTGAGCGCCGGCGTCGGGCTGGGGGTGCTGATCAACATCGCCGACCAGGGGCTGTTCGACACGCCCCTCATGTTTGTAGCCCTCGCCGCGCTGGCGATCATCGGCCTTGCCTTCTACAGCCTGGTCGTGCTCGTCGAGCGGCGGCTCATCCGTCCTGCTTGAGGTAGACCGATGTCATCGCCGCGCCGCGCCCTCCCGTTGATACTCCTGGTGACCCTGCTGGTTGCCTGCACCCCGTCCTCGCAGTCGACGGCGTCGGCCAGCGCCGTCGCCTCCTCCGGCGGCCTGCGCTCGGTGCGTCTGCTGCTGGGCTTCCAGCCGGACGTGCAGTTCGCGCCGTTCTACATGGCGCAGCAGGCCGGCTACTTCCGCGACGCGGGACTGGAGGTGACCATCGAGTACAGCGACGACGTGCTGCGCCTGGTCGCGGACGGACAGGCACAGGTGGGTGTGGCCGATGCCACCGACGTGATGATCGGCCGCACCGCCGGCATCCCCATCCGCTACGTCGCGACGCTGTACAAGCGCTTCCCGGTGGCGCTGATCGGGGCGCCGGAAACGGTGCCGGCGGATCCCGCGGACCTGGGCGGGCTGCGGATCGGCACCCCGGGACGCTTCGGCTCGTCGTGGCATGCCCTGGTGGCGCTGCTCGATGCCGGCGGGCTCAGCCCGGACGACGTCACCATCCGCGAGTACCCACAGTTCAACCAGGTGGAGGGGCTGCTCAACCGCGACGTGGACCTGATCACCGGCTTCGTGGCCAACGAGCCGCTGCGCCTGCGAGCCCAGGGCTTGGAGCCAGCGCTCATGACGGTCGACGAGTTCGCGCCGCTGCCCGGTCCGGGCGTCGTGGCTGGCGACGCGCTGCTGGAAGACGATCCAGAGCTGGTTGCGGCGTTTGCCGGCGCAGTCGTTCGCGCCCAGGAGGAGATCGCCGCGGACCCGGAACGCGGCATGGAGGCCGCCATCGCCGAGGTCCCCGCCATCGCCGAGGACCGCGCAACTGCCCGCGCCGTGCTGAACGCGACCATCGAGGTATGGGATGCGCCGTTTTCCGGCGCGGTAATCCGCGACGTGTGGGACCAGGGCTACGAGACGATGCGTCGCCTGGCGTTCATCGATGGCTCGGTGCCGGTGGAGGACATGTACGACGTCACCGTCATGGGGGTGACGGACCCCCTCTAGGCGCTGCGCCTAGCGCTCGGTCGGCTGTTCGCTCCGCACCGGCATGGCCTCGGTCCACGGATCGCCATCGCCCACGCTGCGCTCGGCGGCCTGCACCGTCTGCTCCAGCAGCATCATGGTGGTCACCGGCCCGACGCCGCCCGGCACCGGGGTGATGGCGCGCACCACCGGGCGCAGCGCCGCGGTGTCGGCGTCGCCGACGATGCCGGCCGGGGTGGTGTTGATGCCGCAGTCGATGACCACCGCCGAGCGGTTGACCATCTCGGAGCGGATGAGGCCCGGCTGACCGGCGGCCGCCACAAGGATCTCGGCGCGACGCGTCTCGCGGGCGAGGTTGCGCGTACGCCGATGGGTGACCACCACGGTCGCGTCCGCCTGGAGCAGCAGGCCGGCGACCGGTCGCCCGACCACCGCCGAGCGTCCGACGACCACCGCACGCTTGCCGGCGACCGGGATCTGGTACGTGCGCAGGATGGCCATCACCGCCAGCGCGGTGGCCGGCACGAAGGCACGGTCGCCGCGCGCCAGTCGTCCGGCATTCAGCGGGGTCGCGCCGTCGACGTCCTTGCCGGGGTCGATGAGCGCCACCACCGCCCCAGGATCGAGGTTGAGGGGCATCGGCTGGGCCAGCACGATCCCGCTGACCGACGGGTCGCGGTTCAGCGCGCCGATCCGTGCCGCCAGGTCGCTGAGCTGCACGCCCGCCGGCGGCACGATGTCGAGCGGCTCGATGCCGACGCTGCGCGCCGCCCGCGCCAGGCTGGCGGCATACACTGCCGAGGGGCCGCTCTCCTCGAAGCGCACCACAGCCAGCCGCGGCCGCGTTCCCGTTCGGTCCGCCAGGGTAGTTAGCCGCTCGCTCAGCTCACGCCAGATGCGCGAGGCGACCACCCGCCCGTCGAGCAGCTTCGCGCTCACGAAGGCCTGATCCTCCGGTCGACCACGACCGTGGCCTCTTCCTCGGCCGCCGCAGCTAGCCTCGCCAGCCGCTCAAGCTCCGCCGGCGCGCTGGCACGGAGCGGCTCATCCGCCGCCAGGTAGGGCAGGTTGATCTGCACGTTCAGGATGGCGCCGCGCACCGCGGCTCTCGCCAGCAACGCCGCGACGCCGGCATCGCTGGCTGCGTTCGGGTTGCCGATGGGCGCGATGGCCCGCGCCAGCTCCACGACCTCGGCAGCCACCTGTGCGGCACGCAACGGCGCGTCGGCGGCCGCGACCATCGCGCGGGCCAGCTGTTGGCTGCGTGCCTGGCGCTGCTCGTCCGTCTCACGGGGCAGCCGGCGCGCCTCGACGACAGCGGCATACGCGCGCGAGTCCTCGTCGGCCAGGTCCAGCAGACGATCGCGCGCCTCGACGGCCGCGTCGCGGAGGCGCGTCAGCTCCTCGTGGTGATCGGCGGCATCCGGACGGCCGATGGTCAGCTCGGCGACCATCGAGACCAGGGACGCACCCATGGCGCCGGCCAGTGCGGCGGCCGATCCGCCGCCGGGAATCGGCTCGCGGGTGGCCAGGCGGTGGGTCAGCTCCCGGAGGGAAAGCTCATTCAGGCTGGTGGTCGGGTCCTCCACTGGCGAGGGTCTCGTACGCCTCGCCGCGGAGATTGTAGGGCTACGCCGCCTGGTCCAGCGCCTCCACGAACCAGCGACGCGCTCGGCCGTCGAAGACGAGCGAGGCCTGACCGGCATCCGTCTCGACCAGGAAGGTGATGCGCGGGCCGCGATCCGCCGGATAGGCAGCCGTCTCGTCACGAACCGACTCGAGCCCGCGCACCGTGAGCTGGCGCTCTCCCATCTGGACGGAGAGCGGCCGCGCCTGCCGGCGATCCCAGCGGACGCGGGCGGGGGTGGGGGTGATCTTGGTGAGTGCCATGACCCTGGGCTCCAGAACAGGTGTTCGAATAGGGCGCCACTATACGAACAGGCGTTCTAGTCTGTCAATCCTCAATTTCGGCCGATGGCGCGTCAGGCCGTTCGCCGAAATCCGGCCGACGACGGTCGCGGTGGCCCACCAGCCGCGCACGGGTGATGGCCTTCTCACCGAACCGCTCGCGCACCGCGTCGATCGACTGCGCGATGCGATCGGTCCGGTCCGGCGCGTCGAACAGGGTCAGCTGCTGAACGTTCGACAGGTTGATGGCCGTCAGGCCGATCAGTCGCACCGCGCGGTCGTCGTTCAGCGCCTTGCGCAGCAGGCTCACGCCCATCTCGTACAGCGGCTCAGAGTCGCGGACCTGGTGGCCCAGCGGCGCCTGGCGGGTGATGGTGTCGAAGCCCTCGTAGCGCAGCTTGAGCTGCACGGCGCCGGCGGCCAGGTCGTGGTGACGCAGCCGGCTGGCCACCGACTCCGCCAGGTCGAGCAGCGTCGCCTCCAGGCGGGCCGGGTCGGTGACGTCGTGGTCGAAGGTCAGCTCGTGGCCTACCGACTTCGGCGCCTGGCCGGAGCTGACGCGCGACGGGTCCACGCCCTGTGCGCGGAGGCGCAGGTCCAGCCCGTGGATCCCGAACCTGCGACGCAGCGTGCCTTCCGGCAGCGCCGCCAGCTGGCCGATGGTGGTCACGCCGTAGTCAGACAGCGCCTGCCGCGACTGCGGACCCACGCCCCACAGCCTGGTCACCGGCAGCGGTGCCAGGAACTCCGCTTCGCCGCCGGGCGGCACCACCACCAGCGCGTCGGGCTTGCGCAGGTCGGACGCCACCTTGGCGCACAGCTTGTTGGTAGCCACGCCGACGCTGACCACGAGCCCCACCTCGTCGAGAACGCGCCGCTTGAGCTGACGCGCGATCGTCTCGCCGTTGCCAAAGGCCGCGCGGCTGGCGGTGACATCCATGAAGGCCTCGTCCAGGCTGATGGGCTCCACCAGCGGCGTGTAGCTGGCGAAGATGCGCATCACCTGGCGGCTCAGCTCGCGATAGCGGTCGAAGCGGCCGGGCAGGAAGACGCCACCGGGGCACAGCCGCTGGGCGGTGCGCAGCGGCATGGCGGAGTGCACCCCGAACCTGCGCGCTTCGTACGACGCGGCGCTGACCACGCCGCGCGCATTCGGGTCGCCGCCAACGATCACCGGCTTTCCCCGCAACGCGGGGTTGTCCAGGATCTCGACGCTGGCGTAGAAGGCGTCCAGGTCGGCATGCAGGATTGTGCGCATGACCGCCGTCGGGTCAGTCGGTGCCGGGGTAGCGGGCATAGACGCCCTGAGCCAGCGATGGCAGCAGCCGTGCGGCCTCAGCCTCGAGAGCATCGCGGTCGGTGCTCGACAGGCGCCCGAACGGCCGCAGCTCGGCGTGCACGCTGCCATCCGCCCGACGCCGTGGCAGCCACGTGCCGGCCACCATGCCGTCCAGCAGAAATGTCGGCAGCACATCGGCATTCTTGGTGATGACGGTGGACTGGTGCTCGGGCGGCAGGATGCGGCGCCGGTGCCTGGTCCCGAACGCCAGCAGCACGCTGTCCCAGCGCGCCAGCAACCGGGGCGGGACGGGAGTGTCCGGTGCCGGCCGGGGTGCATCGGCCAGGTCAACCAGCTCGCGGCCGTCCTCATCGCTGAAGCGCACCAGCCGGTCGCCGAGTGTCTGCAGCGCCGCGCGCCAGCGGCTGACCGAGCCGTAGCGGCCAATGTAGGCCAGCAGGTCGTCGACGCTGGCCGGCCCGAACGCGGCCAGGTACACCTCCGCCAGGTGAGCGGCGGCCCGATCCCAGTCGCTGGCGTCGTCGTCTGGGGGCCCGAGCACGTCAGCGGCCGCCACATACCGCTGCCGGCCGTACCGTTCGTCGTCGATGGGCGCGTGGACGAGCTGCACCGCGCCGCTGAAGTGGCGCCACAGGCCGCGATTGGGCAGCCGCAGCCCGTTCAGTTCACTGGCAAGAATCGCCTCGATCTCGGAGATGCCGCGCGGCTGCTCGCGCATGGCGGCCAGCACCGCTCCATGCGCCGTGTCGATCTGGCGACCGAGCCGCGACGTCTGTGGATCCTCCTTGAAGAGAAGGCGCCATTGGCGCTGACGGATGGGCAGGCTGAGGGTCGACATCGGCCATAGGTCGTCTGCGGCAACGATATGCACCGTCATCCGCATCAGCGACGCGCGAACCACTGACCTGCGCCGGCGCGCGGCAACCAGGTCGGGCGGAGGACGGTCAGGGCGGCGCCGGGTGTGCAGGGCCAGCGCCGGCCAGTCCGGATGCTGCGCCTGAATCGAGCCGATGCGGTGGACGAGTGCGCCGAGCGAGCGGTGCTCCAGCCCGCCGAGCAGCCCCTGCCGCGCCAGGGTGGCGCGGTTCAGCTCAGGCTGGCTGAGGACCTGCGACGTCGGCGGCATGTGCCAGTCCGGCGATCAGCCGAGCTTGCGGATGACTCCGACGACCTTACCCTGGATCTGGACCTCGGTGGCGTAGATCGGTTCCATCTCCGCGTTGGCCGGCTGGAGGCGGATGCGGTCCTCTTCGCGGAAGAAGCGCTTGAGCGTGACGCCGTTGTCTTCCAGCAACGCAACCACGATGTCGCCGTCGCGCGCAGTGGCCTGCGGCTGCACCACGACGTAGTCGCCGTCGTCGATCAGCGCGTCGATCATGCTCTTGCCGCGAACCCGGAGCACGTAGCTGTCGTCGCGCGCCTGCATGGAGCGCGGCACGTCGAGGGACTCGGCGCCGTCAGCGTACGCCTCGATGGGCTGGCCGGCAGCGATCTCGCCGAGCACCGGCAGTGCCAGCACGTCGTGCTCGACCGGCATGCGGAAGGGGGTGATGCGGCCCATGCCCGCAGGCTGCCGTCGAGCCGGCTGCTCCGTCTCAGCCTCGGCCCGAGTGGTGAGCCGCAGGGCCCGAGAGGAGCGCGATCCGCGCTCGAGCATGCCTTCGCGCTCCAGGGCAATCAGGTGATGATGGACGGCCGATGGCGAGGCCAGCCCCACCGCGTCCGCGATCTCCCTGACCGACGGCGGGTAGCCGCGCTCGGCGACGGTCCGGGCGATGAACTCGACGATCTTCTGCTTGCGTTCGGCATCGTGCCGCGTCATGGCACGCCCTCTCTACAGCGGGTGCGCCGATGCTAGCGAACAGGCGTTCTATTGTCAACCAAAATCCGACGCGCTGCTATCATCCGCGCTCACCCGACACCTGCGGAGGCCTTGGCGTGAACGTCACCGGCCGCCTGCGCTACCTGCGCCTGGCGCGTCTCATCTGGAAGCTCCCGACCTACGCGCGCGTGGTCTGGGGGCTGATGCGCGACCCGCGGACGCCACTGCCCCTGAAGGGCCTGCTGGCAGCCGGATTGGCGTACGTCGTCGTGCCACTGGACCTGGTGCCCGACGCGGTCCCCATCCTGGGCCAGGCGGACGACCTGACGGTGCTGCTCCTGGTGCTGGACCTGTTCATCGCCAACGCGCCGCGCAAGGTGCGCGAGGAGCAGATGCGACGCGCGCACGACGGCACCGCGCAGCTGGACCGAGACCTGGCGCGGCTCCGCGCGCTGATGGGCGACCGCTACGACCAGATCCGCGACCGCCTTCCGGAGCTGCTGGAGCGCTACGGAGACCTGCGTGATTCGCGGGCGGTCAAGGGCCTGCTGCGCGACTGGCGGCTGCGCCGGCTGCGCGGCGCGGCCGACGCTGAAGATGAGCCGATGCCGCCGGCGGCGACCACGCCGCAGGGTGCACACGACGCCGGGTTGAACTGAGCCGGGCGAGCTGAGAAGGGAACGCACCACCACATGAAGGTCATCCTCAAGCACGACGTGAAGGGCCTCGGCCGAGCCGGCGACGTGAAGGACGTAAAGGACGGCTACGCCCGAAACTTTCTGCTGCCAAACGGCGCGGCGGTCAAGGCCGATACCGGCGCCCTGAAGAATTGGGAGCGCCATCGCGCCGAGCGCGAGGAGCGGGATCGAACGGAACGCGAGGAAGCGGAAGCGACCGCCGAGAAGCTGCGCGCGCTGAAGATCCAGATCCCGGTCAAGGCCGGCGAGAAGAACCGCCTCTTCGGCTCGGTCACCAATCGCGAAATCGCCGAGTTCATCGGCCGCGAGGGCATCGACGTCGACCGGCACGCCATCCATCTGCGCGAGCCGATCAAGACCGTCGGCGACCACCGGGTCGAGGTGCGCCTGCTGTCGGGCGTCGAGGCACAGGTGACCGTGACGGTCGTCCCCGCTCCGTAATGCAGGCCGCAGACGCCGCCCGGCGCTGGGCCGACGTCTGGAAGCGCGCCTGGGAGGCGCGCGACAGCGAGGCGATCGTCGAGCTCTACCACCCCGACGTGGTGTTCTCGACGCAGCCCTTCCGCACCCCGTACCTGCGGCGCGCCGGCGTGCGCGAGTACGTCAGCCAGGCGTTCGCCGAAGAGCAGGGACCGCAAGTATGGGTCGGCCAGCCGATCGTCGAGGGTCAGCGGGCGGCCATCGAATGGTGGGCCGCGGTGACCGAGAACGGCCAGGAGATCACGTTGGCGGGGACATCGGTCCTGCGCTTCGACGCCGACGGGCTGGTGGTGGAGCAGCGCGATGCGTGGAACCAGGCCGATCGGCGCAGGGAGCCTCAAGAGGGCTGGGGCCGCTGATCGGCTGCCCGCAGAGGCGGGCGGGGAAGCGCGACAGCCAAGCTGTCGCGTTTCGGGCGGATGCTGCTCGCGTGTGGCGCAGATTGGGGATGCCGGCCTAATCCACAGGAACTGGCTGGTTATCCCCGACGACATTCGAAAGTTGTTGGCAACTCGGTCGCGGACGGAGGACAAATCGCGCCCCGTCGGCCGGCCGGTTCTATCGTCTGCGACAGGTCGCTTGACCCCTTGCCCGTCGTCCAGGCCGGTACCGAGATTCCATGAGCATCGACAAGCTGGCGCCGCAGGCCGTCGAGGCCGAGCAGAGCGTTCTCGGTTCCATCCTGATCGACCCCGATGCGATCCTGAAAGTCGCCGAGTTCCTGCGCCCGGCTGACTTCTACCGCCAGCAGCACTCCGATATCTACGAGGCCATGCTGGGCCTCCACGGCCAGCGTGAGCCCATCGACCTCGTCACCCTGGGGGAGGAGCTCGACCGGCGGGATCGGCTCGAGCCGGTGGGAGGGCCGGCATACCTCGCCTCGCTGATGAACGCCGTGCCCACGGCGGTGCACGTCGAGCACTACGGGCGCATCGTCGAGCGAAAGGCGGTGCTCCGCAATCTGATCGCGGCGGCCGGCAAGATCGCCGCCGTCGGCTACGAGGAGGCGAACGACGCCGAGGTCGCCATCGACCGGGCGGAGGGCATCCTCTTCGAGATCAGCCAGCACCGCACCGTCGGTGGCTTCGAGTCGCTGGCCACCCTGCTCGGACAGGCCTACGACCGCCTCGAGTACCTGCACGAGCATCGCGGCCAGATCCTGGGGATTCCGTCCGGCCTCTCGCAGCTGGACATGCTGCTCGGCGGCTTCCAGCCGTCGGACCTCATCATCCTGGCGGCGCGGCCCAGCGTCGGTAAGACCAGCCTGGCCCTGAACATCGCGCAGCACGCATCGGTCAGGGAAGGCAAGAAGGTCGGCCTCTTTTCCCTCGAGATGAGCAAGGAGCAGCTTGCCCTGCGCCTGCTCAGCGGCGAATCGGGCATCAACCCGCGCCCGTTGCAGACCGGGTTCGTGGACGAGACGGACTGGTCGAAGATCGCCCAGGTCATGAACGACATGCATGCCGCGCCGCTGTGGATCGACGACTCGCCGGTGCTGACCGTCATGGAGCTCCGCACCAAGGCGCGACGACTGGAGGCGGAGCAGCACGGCCTCGACCTGGTGATCGTCGACTACCTGCAGCTCATGCAGGGCTCGCTCAACCAGAAGGAGGCGAACCGGGTGCAGGAGGTCAGCGAGATCAGCCGCGGCCTGAAGCAGCTGGCCCGCGAGCTCAAGGTTCCGGTCATCGCCCTCTCGCAGCTGTCGCGCGGTGTCGAGCAACGCGGCACCCAGGAGCCGCGCCTCTCGGACCTCCGGGAATCGGGCTCGATCGAGCAGGACGCCGACGTGGTGATCTTCCTGTACCGCGAAGGCGAGCAGAACCCGGACAGCGAGGTCGAGCTGCTGAAGGCCAAGGTGGCCAAGCACCGCAACGGGCCCATCGGCGAGGTGCCGCTGCAGTTCCGCAAGTCGAACACGCGCTTCTACACCATGACCCGCGAGGAGGCGGTGCAGGCCTACTGAGGCCGCGCGGCACGGTCAACCGCTCGCTCGGGTGTCGTCCAAACGTCTTTACACTCGTAGTACCCGCGTGTATCGTCGCGCCCGAAACGTCCGGTCCGATGCTCGACCCCGGCTACCTGTCGCACGCTGTTGGCCCAGGCAGGGGAACAAGCAAACCGTCCACGGCCCAAGGGTCCGGGCGTGCGAACAGGAGGCAAGGGTAGGGTGTACGCCGACAAGACCATCCGCTGTCGCGACTGCGGGATGGACTTCGTCTTTTCAGCCGGCGAGCAGCAGTTCTACGCCGAGAAGGGACTTCTCAACGAACCCCAGCGCTGCCCAAGCTGCCGCGCCGTCGCCAAGCAGAACCGCGCGCTTGGCATCGGAAACGGCGGGGGCGGCGGTCAGCGGGAGATGCACGCCGCGGTCTGCGCCGAGTGCGGCGGACAGGCGCTGGTTCCGTTCCTGCCACGGAATGACCGCCCGGTTTACTGCTCGAGCTGCTTCGACAAGGTGCGCGCCACCAGGGCCTAGTTCCTTGGCGTCCACGCGACCGTGAACGAGCGCCGCCAACGCGGCGCTCGTTTTGCGTACCATGGCCTTCCCCGCACCAACCGTGAGGTCTGTCAAGTTCGCCCATGTCCGTGACCGCCGTGGTCGGCGCCCAGTGGGGCGACGAGGGAAAGGGCAGGGTCGTCGACTACCTGGCCCACGAGGCCGACCTGGTGATCCGCTACGGCGGTGGCAACAACGCCGGCCACACGGTGGTCAACGCGCACGGCCACTTCAAGCTGCACCTCATCCCGTCGGGCATCTTCCATCCCGGCACCCGGAACCTGCTGGGCAACGGGGTGGTCATCAACCCGCCGGCGCTGGTCACCGAACTCGATGGCCTGGCGGCGGCAGGCTTCGACGGGGTGAACCTGTTCATCGCCGATCGGGCGCACCTGGTGATGCCCTATCACGTGCTGATCGACCAGCTGGAGGAGCGGGAACGAGGGAGCGGCAAGCTCGGTACCACGAGCCGCGGTATCGGTCCGGCCTACGTCGACAAGGTGGCCCGTCGCGGCATCCGGGTCATCGACCTGATGGAGGCCGATGCCTTCCGGGAGCGACTGCACCACGCCGTGCAGCGGGCACGGCGGCTGGTGGACGCGTACTTCGGGGCGGGCGGAGCGCACGACGAGATGCGCGAGGTGATCGAGGCGGCGCTCGACGAGGAGCGAATCGCAGAGGCGTACCTGGCGGCCGCAGAACGCCTGCGCCGGCACGTGGTCGATGGCCAGGCGATGGTCGACCAGGCGCTGGCCGAGGGGCAGCGCATCCTGCTGGAGGGACAGCTGGGCACGATGCGCGACATCGACTGGGGCATCTATCCCTACGTCACCAGCTCCAGCCCGATCCCCGGCGGTGCCAGCCTTGGCGCCGGCCTGCCGGCGGTCGCGATCGACCGGGTGCTGGGCGTGGCCAAGGCCTACACCACCGCCGTTGGCTCGGGGCCGGTCCCGACGGAGCTGATTGACGAGACCGGCGAGGCGCTGCGTGAGCGGGGCGCCGAGTACGGCACCTCCACCGGGCGGCCGCGACGCTGCGGCTGGTACGACGCCGTCGCGGTGCGCTTCAGCGTGCGCCTGGCCGGCTATTCGGCGATTGCCTTGACCAAGCTGGACGTGCTGGACGGGTTCGAGCGGATCCGGCTGGCGACCGCCTACCGCGACCCGGCCGATGGGACCGTGTGGGATACGGTGCCCGCCTCGACATCGGTCTATGAGCGCCTGGAACCGGTGTACGAGGAGGCCGCCGGATGGCTCGAGGACACCACCGGCTGCCGGTCGTGGTCGGAGCTGCCGGCCGCGGCACGCGGCTACGTTGAACGGCTGGAGGAGCTTGCCAGAGTGCCGATCAGCCATGTCAGCGTGGGTCCGGAGCGCGCGCAGATGATCGTGCGTGGCTGAGCGGGCTCGGAACATGCTGGAATGGCAAGCATGAAGCTGGGCGCGATCGTGCCGCAGGGCTGGACGGGCGAATTCGATGGCTGGGACGCGGCGCGCGCCTGGTCGCGGACGGCGTCGGTGGCGCAGCAGGCGGAGCGACTCGGATTCGAGTCGATCTGGGTGTTCGACCATTTCCACACGGTTCCGCAGCCGACCGACGAGATGACCTTCGAGTCGTTCACCACGCTGAGCGCGCTGGCCGCCATCACCGAGCGCGTGCGGCTGGGTCACGTGGTCATCTGCAACGGCTTCCGCAACCCGGCGCTCACCGCGAAGATGGCCGCCACCCTGGACACCATCAGCGGCGGGCGCTTCGAGCTGGGCATCGGCGCGGGCTGGAAGCGCGAGGAGTGGCTGGCCTACGGCTACGAGTTCCCGGAGACGAAGGTGCGGCTGGCCATGCTGCGTGACGGGCTGGAGGTCATCACCCGCATGCTGGCTCCCGGCCGTGAGCGCGCGACGTACGAGGGCCAGCACGCGTCGGTGCGCGGGGCGATCAACCTGCCGCGCGGCGTGCAGCAGCCGCGCATCCCGATCATGGTTGGCGGCAACGGGCCCGAGGTCACCTGGCGGCTCGCCGCCCGCTTCGCCGACGAGCTGAACATCGACGGCATGTCACCAGCCGAGCTGCGCGACGCGCTGCCGGTTATCCTTGCCCGCTGCGAGGAGATTGACCGCGACCCGGCCAGTCTCTCGGTCAGCGTGCATGCCTGGTGGGGCGACCCGGCATGGTCCGGCTCCGGCGACGCGCGGATCGCCTACCTGGGCGAGCTCGCCGACCTGGGGATCAGCCGCGTCATCGGCCTGCTGCAGGCCAGCGCGGACAGCGACGAGGCGCTCGCCTCGCTGGCCGAGGATGCGCGAGCAGCCGGAGTCTCGCTATCGGTCTAGCGCTTCGCCTGTCCTGGCTGCTCCTGGGCGCACTGCTCCTCGGCTGCTCCTCGCGGGTGACAGCCGGCCGCGCGCTCGACATTCCGGGTGCGGGCGTGGTGATCCCGGACGGCTGGAGCGGAGAGGCGACCGCCCCGGACGAGTGGCCGGCGGGCCGGACCATCGCGCTCATTGCGAACGGCTCGCTTTCCCCTGCCTGCGAAACGCGAGATGGCGAGAGGAGCTGCAGCGCGCCGGCGACAACCCTTGGCGATGGCGACCTGGTGGTGTGGTGGTTGACCACGACCTGTGCCGCCGCCGCCTGCGATCCGTCCAGCGGCCGCCCGCTGCTGGTTGGCGGCCGCGCGGCGGTGGAGACAAGCGACGTCCAAGCCTGCGACCCACTGCAGACGACCCGGCAGCGCGCGTTCGTCGTGACGGTCAGCCCGCAGCGCGTCGACGCGCTGGTGGTCTGCGAGCGCAACCCGGATGCGGCCACGTTGAACCAGCTGGACAACCTGCTGCAGGCCATCGACTGGCGCACGCCGTGAGCCGGCGGGCGATCGCTCGCCGCCGCTATACTCCGCCAAAGCCGCAGCTTCCCGGGCGCCGATGATCGAACAGCCCACCCTGGCCATTCCCCTCCCTTCCTCCACTGACCGGCTGCGACGTGCCTACGGCTTCGACGAGGTGGCCCTCGTCCCCGGCGCGGTGACCGTCGATCCCGGCGAGGTGGAGCTGGCTGTCGAGATCGGTGGCTTCCGGCTCGAGATCCCGTTCCTGGCCGCGGCCATGGACGCGGTGGCGGATGCGGATTTCGCGGTGCGCATGAACCGGCATGGCGGCGTGGCCTTCATCAATCTCGAGGGCCTCTACACCCGCTACGAGGACGCGGCGTCGATCATCCAGCAGGTCGCTGCTGCCGAAACCGGCGAGGCTGCTGCGCGCGTGCTGGCCGAGGCGTACGCGGCCCCGGTCCGCGGCGAGTTAATCGCCGCGCTGATCAAGAGGGTCAAGGCGCAGGGCGCACTGGCGGCGGTGGCCACCACCCCCGCGGCGGCGTGGGACCACGCCGCGCTGGCCGCGGACGCGGGCGCCGACCTGTTCCTGGTGCAGTCGCAGGTCAGCAGCGCGCGTCACATCTCCACCTCGGGTCGAGTGCTGTCGCTCAGCGATCTGACCGGTGCGCTGCAGATGCCTGTCCTGGTCGGCAACACGGTCAGCGGCGACGCTGCCTACCAGCTCATGGAGCAGGGCGCGGCTGCAATCCTGGTCGGCGTGGGGCCAGGCGCAGCGTGCACCACTCGCGAGGTGCTCGGCATAGGCCTGCCGCAGGTGTCCGCCACGCTGGAAGTGGCAGCCGCGCGCGACCGCTACCTCGCCGGCAGCGGTCGCTTCGTGCCAATCATCACCGACGGCGGCATGAAGACCGGCGGCGACATCGCCAAGGCCATCGCCTCGGGAGCGGACGCGGTCATGCTCGGCTCACCCTTCGCGGCGGCGCGCGAAGCACCCGGACTCGGCTTCAACTGGGGCATGGCGGCGCCATCGCCAACGCTGCCGCGCGGCACGCGCATCCGCATCGGCGAGCAGCTTCCGCTGGAGCAGATCCTGTTCGGACCGGCAACCACCACGCACGGCACGCAGAACCTGGTCGGCGCGCTGCGGCAGTCGATGGCCGCGCTTGGGGCACGGACCATCGAGGAGATGCACCACGTGGAGATGGTCATCGCCCCGGCCGTCGTCACCGAGGGCAAGTCCTGGCAGCTGGCCGGACGCGGATAGACCAGGCGGCGTGAAGATCCAGCGACCGAACGAGCGGCGGCCCGAGGCAGGCGATCCAGCCCATTTCACCGGCCGCGCCTGGCTTTCGGGCATGCTGGCGCCCGAGGCGCCCGACCACATGAACGTGGTGGAGGTCACATTCGAGCCCGGCGCACGCAGCGACTGGCACACCCATCCCGGCGGCCAGGTGCTGCTGCCGCTGAGCGGCCGCGGCCGCATCCGCTCGGAGGGCGGCCGCCTGGAGCGCATGCAGGTTGGTGACGCGCTGTGGATCCCGGCCGGCGAGCGCCACTGGCATGGCGCAGACCCCGACTCGTTCCTGGTGCAGCTGTCCGTCACCATCGGAGCCGATGGGACGGCCTGGGACGACGAGCGGGTGACCGACGAGGAGTACCTGGGCACCGCCCAGCCCGCAGGCGACTGACACGCCGTGCGGGCTTCCATGACTGCGCCCGTCCTCTCCACCCGCGCGCTGAACCGTGCATTGCTGGCGCGTCAGGGGCTGCTGCAGCGGTTCAGTGGGTCCATGGAGGCGGCGGTGCAGCAGGTTGGCGGACTGCAGACGCAGGTGAGCCGATCGGGCTACATCGGCCTGTGGACCAGGCTTGAGGGCCTGACCCGTGACGCCTACACCCGAGCACTGTCGGAGCGTCGCCTGGTCCAGGGCACGCTCCTGCGGGTCACCATCCACACCGTCACCGCGGCTGACTACTGGCCGATGACCGAGGCGGTGCGCCGCGAGCGGCGCAAGTGGTGGCTGCGCACCGCGCGCGGCAGTCGAACCGACGCGGACATGGAGCGCATGGCCGAGGCCGCGCGTGAGGAGCTGGCCGGCGGTCCGCTGCCGCTGCGCGAGCTGCGGGCGCGCATTGCGGCGCGTGGCCACGAAGTGGACTCGACCGGTGGCCTGGGCCTGTGGCTGGACATGGTCCGCGTGCCGCCACCCGGCACATGGGACCGGCCGCGTGCGGACCTGTACGGCCTGGCCGACGATTGGCTACCGAAGCCGAAGGGCACCACTGAGGCCGGCGGCCAGGAGCTGGTGCTGCGCCGCTACCTCGCCGCCTTCGGACCGGCCAACCTGGCCGATGCCTCGAACTGGGCCGGCCTGACGGTCGCCGCACTGAAGGAGGTGGCGGAGCGGCTGAGGTTGCGCCGCTTCTGCGACCAGCAGGGCCGCGAGCTGCTGGACCTGCCCGACGCGCCGCTGCCGGACCCTGACACCCCTGCGCCGCCACGCTTCCTGCCGTCCTTCGACGCCACGCTGCTCATCCAGGCGCGTCGCACCCAGATCCTTCCCGAGGAGTTCCGGCCGTTCATCTTCAACGTCAAGACGCCGCAGTCGTGGAACACATTCCTGCTGGACGGGCAGGTGGCCGGGACCTGGACCTATGCCGACGGCACGGTGGCCCTGGAACCGCTGCGCAGCCTCGACCGGTCGGAGCGGCGAAGCCTGGACGAGGAGCTGGAGCGGCTGCGCGGGTTCTTGTTCGGCTGAGCGGGACTAGCATGGCGCCATGGACAGAGCAGCGGTCCAGGACTGGCTGGACAGGTACATCGAAGCCTGGCGCGCGAACCAACGAGAGCCGATCGTCGCGCTCTTCACCGATGACGTGGTCTACCGCTTCGCGCCGTACGGCGACAAGCACCTGCGGCGCGGCGTCGGCGCGGTGGTGGACGAGTGGCTGAGCGAGCCGGACGCCCCGGGCAGCTGGGAAGCACACTACGAACCGTACGCGATCGACGGCGACCGGGCGGTGGCCACCGGCTGGAGCAGCTACGCCGCCACTGAGACGGCGCCGGCGCGCCGCTTCCACAACGTGTTTTTGATGCGCTTCGCCCCAGACGGCCGCTGCGCCGAGTTCACCGAGCTCTACATGCGCGAGCAGCCAGATTAGGCCAGGGGCCAGACCACCTCGGTCCTCAGCCGAGACGGGCTTTCGACCTCCGACGGATCATCGACGTACGACTCCCACGGGCCGGCGCCCTCCTCGTGCCCGTTGGCGTGGATCCAGTCGTGCAGCCGGTCGTACACCGCGCTGAGGCCGTCATAGGCGCCGTAATGCACCGTCGCCGCGGCGTTGCCGCCGGGGAGCTCCGAGGCGCCAAGCTCGCCGGCCTCGCACTCCGCCAGCGGCCGCAGCCCGCCAAGCGGGGCGGCCACGGGGATGCCGATCTCGACGTCGACGCGCTCCGGCCCGAACTCGTGGTAGCGCCCGTACGGCGGACCGGCCGGCTCGCCGCCGCGGTTGGCGATGGTGTCGGCCACGTTCGGCAGGTGGTAGTCGAACAGCTCGCCCAGATCCAGCTCGCTGATGGGACGCTGCACACGCACCGCCACCGAGGGCTGCGGCGTGAGCTCGACGATGCGGGTCTCGTCGGATTCGTTCATTTCGCTCCAGGCTCCATCACGCGGCGTGCCAGGCCAGCGTAGCGAACCTGCGCGGCCACGCCAGGGCTGGCTACACTCTGGGCAGCCGCCAGTTCCAGACCGAGGGCCGATTGACCGAGAACCGGGAGCAGCAGGCATCGTCGCTGCCACGTGCCGACGGGCGCGGCCGGACGGTCCACGGCGAGCCGGCCAACGCCGGCCATCGGGTCCTGGCCCCTGACGACGCCGAGGTCGAGGCCTACCTGGAGCAGGCGCTCCACGCGCCGCCCCCGGAGCGGCCAGCCGGCGACGCGGCCGGCCCGGAGACGGTCATCGTCCTTGACTTTGGCAGTCAGTTCGCGCAGCTCATCGCCAGACGGGTGCGCGAGCTGAACGTCTATTCCGAGCTGCTTCCTCACGACACGCCCTGGGCGGAGATCGAGCGCCGGGCGCCGAAGGCCATCATCCTGTCGGGCGGTCCGTCATCGGTCTATGACGCCGATGCGCCGAGGGCGGATGCGGCCATCTGGTCGGGCCGCATCCCGGTTCTGGGCATCTGCTACGGCCTGCAGCTGATGGCACACGAGCTGGGCGGCGAGGTCGCGCCCAGCGACAGGCGCGAGTACGGGCCGGCATCGGTGCAGATCACCACCGAGGACGGGCTGTTCCGCGGGATCGACCGCGAGCAGCCGGTGTGGATGAGCCACGGCGACTCGATCCTGCGGCCGCCCGAGGGCTTCCTGCCAACCGCCCAGAGCGAGTCCACCGCCTACGCCGGCCTCTACGACCCCGAGCGGCGCCTGTACGGCATCCAGTTCCACCCGGAGGTCGCGCACACGCCGCGCGGCCGCGACATCCTGCGCAACTTCGTGGTCGACATCGCCGGCGCCAGCCAGTCGTGGACGCCGGCCAGCTTCGTGGAGACCACCATCGCCGACATCCGGCAGCGCGTCGGGACGGGCCGCGCCATCTGCGCGCTGTCGGGCGGAGTGGATTCGGCGGTGGCCGCCACGCTGGTGCATCGGGCAATCGGCGACCAGCTGACCTGCATCTACGTCGATCACGGGCTGATGCGCAAGCGCGAGTCCGAGCTGCTGCGCACCACCTTCGCCGAGCACCTTGGCATGCAGCTGGTGATGGTCGACGGCCGGCACCGATTCCTCCAGCGCCTCGCGGGAGTGGAGGACCCGGAGGAGAAGCGCCGCATCATCGGCGACGAGTTCATCCGGGTCTTCGAGGAGGAGGCCGGCAAGCTCGGCCAGATCGACTTCCTGGTGCAGGGCACCCTCTATCCCGATGTCATCGAGTCGAAGACCGCCGAGACCAAGGCAGCCGCCAAGATCAAGACCCACCACAACGTCGGCGGCCTGCCGGCCGACCTGCGCTTCAGCCTGATCGAGCCGCTGCGCTACCTGTTCAAGGACGAGGTCCGCCGGGTGGGCAGCGAGCTCGGCCTTCCGGAGCCGATGGTGCTGCGCCAGCCGTTCCCGGGCCCCGGCCTCGCCATCCGGATCATCGGCGAGGTCAGCGCCGAGCGGCTGGAGACGCTGCGCGAGGCGGACTGGATCGTGATCGACGAGATCAAGGCCGCCGGCCTGTATCGGTCCCTGTGGCAGTCGTTCGCCATCCTCACCCCGGTGCGCAGCGTGGGGGTGATGGGGGATGGCCGGACCTACGCCAACGTGGTGGCCATCCGCGCCGTGACCAGTGACGACGGCATGACGGCCGATTGGGCGCGCCTGCCGTACGAGGTGCTGGCCAGGATCTCGTCGCGCATCGTCAACGAGGTTCGCGGCGTGAACCGCGTGGTCTACGACATCAGCTCCAAGCCGCCCGCCACCATCGAGTGGGAGTAGCGCCGGCCTGGATCTCTAGGCCGAGATCCGCTCCACCGCGTCGCCGACGCGGACGACGCCCCCGTCCACGACCCGTGTGTTGACGCCGCGCAGTCGGCGCTCGCGCCAATGGCGCCAGTTCACCCAGCGCAGCGCGTCCTGGCCGAAGCGGCCGCTGAACTTGCTGCAGCCGGTGTGCGGGGTGGCGGACACTTCCAGCACCGCCTCGCCGACCCGCAGGCGCGAGCCGACCGGCAGGTTCTCCAGGCTGATGTCGTAGTCGACCAGGATGTTGTCGCCGGCCTCGTGCAGCGGCTGCACGCCGGCGGCTACCAGCTCCGCGACCGTGGCGTTCATCAGCGTCACCTGCGACTCCCGATCCGGATCGCGATCGAGGGCCAGTGACCAACGGTCGCCCTCGAGGCCGCGCTCGACGGTGATTTGCACGGCATTCGGCGTCTCGTGAACGCCGGGCTCGCGGCGGACGGTCAGCAGCCGCACGGTGCCGTGGTCGCGCGGTGGCTCGCTGGCCGCCGACCACAGGGCCTCGAGCTCGTCGAAGGTGCGCATGGCCGGCATTCTACGGAACGGCGGCTCGGCCGCTAGCATGCACACCCGATGTCCACGTGGTTCGACAAGCTCCTCGAGGAGCTGCAGCGCAGGCAGGCGGAGCAGGACGCCCGGCGCGAGGGCAGGCCGATTCCGCGCGCTCGCCGCACGAACGGCGGGGCGAACGGCGGAGACGGACAACCGCCGGGCGAACCGCGCACCGTGCTGTTCCCGCGGCGCAGCGGCGATGGCGGAACGCCGGTTCGCCGCTGGGTCCTCATCGGCCTGCTGGTGGTGGCTGCCCTGTTCCTGCTTGGCATCGTCGGACGGGTCGTCGACCTGCTGACCGACCTGCAGTGGTACGGCGCGCTGGGCCGTACCGAGGTGATGACCACCCGGCTGTGGGCACAGGTGGCGCTGTTCGGCATCGGATTCCTGGCCTTTGCCATCCCGGCCATGGCCAGCATCTGGCTGGCGCGCCGCATCGCGCCGCAGGTGCCCATCCGCCGCATCGGCCAGTTCGAGATCCCGGATGCCTCGCGGGCCATCACCATCGGTCTGGTGGCAATCGGCGCCTTCCTGGCGCTGATATCGGCGGGTGCCTGGAGCGCGAGCTGGCAGACGGTGCTGCTGTGGGCCAATGGCTCCGACTTCGGCAGGGTCGACCCGAACTTCGGCCGCGACATCGGCTTCTACGTCTTCGACCTGCCGTTCCTGCGCTTCGTGCAGGGCTGGGGCATCGCCGCGCTCATCGGCATCCTGCTGCTCAGCCTGGGCGCCTATGCGGCCGGAGCGCTGCGCTGGCAGTTCCGCCTGACCGCCCCGGTGCGGGCGCACATCTCGATCCTGGGCGCCCTGCTGCTGCTCCTCATCGCCGCCGGCTACCAGCTCGACATCCCGGAGCTGTCGTACTCGACCTCCGGCTACGAGTCGATCCAGGCCGCAACCTACACCGACATGAATGCCCAGGTCCCGGCCTACGTGATCCTGACCTTCGTGGCCGTGGCGGCCGCCGTGCTGCTTCTGCTGAACATCTGGTTCCGCACCCTATGGGCGCTGGTCCTGGCCGGCGGCGCCTGGTTCGCCCTCTCGATCCTGGTGGGTGGCCTGTATCCGGCCTACGTCCAGAACTTCCAGGTCAACCCCAACGAGCTGAACGTCGAGCGGCCGTACATCGCCAGGCACATCGGCTCAACGCGCGAGGCGTTCGGGCTCGACTCGATCGAGCTGCGCGAGTTCAGCGGCGAGCAGTCCCTTAACGAGGCGGTGTTCGACGAGGACGCCGCGACCATCGAAAACCTGCGGCTGTGGGACTACCGGCCGCTGCTGACGACTGTGCGCCAGGACCAGATCCTGCGGCGCTACTACGAGTTCCTGGACGTCGACATCGATCGCTACGAGATCAACGGCGAGCAGCGCCAGATCATGCTCAGCGCCCGGGAGCTGGACGTCGAGCAGCTGGCCGACGCGGCGCGCACCTGGACCAACGAGACCCTGGTCTACACCCATGGCTACGGCATCACCGCCGTGCCGGTCGACGGCGTCAGCGCGCAGGGCCAGCCCGATTACCTGGTCAGCGGCATCAACCGCGAACCGCAGCTGCCGGTTGGCCAGCCGCGCATCTATTTCGGCGAGGCGACCGATACCTACGTCGTCACCAACACCAACACCGCCGAGTTCGACTACCCGCTGGAGGAGTCATCGGAGGCGGGAGCCACCACCGTGTGGCAGGGCACCACGGGTGTCAGCATCGGCAACCCGTTCAGCCGGCTGCTCTACGCGCTGCGCTTCGGCGACCTCAACCTGCTGATCAGCAACCAGCTGACCGGCGACTCGCAGATCCTGTTCCGGCGCTCGCTGGCCGAGCGGGTGCCGCAGCTGGCGCCGTTCCTCCACTACGACCACGACCCCTACATCGTCAGCGCAGGCGAGCGGCTCTACTGGGTCTGGGACGCGTACACCGCGACCGATCGCTACCCGAACGCGCAGCCGCTGGACGACGGGGCCTTTGCCGGCGCCAACTACGTGCGCAACAGCGTCAAGGTGGTGGTGGACGCCTACGACGGCACGGTTCGCTTCTTCGTGGCCGATCCGGCCGAGCCCATCCTGGCCGCCTGGGCGCGCATCTTCCCGTCGCTGTTCGAGCCGATGTCGGCCATGCCGCAAGAGCTGGAGGCGCACCTGCGCTTCCCGGAGGACCTTTTCATCGCGCAGAACATGGCGTACCGGCTGTACCACCTGCCGGCCACCGAGAACGGAGCGACGAACTTCTACAACCAGGAGGACCGCTGGGCGATCCCCGACGACGTGGTGACCGGCTCGGGCCAGCCCATGGAGCCGTACTACGTGATCATGCGCATCCCCGGCGAGGACGAGGCGGAGTTCGTGCTCATCCAGCCGCTGGTGCCCGAGCAGCGGCCGAACATGATCGCCTGGACCGCGGCGCGCATGGACCCGGGGGTGTACGGGCAGCGTATCGCCTTCCACTTCCCGAATGACACCTCGACCGACGGCCCGGCGCTGGTGGAGGCGCGGATCGACCAGAACGACGCGATCGCCGCCCAGTTCGGCGTCTGGCAGCGGTCCGGCTCGTCCATCATCCGCGGCAACCTGCTGGTGCTGCCGCTCGGCGAGGACGGCCTGGTCTACGTGGAGCCGATCTTCCTGCAGGCAAGCGGCGCGCCGTTCCCCGAGTTCGTGCGGGTCATCATGGTCGGCAACAACCGGGTCGCCTTCGCCGAGAACGTGGAGGACGCCATCGAGCAGATCCTGGGCGGCCAGGCGCCGCCGACGCCCGGCGGCCCGGGCGGACTGCCGGAGGACGTTGCCGGCCTGGTGACGGAGGCGCAGCGCCTGTTCGACGAGGCGCAGGCCGCGCTGGCCGCGGGCGACCTGGGCACCTACCAGGAGCGGCTGAACGAGCTGGAGCCCATTTTGGAGCGGCTGGGCGAGCTGACCGGCGCCTCGCCACAGCCATCGCCCAGCGCCGCCCCCAGCGCATCGCCGTAGCGGGTGGACATCCTGGTCCTGGGGTCGGGCGCGCGGGAGCACGCGCTGGCCTGGCGGCTGTCGCGCGACGAGGGCGTGCGGCGCGTGCGCATCGCGCCCGGCAACGCTGGCACGCCGGCGGTGGCCGACACGGTCGCCGGCCTGGACCCGCTGGACCCGGCAGCGGTCGCCCGCTACGCGGCCCGCGAGCGCTGCGACATGGTGGTGATCGGCCCAGATGCATCGGTGGCCGCCGGCGTGGCCGATGCGTTGGAGACTGCCTCGGTGCCGGTTTTCGGCCCGTCACGGGCGGCCGCCCGGCTGGAGTGGTCCAAGGCGTTCGCCAAGGAACAGCTGCAGCGTGCCGGCGTGCCAACCGCACCCTCGGCCACCTTCCACGACGCGGATGACGCGCTGGCCCACGCCCGGACACTCGACCGGCCGCCGGTGGTCAAGGCCGATTGGCTGGCGGCCGGCAAGGGAGTGGTGGTGGCGGAAGATCTCGAGGAGGCGGAGCGCGCCATCCGCGTGCTGCTGGACGGCGCGATGCCCGGCGCGCTGCTGGTGCTGGAGGAGCGGCTGGTTGGCCGCGAGGTATCGGCCTTCGCTCTGGTCTCAGGTGAAGCTGTCGTGCCGCTGGGCGCGGCATGCGACTACAAGCGGCTGGGCGACGGTGACATCGGTCCCAACACCGGTGGCATGGGCGCCTATACGCCGGTGCCCTGGTTCGGAGCGCGCGAGCTGGAGGAGGCGGTGGCCACCGTGTTCGAGCCGATCGCCTGGCGCATGGCTCGCGACCGCAGTCCGTATCGCGGCGTGCTCTATGCCGGCCTGATGCTGACCGACCGCGGGCCGATGGTGCTCGAGTTCAACGCCCGCTTCGGCGATCCGGAAGCGCAGGTCCTGCTGCCGATGCTCGACGGTGAGCTGGCGACCGCCATGCTGGGCGTGGCCAGCGGCGATCGCGGACAGATGGAAGGCGCACTGGTCGGTCGCCCCGGCGCCGCCGTGGGCGTGGTGCTGGCCTCCGAGGGATATCCGGATTCGCCGGTCACCGGCCGCCTGCTGCAGGGAACCGATCCGGCGGGGCGGGAGGACGGCGGGCCGGTGCTCTGCTTCCATGCCGGCACGCGCGCCGCGCCGGGCGGCGTCGAGTCGGCCGGCGGCCGGGTGGCGACCTTCGTCGGCCTGGGCGACGAGTTGGCGGTCGCGCGGGAAGCGGCCTACGCGGCCATCGCGGCGGCCGACCTGGACGGTGGCCAGTACCGCACCGACATCGCACAGCGCGAGGTCGGCGCATGAGGCCTTTCCGCTTCCTGGCGGGCGCCAGCGAGCCGATGAGCGCGCGCGAGTTCGCCGAACGTGTGCGGCGCGCCGAGGCACTCGGCTTCGACACGCTGGTCTTCCCCGACCACGTCGTTCCGCAGCTGGCCCCGGCGCCCGCCATGGCCATGGTCGCCGCGCTGTCCGACACGCTGCGGGTCGCCCCGTTCGTGATCAACAACGATCTCCGCCACCCGGCGGTGCTGGGCCACGACCTGGCCACCGTCGACCTGCTGTCCGACGGGCGGCTGGACGTGGCCATCGGCGCCGGATGGAACCTGCGCGAGTACCGCGCCATGGGCATGGCCTACGACCCACCGGCGGTCCGCATCAGCCGCCTGGCCGAGGCCGTGACCGTGCTGAAGGGCTACTTCGGCGACGAGCCGTTCAGCTTCGCCGGCGAGCACTACACCATCAGCATGCTGGACGGGCAGCCGAAGCCGATCCAGCGGCCGCACCCGCCGTTCATGATCGGCGGCGGCGGGCGCCGGGTGCTGCAGCTGGCCGCGCGGGAGGCGCAGATCGTCAGCCTGGCGCCGCGCGCCGGCCGCGACGGTCGCGGCGAGAACGCCAGCATCAGCTGGGAGGCGACCGTCGAGAAGGTGGGCTGGGTGCGCGAGGCGGCCGGCGCGCGCTTTGCCGAGCTGGAGCTGAACGTCTACCCGTCGCGCGTCTCGCCGCGCATCACCGACGACGCGCGCAGCGCTCTGCGCGAGGCGGCGGACGAGATCGGCCAGCGCTTCGGCGTGCGCCCGGACGAGGAGATGCTGCGGGGCTCGCCTCACATCTGGATCGGGTCGCTGGACGAGCTGACCGACAAGGCGCTGCGCCTTCGCGCGGAGCTGGGGATCACCTCGCTGATGCTGGGCGAGGTGGACGAGCTGGCGCCGCTGGTCAGGCGCCTCGCGTCAAGCTAGGCCAGCGGATAGGCTTCGGAGCCGCCAGGCAACATACTTTTGGGCCAGGTATTGACAGGACTTCTGGCTGCGACGATTCTTCGCACCCCGAACGCCAGGGTGGCGCCGGGAGAGGGGAACTTCCCGAGCAGGCGAGGAACGTCATGGGCGCTCGACGACGGAGGTCGTGTGCCGCGTGCATCGGCGTGGGTGGTCGACGGTGACAGCCTTCAGCGCCATCACCGGCTGGTCATCGCGCTTTGCGCTGCTGATCCTGGGGCTTGTCGCCGCGGTCATCATCGTCGGCGCAACGCAGCTGAACAGCGTGTCGGTTGATGCGGTCCCCGAGTTCAACCCGCCGTTCGTCGAGGTCCAGACCGAGGCGCTCGGGCTGTCCGCCGAAGAGGTGGAGCAGCTGATCACGGTGCCGCTGGAGGCGGACCTGCTCAACGGGGTCGCGTGGCTCGACTCGATCCACTCCCGCTCCATCAGCGGCCTCTCGTCGATCACGCTGACCTTCGAGCCCGGGACGGACGTGATGCGAGCGCGCCAGATGGTGTCGGAGCGCCTGACCCAGGCCCACGCCCTGCCGAACGTCTCCCGACCGCCGGTCATGCTCGAGCCGATGTCGTCGGCCAGCCGAGTGATGATGATTGGCATCGCGTCCGACGACCTGTCGCTGATCGAGCAGTCGGTGCTGGCGAGATGGACGCTTAGGCCGCGGCTGCTGGGCGTACCCGGCGTGGCCAACGTGGCGATCTGGGGGCAGCGCGAGCGGCAGCTCCAGGTGCTGGTGGATCCGGCTCGCCTGTCCGCGCACGAGACGACGCTCGAAGACATCATCAAGACCACGGGCAACTCGCTGTGGGTCTCGCCGCTGACGTTCCTGGAGGCCTCCACGCCTGGCACCGGAGGGTTCATCGAGACGCCCAACCAGCGGCTCGGTGTGCAGCACGTGCTGCCGATCACCTCGGCGACGGACCTCGGTCGCGTGGTCGTGGAACGCGACGACGCGGCCGCCGGCGACGCCACGCTCCGACTGCGGGACGTGGCCGACGTGGTCGAGGACCACCAGCCCCTGATCGGGGACGCCATCATCGACGGCCAGCCCGGGCTCTTGCTGGTGGTCGAGAAATTCCCAAATGCCAATACACTGGAAGTGACTGCCGCCCTGGACGCGGCGCTCGATGCGCTGGCGCCGGGCTTGCCGGGCATTGAGCTTGACCGCACGGTCTACCGCCCGGCGGAGTACGTGACGGACGCGATGGTGAACGTGGCGCTGGCAGCCGCCATCGGCTTCCTGCTGGCCTTCGCCGTGCTCGCCATCCTGCTGTACAGCCTTCGCGCCGCGGTGGTTGCCGGCCTGGGTCTGGCAGCGGCCATGGTCGTCGGGGCCCTGGTCCTGCACCTCCTGGGTGTGACCTTCAACGTCGTGGTGCTGACCGGGTTGGCGCTCGCGCTGGCTGTCGTCGTGGACGACATGGTGACGGCGGTCCACGAGACGCTGTATGGGCCCGCCGACACCGCCGTGTTCGACGCACGGCGCCTTGGTGCCTACGCGTTGGTCATCGCCCTGATCGCCATCGTCCCGGCCTTCTTCATCCCAGGCGAGGCGCACGCGTTCGCCCCGGCCCTCGCCGGCGCCTACGCGGTGGCGGCCGTGGCGTCGACCGCGGTCGTCCTCACCGTGGTACCGGCGCTCTCCCGGCTGCTGCTGTCCGCCGACGGTGAGCGTCGCCGCTCGCCGGCACGTGCCTGGCTGGTGACGCGCTACCGCACGATCCTGCAGCGCCTGGTTGACCGCCGTCGCTCCGCTCTGGGGTTCGCGACAGCGGTCACCATCGGAGTGGTGGCGCTGAGCGCGATCAGCCTTGCGCCGCGAGCCGACGGGTCGCTGCTGCCGGAGTTCCGCGAGCGCGCGCTGCTAATCGACGTGCATGCCCCGCCGGGCACGTCGCGCGGGGAGACCTCCCGCCTGCTAAGCGGCCTGATCGACGAGCTGCAGGCGGTGGAGGGAGTCGCCAACGTCGGCGCGCACATCGGCCGCGCCATCCTGTCCGACCAGGTGGTCGGCGTGGACAGTGCGCAGGTGTGGGTCAGCCTGTCCCCCGACGCCGACGCGTCGGCCGTATCGGGCGTCAGGCTGGCAATCGAGAGCTACCCGGGCATCGACGCGCGGATGATGACGTACGGGGGACGCCGCATCGAGACGGTCCTGGGCCGCAGCGGCGAGGACCTGGTGGTGCGCGTGTACGGCAATGACGCGGCCGTGCTCGACGCGAAGGCCGGCGAGATTGTGGACGCGGCTGCCGGCATCGATGGCGTTGCCAGCGTCGAGCGCCGTGCCACGCCAACCGAGCCTGCGCTGGAAATCGAAGTGGACATCGGCGCCGCGGAGCGGTATGGCGTCACGCCCGGCGACGTGCGCCGCTCGGCCACGACCCTGCTTTCCGGCATCGAGGTGGGCGCGCTGTTCGAGGACCAAAAGGTGTTCGAGGTCGTGGTCTGGGGGGCGCCCCAGCTGCGCGCCGACGTCAACAGCATCGGCAACCTCCTGATCGATACGCCGAGCGGGGAGCAGGTTCCGCTGTCGGCGGTTGCCGACGTGCGGGTGGTTGACGGGCCGAGCGTCATCGAGCGCGAGGGCGTCGCCCGCTATGCGGACATCGCCATCGGCACCAGCGGACGATCCCTCGACGAAGTGGCCGCCGACCTGCGCAGCGCGATCGCCGCCGTCGAATTCCCGCTGGAGCATTACGCGGAGCTGATGGCGCCGGCGCAGGCGCGCGCCGAGGAAATGATGGGCCTGGCGCTTGCCCTGCTGGCCGCCCTGGCAGCCCTGTTGCTGGTGTTGCAGGCCGCATTCGAGAGCTGGCGTCTGGCAGGGCTGGCCCTGCTCACCCTGCCGGCGGCCGCCTCCGGCGGCGCTGTCGCGGCCCTGATAACCGGTGCGCAGCCCTCGTTGGGCATGGTGATGGGCTTCGCGGTGGTGATCGTGCTGGCCGCCCGCAGCTCGGCGGTCATGCTCGCCCAGCTCCGCACCGTCGAGAGTGGCCAGGGCGAAACCCCCACCGCCAGCGCGGTGCTCAATGCGTCTGCCGATCGGGTGCTGCCCATCCTTACCTCTGCGCTGGCGGCGGGAGCCTGCCTGCTGCCGTTCGCCGTCCTGGGCGACCGCGCAGGCCTGGAGCTACTGGGGCCGCTGGCGGTCGTCGCGCTCGGCGGACTGCTGTCGACCGTACTGGTCAGCCTGCTCGTCATCCCGCCGGCGTACCTCGGTCGCGGAGCGGACGCGGACCGGGTGCGCCCATCGCTGCCGGCAATGGACGGCCTGCCTGGCGAGCGGCAGCCGGTGGCCACCCCATGACTGGACTGCGCGTTGCCCTCGGCGTGGCCTGCATCACGCTGGCGAGCTGCGGCGGAGGTGCGGCGCAGGCTGCTCCCCCGGCGCCGGCCGTCGAGGTCGAAGAGGAAGGCGACGGCCGGGTCACCCTGGTGCTGACGGAGGACGCGGCCGAGCGCCTGGCCCTGGAGACATCCCTGGTCCCCAGCGCCGCACCGCATGGCGTGCCGGAATCGGCGGTCGTGTACGACGCCGCAGGCCATGCGTGGATCTACCTCGAGCGGGCGTCGTTGACCTACGCGCGCGAGGCGGTCGAGGTCGTGGAGGTCGCGGCCGGGACTGCGGTGCTGGCCCACGGCCCTCCGGCGAATTCGCGCGTGGTGGTGGTGGGCGCCATGGAGCTGTACGGCGCCGAGACTGGGATCGGCGGCGACCACTGAGCCGATGAGCGGGGCGGGGCAAAGGTCATGATGCGGGCGATCGTCGCGGCCAGCCTGCGATTCCGATTCATCGTCCTGGCCGGGGCACTCGGCATCCTCGTGTTCGGGGGCACCCATGTCGACGACATGGCGGTTGATGTCTTCCCCGAGTTCGCTCCGCCTCGCGTGGAGATCCAGACATCGGCGCTCGGCCTGTCGGCCGAGGAAGTCGAGACGCTGGTGACGGTGCCACTGGAGCAGGTCCTGGCCGGGGTCGACCGGCTGGACATCATCCGCTCGAAATCGGTCCGCGACCTCTCGTCCATCGAGCTGATCTTCGAATCAGGAACCGACCTGCTCCTGGCGCGGCAGGTCGTCCAGGAGCGCATTAACACGGTCGCCCATACGCTGCCGACCTGGGCCAGCCCACCGTTCATGATGCAGCCCCTTTCTGCCACCAGCCGGATCATGAAGATCGGCATGTCGTCCGACGAGCACTCGCTCATCGACATGTCGACCATGGCCTATTGGACCATCCGCTCGAAGCTGCTCGGCGTTCCCGGCGTGGCCAACGTGGCGATCTGGGGTGAGCGGCTCCAGCAGCTGCACGTCCAGCTCGATCCCACCCGGATGGCTGACCGCGGGATTTCCCTGCAGCAGGTCATGGAGGCAACCGCCGATGCCCTTGACGAGGGCATCCTGCGTTTCGCCGATGGCAACATCATCGGCACCGGCGGGTTCGTCGAGACTGCCAGCCAGCGCCTGGTGGTGCGTCACCGGCCGACCATCCGAACCAGCGACGACCTCCGCCACGTCAGCATCGAGGCAGAGGACGGCAGCAGCGTTTCGCTGTCGCAGCTCGCGACCCTCGCCACCGGCCATCAGCCGCTCTTCGGCGACGCGGTCATCAACGATGGGCCGGGCCTGATGCTCATCGTGGAGAAGTTTCCGTGGGCCAATGCGCTCGAGGTGACGCGCGGCGTGGAGGATGCCCTGGCCGCCCTGCGGCCCGGGCTGCAGGGAATCGAGCTGGACTCGACGCTGTTCCGGCCAGCGACCTTCATCGAAAGCGCGCTTGGGAACCTGACGAACGCGCTGCTGCTCGGCAGCCTGCTGGTGGTGCTCGTGCTGCTGCTGTTCCTCTACGACTGGCGCACGGCACTCATCAGCATGGTGGCCATCCCGCTGTCGTTGATGTCGGCCGCCCTTGTCCTGTACGCGCGTGACGCGACCATCAACACCATGGTGCTGGCCGGCTTCGTGATCTCCGTCGGGGTGGTGGTCGACGACGCGATCATCGACGTGGAGAACATCGTCCGCCGCCTTCGCCAGAACCGGAGATCGGCCGCGCCCGCTCCCGCCAGCCGGGTGATCCTTGAATCGTCGCTGGAGGTCCGGGGCGCGATCATCTACGCCACGCTGATCGACGTGGTGGCCATCACGCCGGTGTTCTTCATCGAGGGCCTGTCGGGCAGCTTCTTCCAGCCTCTTGCCATCTCGTATGGCCTGGCTGTGCTCGCCTCGCTGCTGGTCGCGCTCACCACCACGCCGGCCATGGCCCTGCTGCTGCTGCGCGACGCCTCGCTCGAGCGGCGGGAGTCACCGGTCGCCCAGTGGCTGCAGAGGCGCTACGAGGCGGTGCTTGGCCGGCTGGTACGGTCCGCGCGGCCCGCCTACGCCGCGGTGGCGGTCATCGCCCTCAGCGGGGCCGTCGTCTTCCCCCAGCTGGGGCAGTCCCTGCTCCCCGACTTCAAGGAGCGCGACTTCCTCATGCACTGGGTGACCGCCCCCGGCACCTCACTCGACGAGGAGGTCCGGGTGTCCACACGGGCCTGCATCGAGCTACGCGCCATCCCCGGGGTGCGCAACTGCGGATCGCACATCGGACAGGCCTTCCTGGCCGATGAAGTGGTGGGCGTCGACTTCGGCGAGAACTGGATCAGCGTCGACCCGTCGGTCGACTATGACGCCACGCTGGCATCGGTCCAGGAGGTGGTGAACGGCTATCCCGGCCTGCGCCGCGACGTGCAGACCTACCTCAAAGAGCGCATCCGCGAGGTGCTGACCGGGACCAGCGAGGCGATCGTGATCCGCATCTACGGGCCGGACCTGGCCGTGCTGCGTGACAAGGCGCATGAGGTCGAGACGGCGCTGGGGCAGATCGATGGCATCGTCGACCTGCAGGTCGAGCTGCAGACCACGGTCCCGCAGGTGGAGGTCGAGGTCAACCTGCAGGCCGCCGAGCGCTACGGCCTGAAGCCCGGCGACGTCCGCCGCGCGGCCGGCGTGCTGCTGGCCAGCGAGGAGGTCGGCGACGTCTTCCATGGCGGGAAGGCGTTCGACGTCCACGTCTGGAGCACACCGGAAACGCGCCGCTCGATCACCGACGTCCAGAACCTGCCGCTCGATACACCAGATGGCGGACGCGTCCGTCTGGCCGACGTAGCCAGCGTGCAGCTGGCCGCCACGCCGAACAGCATCAGCCACGAGGGCCTCGCGCGGCGGATCGATGTGTCCGCCAACGTGGAGGGCCGCGACCTGGGGTCGGTGGTCGAGGACGTGCGGCGCGCGGTCGACCAGGTCCAGTTTCCGCTCGAGTACCACCCTGAGATGCTGGGGGAGCACGCCGAGCGCGACGCTGCGCAGGGGCGGTTGCTGTTGTTCGGCGTGGTGGCAGCCGCCGTCGTGCTGCTGCTCCTCCACGCGTCCTACCGCAGCGGCCGCCTTGCCGTGCTGAGCTTCGTGACCCTCCCCTCGGCGCTGGTGGGCGGCGTGCTGGCGGCCTGGGTATCCGGAGGAGTCCTGTCACTGGGGTCGCTGGTTGGCTTCTTCACGGTGCTGGGCATCGCCGCCAGGAACGGCATCATGCTCATCAACCATTACCAGTACATCGAGCGCTACGAGGAAATGGCGTTCGGCCCGGAGCTCGTGCTGCGCGGCGCGCGCGAGCGGCTGTCGCCAATCCTGATGACCGCGCTGGCCACCGGGCTGGCTCTCATTCCGCTGGTTATCGCCGGCGACATCCCGGGACACGAGATCGAGCACCCGATGGCGGTCGTGATCCTTGGCGGCCTGGTGACCTCGACGCTGCTCAACCTGTTCATCATGCCGGCCCTCTACCTGCGCTTCGCCCGACCCTCCCCAGCCTGAGCGTCTATCCTTCGCGACCCATGGCCGATGGTGCCCGCGTCGCCGTCATCTGCGGCTCCCGTTCGGACTTGCCTGCGCTGAAGGGCTGCTTCGACGTGCTCGACGGCTACGCCATCGGCTGGGAGGCATCGGTCATCAGCGCCCACCGCCAGCCGGAGGCGTTGCGCACCTACGTCGCAGAGGCGGAAGGCCGGGGAGTCCAGGTCTTCATCGGCGCGGCCGGGCTGGCTGCACATCTGCCCGGCGTGCTGGCCAGCGTGACGGCTCGGCCGGTCATCGGCATCCCGCTGGACGGCGGCGCCCTGGGCGGAGCCGACGCCCTCTACTCGATCGTGCAGATGCCGCCCGGCGTTCCGGTGGCGTCGGTCGCCATCGGCTCACCCGGCGCCAAGAACGCGGGCCACCTGGCGGCGCGCATCCTTGCGCTCGTTGACCCGGATGTCGCCGACCGGCTGGCAGCCTTCCGCGAGCAGCAGGCGTCGGGGGCCGAGCTGGGCATCGACCCCCGAGCCTGAGGGGCCTCAGCCCTCGACGTGCTCCTTCAGCCGCAGCATGGCCGCGCGCCAGTAGGCCTTCATGCGGCCAACCTCCTCGACGTCGGCCAGGCGCTCGTGCTCCATGGCGACCCGGCTCTTCGCATCTCCGAGGTCCTCGAACCAGAACACCACCCGGCTGCCGTCGCCGTCCCAGTCGAAGCGCGCGGTGCGCTCCGCGCGGGTCGGCCGCTCGACCAGCGGCGCGCGCGGGAGCCAGCGCTCCCGCAGCCCCGCATCGGTCACCGCTTCGAGGACGTCCACCACTGGGGCAGCCAGGGTTCGCGTGGCGGTCGCCGAGAACGTGCCATCCCCCCGCTGGCCGGTCACCCGACGGCCGATGGCGATCTCGTAGCCCACCGTCACCTGCTGCGACCACCAGCCGTCGACGCCGCTGTCGCGGTTCAGCCAGCGCGCGATCTCGATGTGCGGCCGGCTCTCGGCGCCCCAGGCGTCGAGGATGCCGATCCACTCGGTCCAGCCGTGGCCCGTGCGCTCGCGCAACGCGGCGTCGCTCGTCAAGCCTGGCGGCGGTATGAGTCGCCGCGGCTTCTCAGGAGCGGAGGCGGTGGGTGCGCGTCGCGCGGACAGCACCTGGCGGCGGGCGGCGGTGTAGCGCTCGCCGGTCTTGGACATGCGGTTGCGAACTCGGCGCTTCAGCGCCTTCTGCTCGGTCACGTGTGCGTTCCCTTCATCGGCACGCCGGGAACACCCACGCTGCCCGACGCCCGCGAAGGCCCGGTGACCGTCGATGCCCCGAGGACCGGACGTCCCCTTTGCCCTCGCGGACCGGTTGCGTGGGAACCGGACGAGGGTTGCGCGCGGAGCGGCGCGCACCGCGGAGCAGCATACCGCCGCGCCGGCCCGGCGGACAAGCCTGTTGCGTCGCGTCGGCGGGCATCAACGGTTCGTCCGCCTATCCTTGCACCGTGATCGACCGCTACGCGCTGCCCGAGATGCGGGAGCTGTTCGGGGAGCGGCGCAAGCTCCAGCTGTGGCTGCGCATCGAGCTGCTGGCGGCCGAGGCGCTGGCCGAGGAAGGTGTCATCCCGGCTTCCGACTGGGAGCGCATTCGCGGCGCGCTGTCGTCCGACGAGGTGGACGCGGAGCGCGCTCGCGAGATCGAGCAGGAGTCACAGCACGACGTCATCGCCTTCCTGCGGAGCGTGACCGAGCGGCTCGGCGCGGAGGGCCGCTGGCTGCACTACGGCCTGACCAGCTCGGACGTGCTGGACACGGCCACGGCGGTCACGCTGCGCGAGGCCACGTCGCTGGTGGAGGCGGAGCTGGCCCGGCTGCAAGAGGTGGTGCGGCGGTTGGCGCTGCAGCATCGGTCCAGCCCCATGGTCGGTCGCAGCCACGGGATCCACGCAGAGCCGATCACCTTCGGCTTCAAGGCCGCCGGCTGGTACGCCGAGCTGCTGCGTGACGGCGAACGGCTGCAGCGGGCTCGCCAGGGTATCGCGGTCGGCAAGATCTCCGGGGCGGTCGGCAGCCACGCCAACGTCAGTGCGGCGGTCGAGCGCCACGTCTGCGCGGCGCTCGGCCTGACGCCGGACCCGGCGGCCACCCAGGTCGTCAGCCGCGATCGCCACGCCGAGCTGCTGACCGCGCTCGCCATCCTGGGCGGCACGCTGGAGCGCATCAGCGTGGAGGTGCGTCACCTGCAGCGCACCGAGGTCGGCGAGGCCTTCGAGCCGTTCGGTGGCGGCCAGCAGGGCAGCAGCGCCATGCCGCACAAGCGCAACCCGATCCTGACCGAGCGGGTCACCGGCCTGGCCAGGCTGCTGCGCGCCGACGCGCTCGTCGCGCTGGAGAACATGGCGCTCTGGCACGAGCGCGACATCAGCCATTCCAGCGCCGAGCGCTTCGTGTTCGAGCGGGCGCTCGGCGTGGCGGCCTATGCCACCCGCACGCTGGCCGGGGTCCTGGATGGCCTGGAGGTCGACGTGGACCGGATGCGCGCCAACCTGGGCCTGCTGGGCGGCATGGTCTACTCCGAGGCGCTGCTGCTGGCCCTCGTCGCGAAGGGCGCCGATCGCCAGCAGGCCTACCGCCTGGTGCAGGGCGCCGCCAAGCGCGCCTGGGGCGGTGCCGGTGACTTCCGCGCCGAGGTGCTGGCCGACCCGGGCATCGGCGAATGGCTGTCGAACGCCGAGATCGAAGCCGCCATGAACCTCGAGCATCACCTGGGCGGCATCCAGGCGACCTACGACGCGCTGGCCCTGGACGACTAGGCCGATGCGCGGCTGGTTGGCGAACGCGCGCCGCGCGCTGGCCGTGGCGGGCGACCGCGCGGATCTCTGGCCCGCTGGCACCCTGGCGTGGCTGGCCTACCTCGGTTGGCTGCCCCTGGTCGTGGCGCTCGCCCCACCGACCGTCGACGGCGTGCAACGCCTGGGCGTTGACATGTACTCATCGTCGACCTTCCCGTGGAATCTTGTGGCCCTGTCGGCGGGCTGGGTCCTGGTCTTCGGGCTGCTGTGCCTGCTGGGCGCAGCCAGCGAGGTGGCGCTGAGACGCCTGGCCGCGGGACGGCAAGCGCATGGCATGGCCCGCGACACTTTCTCGGCGTTCGCGGTCGTCCTGATATCGTCGCTGCCCGTGGTCGCTGCCGCCGGTGCTGCGCTGATCGGGGCGATCACCGTGGCGCAGGGCGCGTTCCTGTCGGCCGAGGGCACCCTGCCCGTCTTGCTGCGGATCGCCAGCCAGGTGCTTCCGCAGCTCACCGCGCTCCTGCTGGCCCTGGTGGTCATGCAGGCCTTCGCGGCCGTCGCGCTGCGAAGGCTGGGCGGCGGCGAGGCGCTGCATGCGATGCGACGCGCCGCCAGCGAGATGCGGCGTCGGCCGGTTCGGCGGCTCGCGACGGCCGCTGTGGTGGCACTGGTGGATGCCGCGGTACTCGCCCTGCAGATCGCGCTGCTCGGCGTCCTGTGGGAGCCCATCGGCGTGGGCCTTCGCGACGGGCGACTGGCCAGCCCGGACACCCTGCTGCTGCTGCTAGGCTTCGTGGCGATCTGGCTCGGGCTGCTGCTGGCCGCGGGCGCGCTCCACGCCGCGGCATCGGCATGGTGGACGCTCGAGCTCAGGGAGACGGGAGGAAGCACCTGATGCAGGTCCCGGACGCAGCCAGCCAGCTCGAGCCGCTGCTGCGGATGGCGGTTGCGCTGGTGCTCGGCGCGGTCGTCGGCCTGGAGCGGGAGCTGCAGCGCATGCCGGCGGGCTTCCGGACGCATGCGCTGGTGGGCCTGGGAGCGGCGATCTTCACGGTCGTATCGGCCTACGCCTTCCAGGGCCCCATTTCGGATCCCACCCGCATCGCCGCCCAGATCGTGACCGGCGTCGGCTTCCTGGGTGGCGGCGCGATCCTGCACTACCGCGGCAGCGTGCGCGGCCTGACCACCGCCGCGTCGCTGTGGGCCGTGGCTGCCATCGGCATGGCCGCCGGCGCAGGCCTGTACGTCATCGCGGTGGGCGGCGCGGTGCTGGTGGTGGTCACCCTGTACGTGCTGGATCGCCTGGAGCGCTGGGCGCGCCGGCGCTGGAAGCTGGGCGGCTCCCGGGACGATCCGGACCGCAACGACGACGACGACGACCGACCCGATGGAAGAGCCGAGGACATGCCATGACCCTGCTGCACAGCCACATCGCCGACCTGCCGCTGGTCCACCGCGGCAAGGTGCGCGAAACGTACGCCGTGGACGACGAGCGCCTGCTGCTGGTCGCCACGGATCGGCTCTCCGCGTTCGACGTCGTCTTCGACCAGCCGATCCCCGACAAGGGGCGCGTGCTGACGCGGCTCTCGGCATGGTGGTTCCGCCAGCTGGCCGGCCTGGGGCCGACGCACTTCCTGGCCGACGAGCCGGCAGCCCTGCCGGAGGCAGCCCGCGGGCCGGAGCTCGATGGACGGGTCATGCTGGTGCGACGTGCGCAGCGCATCGACGCCGAGTGCGTGGTGCGCGGCTACCTGGCGGGATCGGGCTGGGCCGAGTACCAGCGCACCGGCGCGGTGGTCGGACACGAGCTTCCGGCCGGCCTGCGCGAGGCCGACCGCCTGCCGGAGCCGATCTTCACGCCGTCGACCAAGGCCGAGGTGGGGCACGACGAGAACATCACCCGCCAGCAGCTGGCCGGCATGGTCGGCGTCGAGTTGGCCGCGGAGCTGGAGGAGCGGTCGCTGGCGCTGTACCGCGCCGGCGCCGAGCGGGCGGCCGACGTGGGCCTCATCCTGGCCGACACGAAGTTCGAGTTCGGCTGGATCGACGGCCAGGTGGCGCTGATCGACGAGGTGCTGACCCCGGACAGCTCCCGCTTCTGGGACGCCCAGCAGTATGCGCCCGGCTCCTCACCGCCCAGCTTCGACAAGCAGTACGTGCGCGACTTCGTGTCGGCGTCGGGCTGGAACAAGGAGCCGCCGGCGCCGGCGCTGCCGGACGATGTGATCGCCGGCACGCGGGACCGCTACGTGACCGCCTACGAGCGGCTGACCGGGGAGCGGTGGGGCGGCGCGGAGGCATCGGCCTAGTGCGCTGGTACGCGGACGTTCACGTCCGCCTGCGGCCGGGCATCGCCGATCCCGAGGGCCAGACCATCGCCGGTGGGCTGCACGCCTTGGGCTTCACCTCGGTCGAGGAGGTGCGCGCCGGCAAGCTGCTGCGCATCGCCTTCGATGCCGAGGACCACGCCGCGGCCGAGGATGCGGTGGCCACCATGTGCCGCCGCCTGCTGGCCAACCCGGTGATGGAGACCGCCGACTGGGAGCTGCGCGCGGAGCCGGACGCCATCGCAGAGGCGCTGGACTGATGGCCGCGCGGCCGCGGGTGGCAATCGTCGTCTTCCCGGGCACCTGGTCGGATCGCGACTTTCTGGATGTCGCTCAGGTCGTCGGCTGGGAGGCGCGCACCGTGTGGCACGCCTCACCGGAGCTCGGCGAGGTGGATGCCGTGGTGCTGCCGGGTGGCTTCGCCCACGGCGATCACCTGCGCACCGGCGCGATCGCGCGCTTCTCACCGGTGATGAGCGCGGTGGCCGCCTTCGCGGAGGCCGGCGGCCCGGTCATCGGCTCGTGCAATGGCTTCCAGATCTTGTGCGAGGCGGGCCTGCTTCCCGGCGTGCTGATGCGCAACGACCACCTGCAGTTCCGCTGCGACTGGCAGGCTCTGCGCGTCGAGCGCGCCGTCGGCCCGTGGCTGGGCGTGGACGAGATTGCGCCCGGCGAGGTCATCCGCCTGCCGATCTCGCACGGCGAGGGTCGCTTCTATGCCGATGCTGAGACACTGGACCGGCTCGAGGAAGGCGGGCAGGTGGTGCTGCGCTACGCCGATGCCAGCGGCACCACCTCGCCGGACGCCAATCCCAACGGCTCGCTGCGCAGCATTGCCGGCATCGTCAACGAGCGACTCAACGTGCTGGGATTGATGCCGCATCCGGAGCGAGCGGCAGAGCCCGAGGTGGGCGGCACCGACGGCCTGCGCATCCTGCGCTCCCTCGCCCGCTGGCTGGTCGCTCAGCCGGCGGCCGCCGAGCGTCGGCTATGATGCTGAGCGTCGCCCCCGGCCCGTAGGAGCTGAGACGCCCGATGCAGAACGACGAGCGGGAAGACCGCGACCTGGCGCCTGACGATCCCGATCACCGCCAGCCGTCCGACCCGGGTGCCGAGTTCGAAACGCCGGCCTGGCCCTCGCAGGACGTCCCGGTCGAGCCGGAGCCACCCGTCGAGCCGGAGCCACCCGTCGAGCCGGAAGCACCCGCTCCGCCACCCGCCGAGGTCGAGGCCTACGGCACCGAGGCGGCGGCCGTCGGCGCCGTGCCGGCGCACAGCGTCCCAGCCACCGAGCCGGGTGAGAGCACCCGCTGCCCGCGCTGCGGAACCGAGAACCGGCCGGGCATTGCCTTCTGCAGCAACTGCGGCCAGCGGCTGGTGGCTGCCGGTGCCCCGACCACTGTCGCGCGGCCTGCCGCGCCGGAGGGCACGCAAGCCTGCCCGCGCTGTGGCACCCACAACCGCGCCGGCGTCGCGTTCTGCCAGAACTGCGGCGCCAACCTCCAGGCCGCGGCAGCCGGTGTGCCGGTTGACGAGATCGGTCCGGCTCCGCGCGTGGCACACGGAGCGCTGCTCGGGCCGGTGGTCCTGCTGGTCGGCGCCATCGGCATCGCACTGGCTTGGCTGCTGCCCTTCGCGCTGGGCACGGGCTCGCTGTACGACCGCGCCTTCGGCGACCCGACCGGTTACGGCATCGCCTTCTGGTCCGGCTACGGGGGCATCTCCGGCCTGACCTCGCAGGCCTACTTCGGGTTCGCCGCACCCGCGCCGCTGCTGGTCCTGCTGCTGGTGGGTCTGGCGGTGCCCGGCGTCGTTCGCGCGCAGCCGGGTACGGCGCAGATGGCTGGCCTGGTGATCGCGCTGCTGTGGGCAGCCGGCCTGGTGCTGCTGTTCGTGGTGGTCGAGGTGTTTGGCGGCGGGGGCTCCGACCTGATCGGCATCCTGCGCGAGCTGAGCCCGGCGGGGATCATCTTCGCGCTGGCCGGGTTGATCGTGGTCATCGGCTGCATCACCCGCTTCGGGCGGAGCTGAGCCATGCCGGACCACTTCTGTCCAAAGTGCGGCACCGAGGTCGAGGCCGATGCTCGCTTCTGCCCCAGCTGCGGCACGACCCTGGAAGTCGACACCGAATCGCGGATCCCGGCCGCGCCGCCCTGGCCCGATGCCGCGGCCGATGAGGCGACGCTCAGCGATACCTCCGCGCAGCTGCCACTGCCGGAGGAGCGAGCACCCGAGGAGCGAGCACCCGAGGAGCCAACAGCCGTTGAGGAGCCGGCAGCCATGGACGAGCCGGCGCCGGTGGACCAGCACGCCCCGCCCAAGCCGATGCTGGACGAGCCCGCGCTGGCGGAGCGGCCGGCCGAGCCGGGCGAATCGCCTCCGCCTCCGACCCCGCCGCCGACGTCAGCCGCGCCACATCCTCCGGCGGTCGCTGCGTCGAGCACCGGCCCGGACCTGCCGTTCACCTGGCCGACGACCCTCTCCGGCTGGCTGATGGGCGGCGGCGCGGTGCTGGGAGCCGTCTTCCTGCTGCCGCGGCTGACCGCAGCCGGAAACACCATCAGCCTGTTGCTGCTGCTGGCCCTGCTGGGTGTGGCGGCCACGGTCTTCCTGCCGGATCGCATCCCAGATATCCCGCGGCTGCGGCTGTGGGTACTGGCCATTACCATGGTCGGCCTGGGCGTGGGGCTGGCCCGCGCCGCCTTCACCATCCAGGGCGTCGAGACCCTGTTCCTGGTGTGCATGCTGGCCGCGGCCGGCGGCGCGCTGCTGCTGGAGCTCGACATGGATCGCCCCTTCCCGCCTGCCGACCGCCAAGGGTGAGCGCCGTCGCGTGAGCATCGCCGCGCCCGCCGAGCGTCACGGGCTGACCGAGGATGAATACCGCCTGGTGATCGAGGCGCTCGGCCGCGAGCCGAACGAGATCGAGCTGGGCATGTTCGGCGCAATGTGGTCGGAGCACTGCGCCTACAAGCATTCGCGGCCGCTGCTTGCCGCGCTGCCGAGGACGTCGGATCGCATGCTGGTGGGACCGGGCGAGAACGCCGGAGCGCTGGACATCGGCGATGGGCTGGCGGTGGTCTTCAAGGTCGAGTCGCACAACCACCCGAGCGCCGTCGAGCCCTACCAGGGGGCGGCCACCGGGGTGGGCGGCATCATCCGCGACGTCTTCACCATGGGCGCCAGGCCGATGGCACTCCTCAACTCGTTGCGCTTCGGCCCGCTCTCGGAGGACGAGGACCGCGCCGGCACGACCGACGCAGCGACGGCATCCCGCAACCGGTACCTGTTCGACG
This sequence comes from Candidatus Limnocylindria bacterium, assembly GCA_036556695.1. Classification (GTDB taxonomy): domain Bacteria; phylum Chloroflexota; class Limnocylindria; order QHBO01; family QHBO01; genus DASSCW01. Next base: position 90,253 of record DATBIY010000047.1, read on the forward strand.
GCGTGGTGGCCGGCATCGCCAGTTACGGCAACTGCATTGGCATCCCGGACGTGGGCGGCGAGATCGGCTTCGATGCCGGCTACAACGGCAACCCGCTGGTCAACGCCATGTGCGTCGGCCTCGCGCGCCACGAGGAGCTGACACTGGCCAGGGCGGGCGGCGCGGGAAACGCGCTGATGCTGGTCGGCGCCTCAACCGGGCGCGACGGCATCCAGGGCGCCAGCTTCGCCTCGGCCGGCCTGGACGGGGCGAACGACGAGCGGCGACCGGCGGTCCAGGTGGGCAACCCCTTCCTCGAGAAGTTGCTGATGGAGGCCTGCCTCGAGCTGTCGGGCTCGGAGACGGTGGTCGCCATGCAGGACCTGGGCGCGGCGGGGCTGACATGCGCGCTGGCCGAGCTGTCGGCGCGCGGCGGCTGCGGGGCGGAGGTGAACCTCGATCTCGTGCCGCTGCGCGAGGAGGGGATGAGCGCGTACGAGGTCCTGCTGTCCGAGTCGCAGGAGCGGATGCTGCTGGTGGTCCGCGCCGGACACGAGGACGAGGTGCGTGCCGGATTCGCGCGGTACGAGCTGCACGCGGTGACCATCGGCCGCGTCATCGAGGAGCCGGTGGTGCGTGCCACGTTCGGCGGCAGCGTGGTGTGCCAGATCCCCGGCCGCGCGCTGGCGGACGACGCCCCACGCTACGTGCCGCCGGCCGCGCCACCGCCCGACCTGGAGGAACGCCGCGCACAGCGGCTGGACGACGTGGCGGCGGAACGACCATCGGCCGCCACCCTGCTGGAGCTGCTGGCCGCGCCGAACGTGCGCAGCCGCCGCCAGGTGTGGCGCCGCTATGACCACATGAACGGCACGAACACGATGGTCGGCCCCGGCGCCGGCGACGCGGCGCTGCTTCGCGTCAAGGGCACGAACCGCGCCCTGGCGCTGTCGCTGGACGGACCCGGTCGTCTGGGCGCGCTGGACCCGCGGCTGGCCGGCGTGGCCGCGGTGCTGGAGGGTGCGCTGAACGTGGCGGTCGGCGGTGCCACGCCCATCGGCATCACCAACTGCCTGAATTTCGGGTCGCCGGAGGATCCCGCCGGCTACTGGGAGCTGGCCAAGGCGGTGGACGGCATGGCCGACGCCTGCCGCGCGCTGGGCATTGCCATCGCGTCGGGCAACGTCAGCCTCTACAACCAGTCACCCGGCGGCCGCATCCTGCCGACGCCGGTGATCGGCACGGTGGGCCTGCTGGCCGATCGTTCGGCGCTGGTGCCCATGGCCTGGGACAGCGGGCAGGAGGTCTGGCTGCTCGGCGAGCCCGCCGGAGATCCATCAGCCATGGCGGCGTCAGAGCTTGCCTGGCGACGTGGGCGGCGCGGCGGGATGCCGCACCTGGACCTGCCGGCGGGGGTACGCCTCGTCAAGCTGCTCCCCGGCCTGGGAGCAGCCGGGCTGCTGGCCGCGGCGCACGACGTGTCCATCGGTGGCATCGGCGTGGCGCTGGCCCGCATGGTGATCGCCTCCGGCAATGGCGCGCGCGTGCGCCTGCCGGATGAAGAGGCTTCACTTCCTACCGCCGGTCTCTTCGGCGAGGCAGCCGGGCGCGTGCTGGTGGCGGTGGACCCAGCGAAGGCCGATGGCATGGCCGCAGGCTGCCGTGCGGCCGGCGTTGTTGCTCGTCGGCTGGGCGAGGTCGAGGGGACGGAGCTGCGAATAGAGCTGGCGGACGCGCTGCTCAGCCTGCCCGGCAAGGCGCTGGCCAGCGCCTGGGAAACGCCCTTCTAGCGGAGCGGCCGGCGCCGGCGACGCGTCGCGTCAGGCTTGCGCGGGCCGAGCTGCGGCTCCTCCTCGGCCGGGTCGAGGCCCATACCGGCCAGGATCGGGTCCTGTGGCACGCGCATCCGTGCGCGGCGAATGGCGCGCTGGTCCACGGCGGGCATGCCCGCGGGCGTCCCCGGATCGGCGGCTGCCCGCTCGCGCCGGTTGGCGAGCACCACCCACAGGCTTCCGCCCAGAGCCACGGCGGCCACCGCAGCCATCCCGACAATCAGCACCAGCGGCAAAGGATCGGGCTCCGGCAGTACGGGATTCGCGGCGCCGGTGCCCGGCGCCGCGGGTGTCTGGACCGGCGCGGTTCCTTCAGGCGATGCCGAGCTCCTGGCGCGACGCGGATTGCGCGACGGATCGGCAACCGGCGCCGCATGGCCGCGCGGGCCCTGATCGGAGCTGCCTGCTCGCGGCTTTGCCTCGGGCTGATGTGAGCGCGCGGCGGGGGCCGGTGGCGATGCCTTCGGGGCCGCGTGGCTGGGTGCAGCCGAAGGCCTCTCGGGGGCAGCCGGTGCCGGCGCGGCGGACGCATCAGCCGGTCCCGGCTCGACGGTCGCGTCCGGCGGCTGCACGTCCGGCAGCGACGGTCCCGGCGAGGGTTCGGCTGCGACCACGATCTCGCTGCCAATGGGCTGCTCGGGAACCGAGGCGAACGCCGAATACGGCGCCAGGGTCAGCGCCGCCAGGATCGCGGGGATCATGGTGAGACAGGACCGCCGCATCTAGCCGGTCGCCTCGCGGACCTGCGTGGGCACTGGCACGTCCGCCTGCAGCTCGGCGGGGGCGGCCGGGGTACGCCGCTTCCGGCTGGTGGCGCTCCGCTTCGGCTTCGCCGGCGCCGGTGCTGGGTGGTCGTGCCGGTGCGTGCCGTGCAGCACGGCTGCCGCCGCATGCGGATCGACCCGCTCCAGCCCGCCACGCGCTCGCTCGTGGAGGCGGTACACCTCTTCCAGCCCGTCAGGCGGCACGCCCTCGGCGTACACGGCGCAGAAGACGTTCACCACCTCCGGGTCGAACTGCGTGCCGGCATTAGCCCTCAGCTCGCCCAGCGCCTGCTCGTGGGTCAGCGCCGTCTTGTAGGGCCGGTCGTGAACCATGGCATGGTAGGCATCGGCCACCGAGACGATGCGCGCGCCCATCGGGATCTCGTTGCCGCGCAGCCCGTGCGGGTAGCCGCCGCCGTTGTAGCGCTCGTGGTGATGCAGCACCACTGGGATGGCCTCGCGCAGGCCGGATGCCTGCTCCAGGATGACCTGGCCGATGCGCGGGTGCTCGCCGATTGCCTGCCACTCGCCGTCAGACAGGGCGGTGGGCTTGTCAAGGATCTCCGAGGGGACGGCCAGCTTGCCCAGGTCATGCAGCAGGCTGGCTACGCGGATGCGCTCGATCTCCTCGCGCGGAAGCCCCATCTCCAGCGCGATGCCGGTCGCCAGCGAGGCGATCATGTCCGATGGTCGCCCACGGTGGTGCGGCTGCGGGGCCAGCACCGAGGCGAGCGCCTCGGTGGCGGTGTCGTTGGCCCAGCGGCCGATGGCGGTGGCCGCCGCCCGATGCTCCCCCGAGATCGGCGCACGCCGCACCGGCGCGTTCTCGTCCACGGCGCGATACAGGTAGGTGCGGTTGCGACCGAGCGACTTGGCCGCGTACATGGCCGCATCGGCCTGGTCGACCAGGGCGTCGACCTGCAGCTGCGAGCCGACATCGCCGGCCACCCCGACGCTGATCGTGACCTGCAGGCGCTGGCCGCCGGCGATGACCAGTGCGCTGGTGGCAACCAGGTTGCGCAGCTTCTCGGCCAGCACCACCGCCTCGTCCGGCTGCGTCTCCGGCAGGATGAGCATGAACTCCTCGCCGCCGTAGCGACCGAACAGGTCGGAGGCGCGAATGTGATCGGCCACCAGGGACGCCACCTGGCGCAGCACGGCGTCGCCGGAGTTGTGGCCAAACGAGTCGTTGATCGGCTTGAAGCGGTCGATGTCGATGAAGGCCACTGACAGCCAGGTGTGGTGACGCGCGGCGCGCTCGACCTCGGCCACCAGGGTGGTCAGCAGCGTCTCCCGGTTGGCGATGCCGGTCAGCCGATCGTGCGTGGCCCGGACCTCGACCTGCAGGAAGGCCCGCGCGGCAGCGTTGAAGGCCCGTGCCAGGCGCCGCTCGGCGGGCACGCCGGACACTCGCAGCTTGACCGGCTCATCGGCATCGAGCGTGTCTTCAAGCGCCTTCGCCAGGCGGTTGAGCCGCCAGCCGAAATAGCTCCACGTCGCCAGTGCCATGGAGGTCATGCCAGCAAGCAGGGCCAGCACGGCGATCAGCAGCTGCAGGGCGCGCGCCGATCCGGTGACCGCCGGCGAGGTGCCCATCACGACGGTCACGAAACCGACGACCGCGATGGGCGCCAGGAACCCGAGAGCGCGAGCGAGTCGGAGCATGAATCCCCGCTGAATGAGGACGGAGGTTTTCGAAGCGAGGATGGCGTCCGGTCGCGCTTGCGACCATGGCCCGATGGTCAGGCGTTGCGCGAGTGCACAGCGGGCCGGAGACGTCCAAACGCTGGAGTGGGGTGTGGTGCAGTACTCCGCCAGTACCAGCGTTCGTCAGGACCGGTGGCGTGCGGCCATGCGACACCGGCGCGCGCCGGGCTGGCTATCATCGGGCCGTGCCGCACGTGCGTCCCGGAGACTGACGAGCCACTTGTCCCTCCTGCCGCTGTACGAACCTCGTGGCGCGCGCGAGGAGTGCGGCGTGGTCGGGATCCACGCGCCGGGGGCGCCGGTGGCGCGGCTGGCGTACGTGGGGCTCCACGCGCTGCAGCACCGCGGACAGGAGTCGGCGGGCATCGCCACCAGCGACGGGACGCGGCTCAGCCTGCACAAGCGCCTGGGCCTGGTGAGCCAGGTCTTCGACGAGGAGACGCTCGGCCGCCTGGGTCGCGACGGCGACGACGGGCCGGCGCGCATCGCCATCGGCCACACCCGCTACTCGACCACCGGCAGCAACTCGCTGCCCAACGTGCAGCCGGTCTACGCCAGCTCCGACCTGGGCGAGCTGATGCTGGGCCACAACGGCAACCTGACCAACGCCACCTGGCTGCGCGACGACCTGGCCGAGCAGGGCGTGGAGTTCGCCACCGCGAGCGACACCGAGGTGCTGGCCAAGCTCATCGCCCACGCTCCGGGGCGCGCCTGGGAGCAGCGCGTGGAGCAGGCCTTCCATCGCGCCATCGGCGCGTTCACGTTCACCATGCTGACCGAGCGCGCCCTGGTCGCGGCGCGCGACCCGCTGGGCTTTCGGCCGCTGGCTCTCGGCCGGCTGGCGGCTGCGGACGGCAGCCCGACCGGCTGGGCCGTGGCCTCGGAGAGCGCCGCCCTGGACGCCATGGGCGCCAGGTTCGTGCGCGACGTCGAGCCGGGCGAGATTCTGACCATCGACGACGATGGCGTGCACTCGCACCGGCCGGCGATGGCCGTGGGCCGCGAGCGTCTGTGCGTCTTCGAGTTCGTGTACCTCGCCCGCCCCGATAGCGTCATCGGCGGGCGGCTGCTGTACGAGGCACGCCTGGAGATGGGCCGCCAGCTGGCCCGCGAGCGGCCGGCGGACGCGGACCTGGTCATCCCGGTGCCCGACTCGGCGATCCCCGCGGCCATCGGCTACGCGGAGGAGTCCGGCCTGCCCTACCGCGAGGGCCTCATCAAGAACCGATACGTGGGCCGCACGTTCATCCAGCCGCAGCAGCGATCGCGCGAGACCGCGGTCCAGATGAAGTACAACCCGCTCCCCGAGGTGCTTGCCGGGAAGCGGGTGGTGATGGTCGACGACTCGATCGTGCGCGGCACCACCACCGCCCCGACGGTCGAGATGCTGCGCCGCGCGGGCGCGCGCGAGGTGCACGTCCGGATCCACTCGCCGCAGATGCGATTCCCGTGCTACATGGGCGTCGACACCGGCCGCCGGGCGGAGCTCATCGCCGCGACGCACGACCTCGAAGGGATCCGCCAGCGGATCGGCGCCGACAGCCTCGGCTACCTCTCGGAGGAGGGGCTTCGTGCCGCC
>DATBIY010000048.1:0-26960 GCA_036556695.1 Candidatus Limnocylindria bacterium
CGCGGACATCGTGGTGCTGGCCGTGAAGCCGCAGATGCTGGCCCGCGTCATGCGCGACGTCGGGCCGGCGCTGTCCGACGGCCAGGTCGTGCTCTCCATCGTCGCCGGCGCAACCCTGCGCACGCTGACCGTGGGACTCGACCATCCGGCCGTCGTGCGCGCCATGCCGAACACGCCCTCGCAGATCCGGCGCGGGATCGCGGTGTGGGCGGCGTCATCGGCCTGCACATCGGCCCAGCGGGAGCTGGCGCGGCGGGTCCTGCGGGCCATCGGCCACGAGAAGGAGGTGGCGGACGAGGCGTTCGTGGCCATGGCCACCGCCCTGTCCGGGACGGGGCCGACCTACCTGTTCGCGGTGATGGAGGCGCTCGTCGACGCCGGGGTGCACATGGGTTTCCCGCGCGAGCTGGCGCACGACCTGGTGGTCGAGACGCTCATTGGCTCGGCGGAGTACGCGGCCGCATCCGAGCTGCATCCCGCGCAGCTGCGCAACCTGGTGACCTCGCCGGGCGGCACCTCCGCCGCGGCCATCTATGAGCTCGAGAAGGGCCGGCTGCGCACCGTCTTCTCCGATGCGGTGTGGGCCGCCTACCGCCGCACCCTGGAGCTCGGCGAGGCCCTGGAGCGCGAGGTCGGCGCCTAGCCGGCTGCGGCCGAACGTCGTACCCGTCCCGGCGGGTCTGTCGGCCACTTCCTGGCCGAATACCCGTCCTCACGGGTGCATCAGCCGACCAGACCGATGCCTGCCTGGCCGTTTCACCCGCCCGGGCGCATATTCGGCCACTTCCTGTCCGTTATGCCCGTCCCGACGGGTCGGTGAGAGCGGCGCTCCGTCGAGCCCCTTGCGCTTTGGGCGTCCGCGGGATATACTGAACCGGATGGTTCAGTGTGTGAGCGCCGGGCTGGATGTGTCGTTCGCCGCGCTCTCTGACCCCACGCGACGCGGCGTCCTCGAGCGGCTCGGACGGGCCGATGCTTCGATCACGGACCTCGCCACAGCGTTCCAGATGACGCTCACCGGAATGCGGAAGCACGTGCGCGTCCTGGAGCGGGCCGCGCTCGTGACCACGGAGAAGGTCGGGCGCGTGCGGACCTGCAGGCTCGGGCCGCGTCGACTCGCGGAAGAGACGGCCTGGATGGAGGACTACCGCCAGCTCTGGGACGCACGCTTCGACGAGCTGGAATCGGTTGTCGAGGAATTCAAGCGGAAGGAGAAGGTCGATGGACGCGACAACGGCGCATGAGCCGATGCGCGCGGAGAGCAAGACGGGGGTGGAACGGAAATCGGACCGCGAGCTGGTCGTCTCGAGAACGATCAACGCCCCGGCTCACGTCGTGTTCGAGGCGTGGACCAGGCCCGAGCTCTTCCAGCGGTGGTGGGTGCCGAAGTCGTTCCCCGTCTCGCTGCTCTCGTGCGAGCTGGACGCTCGCGTCGGGGGCAGGTACCGCCTGGTGTTCGGCCACGAGGGCTCGACCATGGAGTTCTTCGGGACCTACCTCGAGGTGGCGCCCCACTCGCGCCTCGCGTGGACCAACGACGAAGAGGAAGCGGGGCCGGTCACGACCGTGACCTTCGAGGAGACGGGCGGCAGGACGCTGGTCGTCGTGCGCGATCTCTACCCCTCCAAGGAAGCGCTCGACGATGCGATCGCCTCTGGGTCGACCGGGATTACCGCGATGCCGGAGTCGCTCGAGCAGCTGGATGGGCTCCTAGCCAGCCTGGACGCGAGCGCGGCGCCCGCGCCGGACGAAGCCCGGGGCTAGTCCGCCCAGCCGGTGGACAGGAAGAACGGCATCGGGCAGCCCGAGTCCCGCGCTGAGGAGAGGAGATCGGGCAGCGGCTCTGTCTCGTACCAGCCACCGCCCATCCGCACCGGCTCGCCCATGCGCGCCGTGCGGCCGCTGCCCCACACCACCAGCTCGCCGTCCTCGACGTCCAGGCGGTAGCCGGGCGGCCAGGCCACGGTGAAGCCGTCGTCGGTGCGGACGCAGCCATCGGCCTCCGTCAGCGTGCCTTCGAACAGGCCTGCCGGACCGCCGCCCCACATCGTGTGGCGAGGAAAGCGGTATCCGTCCGGGACCGGCACGGGACCGTGGACGTACCAGGCCGCGGCAGCCGCGCCGAGGAGCACCACCAGTGCGGTGCCGACCGCGACGCGGCGGAGCGTGCGCATCACGGCACGGGCGACGAATCCGGCGCGCCCCCGCCGCCGAGGAGGTAGACGATCGCGAAGATGAGCATGGCGCCGATGATGACGGCGAGCATGATCACCGAGCGTCGCGCGGCCGGATCCATGCGGCGATTATCCCGGAAGCCGCCAACGAGGCCGATGCCGCTGGTGTACGGTCTAGCCCGATGTTCGCCATCGTCATGGCCGGCGGAGTCGGCACCCGGCTCTGGCCGCTCTCCCGGCGCAAGTCCCCGAAGCAGCTCCTGGCCCTCACCGGCGAGACGAGCCTGCTCCAGCAGACCGTTGCCCGCCTCGGCACGCTGCTGAAGCCGCACGACATCTACGTCATCACCTCGCAGGCCCACGTCCGCGCCACGCAGGAGCAGCTGCCGCAGCTGCCGGAGGACAACGTCCTCGGCGAGCCACTGGCCCGATCGACCGGGGTGGCCGCCGGACTGGCCACGGTCCTGGCGCGGCGGGAGTCGGACGAGATCGCGCTCGTCCTGCCGGCGGATCACTACCTCCGCGACGAGGCCGGCTTCGAGGAGGCCATCCGCGAGGCGATCCGCGTCGCCGAGAGGGGATACCTCGTCACCCTGGGCGTCCCGCCGAAGCATGCCGCCACCGGGTACGGGTACATCAAGGTCGGGGAGCGGCTCCACGACTCGTCGCCCGCCGCGCTGGTGGACCGCTTCGTGGAGAAGCCGGACGCGGCGCGCGCGCAGGAGTTCATGGACGAGGGCGGCTACCTGTGGAACGCCGGCATCTTCATCTGGCGGGTCTACGCCTTTCGCCAGGCGCTCGAGCGATTCCAGCCGGCGCTGGCCGAGGCGCTCGACCGCATCAGCCAGCTCAACCGCACGCCGGGCTGGATGAGCGACGTGCGCGACATCCTCGAGCCGATCCCCGCCATCCAGATCGACGCCGGCATCGCCGAGTCCGCCGCCGCCGAGGGCCGGGTGGCGGTCGTGCCGCTCGAGGCGGGCTGGAGCGACATCGGCTCCTGGTCGGCCCTGCTGGAGGCCCTGTCGGCGAGGTCCGGCGACTCGCTGGTGGCGTCGGGGCGGCACCTCGACCGCGGGTCGGAGGACGTCCTCGTGCACGGGGGCGATCGGCTCATCGTCACCGTCGGCCTGCGCGACGTGATCATCGTCGACACGCCCGACGCCCTCCTCGTCTGCGCCCGCGACCGGGCCGAGGAGATCAAGCCGGTGCTCGACGATATCGCCGAGAAGGCCGGCGAGTCCTACCTGTAAGGCCTAGACCGATGGAGCGGCCGGCCATCGGTCCAGCGCCGTCACTGGCGCACGAGGAGCGCGTCCCGTTCGGGTGGCTGGCGCGCCTGTTCGGGCGTGGACTGGCGCTCTACGTCCGGCTCGTGGCGCGCACCGCGCGCGTGTCCGGGCCGACGGTGCGGCAGGATCAGGTCGTGTTCGCGATCTGGCACGAGTCGAACCTCGTCGCCGCAGTTGCTGCCTATCGGCTGCGCCGCGGCCAGGAGCACGTCTCGTTCAGCACGCGGCGGTTCCGCGGGATCGTGATGAACACCATGCTCCGCGGGCTTGGGTGGGGAGCCGTCACCCTGCCGGATCCGGGGTCGCCGGCCAGCCGCGCGGAGGCCACGAGCGTGTCGCGCGCGATGGCGCGCGTCGGGCGGCAGGGCAAGAGCCTCGTGGCCAGCTGTGACGGACCGCTGGGGCCGTATCGGGTCGCCAAGCCCGGCGTCCTCATCCTGGCCCGCGAGTCCGGCGTGCCGGTGCTGCCCTGGGCGGTGGCGGTGCGGCCGCCGCTGCGGCTGACCCGGCGCTGGGATCGGCAGCTCGTGCCGCTCCCGTTCTGCCGGATGCGGGTCGACGAGGCACCGCTCATCGAGGTGGGGCCGCGGGATCGGATCAAGCCGATCCTGGTCCACCTCCAGGCGGAGCTGGAGCGGATCGCCGAGCTGTCGGACCGTCGCATGGCGGGGAGCTGACCACTCGCGTTTCGCCTCATGCCTGCTGACAGCTGCACGGATTGCCCCAACGGGCCGATTCCTCCCCCTCCTGCCTGCTGAGGGCTGCATCAGGCGCTGGGTGGGCCGCCGAGCCGGATCCGTGCAGCTCTCATCCGACATCGGGCGAAACCACACCGCGAAAGCGACCCCGCTGGCGCACCTTCCCGCGCCCGTTACCATAGGGGCCGATCCCACCTCGACCGGAGTGCCCCGTTCGCGTGACGAAGATCAAGTTCGGGACCGATGGCTGGCGCGCGGCCATCGCCGAGGACTACACCTTCCACAACGTCCGGCGCTGCGCGCGCGGCGTGGCCGAGTACCTGCACCATATCGGCGCCGCGGATCGCGGCGTGGTGGTGTGTCACGACCGGCGCTTCGCGTCGGAGTTCTTCGCCCAGGCCTGCGTCGAAGTGCTGGCCGCGCATGACATCCGCTCGCACACTCCACCCGAGGCGGTGCCGACCCAGGTTGGCAGCTTCTTCACCCGCGAGCTGGGCGCCGGCGCTGGGATCGTGATCACCGCCAGCCACAACCCGTGGACCGACAACGGCTTCAAGGTGAAGGCGGACACCGGTGGGGCGGCCGCACCCGAGATGCTGGCTGCCATCGAGGCCACCATGGACGCCCACGGCGAGCACGAACTGCCGCCGCGGCGCGACTACAAGGAAGCGGTCGCGGCCGGCATGGTCGAGGTCTTCGATCCCTACCCCAAGTTCCGCGCCCAGCTCGAGCGCATCGTCGACCTGGACCGCATCCGCGCGGCCGAGAAGCGGGTGCTGGTGGAGAACCTCTACGGCTCGGGCGCTGGCTGGTACACCCGGCTGCTGGGCGACGGGCGGCTCACCGTGCGCGAGATGCACACCGAGCGCAACCCGTTCTTCGGCGGCGTGAATCCTGAGCCGATACGCCCCAACGTCGACGCCTGGCTGGAGGAGATCCCGCGCTGGCGCGCCGACATCGGCATCGCCTTCGACGGCGACGCCGATCGGGTGGGCATGGCCACCGAGGAGGGCGTGTTCGTCAACCAGCTGCAGGTCTACGGCCTGCTGTACTGGTACCTGCTGGACGTGCGCGGGCAGATCGGGCCGGCGGTCTACACCGTGACCACCACCTCCATGGCGCCGCGCCTGGCCGAGATCTACGGAACGCAGGCGCACGAGACCGGTGTGGGCTTCAAGTACGTGGGTCCGAAGATGACCGAGACGCATGCGGTCATCGGCGGTGAGGAGTCGGGTGGCTTCGGCTTCGGGATGCACATCCCCGAGCGCGACGGCCTGGCGTCCGGCCTGTTCCTGATCGACCTGTGGCTGACCAAGGGCAGGAAGGCGTCCGAGGTGCTGGCCGAGCTGCAGGCCCTGGCCGGGCCGAGCTACTACAACCGCATCGACATCCGCTTCCCGCGCGAGGGCTACGACGCCCTCAAGGCCGATGTGCTGGCGCGCCTCGAGCACGAGGCGCCGGGGTCCCTGGCCGGCCGCGCCGTGGAGCGGCGCCAGGCGCTGGAGACCGGCGATGGCTACAAGTTCTATCGCGACGACGGCTCGTGGCTGCTGATCCGCTTCTCCGGCACCGAGGCGCTGCTGCGCATCTACGTCGAAGCGCGCTCGCCGGAGGACGTGGACGGGCTGCTCGAGGCGGGACGCGCCATCGCCGCCGCAGGGGTCGCCGCCTAGGCATGGATGCCCGCGACTTCTTCGGTTACAAGAACCCGGACGAGGAGCCGGCCCGGCCAGAGGACGGGCAGGACGACGCCGCGCAGTCGCCACCGCAGTTCGACGAGGCGATCACCCTCGACGACCCGGCCGTCACCAAGCGCATCGACACCTCGGACATGCTGGCGCGCGTGCGCGAGATGCCGCGCCAGGTGGCGCTGGCGCGCCGCGTGGCCGGCGCGGTTGAGCTGGACCAGCGACATCGCGAGGTGGATGCGGTGCTGGTGCTGGGGATGGGCGGCTCGGCCATCGGCGCCGAGCTGGTGGCTGGCATCGCCGGTGATCGGCTGCGCGTGCCGCTCATCATCCACCGCGACTACGGACTGCCGGGCTGGGCCACCGAGCGGACCCTGGTGATCGCCGCCAGCCACTCGGGCGACACGGTCGAGACCCTGTCCGGCGCCGCAGAGGCCCGGCGGCGCGGGCTGCCGCTGGTCGTGGCCAGCACCGGCGGCGCGCTCGGGCGCCAGGCTGACAGCGACGGGACGCCATACCTGCACTACCAGCAGCCGGGTCAGCCGCGGGCCGCCATCGGCTTCGGAGTCGGCCTGCTGCACGAGCTGCTGGCCAACGCCGGCCTGCTGGTGGATCCAGACCCCCTTGCGCCGGCCGTCGAGAACCTGGAAGCCATGCTGGAGCGCAACGCGCCGGGCGTGGAGACGGACGCCAACCCGGCCAAGCAGCTGGCATGGGCGATGTTCGGCCGCATCCCGCTGATCTTCGGCGCCGGCGGGCTGACGTCGGTGGCGCACCGCTGGAAGACACAGCTCAACGAGAACGCCAAGGCCTGGGCGGCCTATGAGCCGATGCCGGAGGCCAACCACAACGCCATCGAGGGCACGCTGAATCCGCGCGAGCTGTCGGACGCGGTCTACGTGGTCGAGATCCGCGAGCGCGGAGAGGCGGAGCACATTGCCGCCCGCTACCGGGTGGTGGAGGAGCTGCTGGGCGAGCGAGCCACCAACCGCAGCGTGTACTGGGCAGAGGGACCGTCGGCGCTGGCGCGCACCCTTGATGCCGTGGCCATGGGCGACCTCGTGAGCGTCTATCTGGCCATCCTCTACCAGACTGACCCAACCCCGGTTACACTGCTCGCCATGTTGAAGGAGCGGCTCGCCAGGTCGACGGACTGACGGGCGCCGTAGAACGGCGCCGGGTGCCGGCGCCGGGAGGAGACGCGACGTGCACTCGAGCATGATCGGCAAGGTCGAGAAGGCAATGCGCTACGCGCACGAGCCCGACCGCGTGAAGTTCCAGAGCCTCACCGCCAGCTTTGCCGGCGACAACGGGACCCACACGATCTCTCTCGACGCCGATTCCTGGCATTGCACCTGCCACCTCTTCGAATCCGCGGGCGGCTGCTCGCACACCCTGGCGATTCAGAAGATGCTCGACCCCATGCTCAGCGACGCGGCCAAGGACACGCCGCTCTACGGTCGCCAGGAGGTCGGCGCCCCCGCTTGAGTCCGGCGTCCACACCGCAACCGGGGCCCGCCTCGCCTCTAGGCCGGCGGGCCTTTTGGTAGCATCGGCCAATCAATTGAAGACCCGCGACAGGTGCCGCCGCCGAAAGGCCGGCGGGTGAATGGCGAAGCCGGTGCAAGGCCGGCGCTGTCCCGCAACTGTATCCGCGGCCGCTGACGCTTCAGCGGTCCGGGAGCCAGGTCGCCCAGCCGAGTCGCGATGTCTGAACCCTCGTGTGAAAGGGAAAGGCATCACCGGTGCGTACTCGTTTCCGCGTCCCCCTCCTCATCTTCGGCATGGCCCTGGCTGTGGCTGCCTGTCGACCCGCGGCCAGCGCCCTGCCATCACCCGCGGCGGCGGACCCCACCCCGACACCGGCCGCGACCCCCACGCCCCAGCCGGAGACCACCTACCCGCTGGCAGTCACCGATGACGCCGGCCGCCAGGTCACCATCCCGGCCGAGCCGGAGCGGGTCGTCAGCCTGGCGCCGTCGAACACCGAAATCGCATGCGCGCTCGACGCCTGCGACCGGCTGGTTGGCGTGCCCGAGTTCGGGGATGGCTATCCCGATGACGTGGCTGCCACCGTCGCGGACCTGCCCGTGGTGGTCAGCTTCGGGCCGGTCGACCGCGAGGCCATCGCCGCCGCCGCGCCCGACCTGGTGCTGGCCGCAGGCAACGAGCTCACGCCCAGCACCGACATCGAGGCGCTCGCCGACCTGGGCTATGCAGTCTTGGTCCTCTACCCGGAGAGCCTCGACGAGGTCAACGCCGACATCGAGCTGGTCGGCCAGGTGCTGAACGCGTCGGCCCAGGCCGCCGAGGTCACGACCAGCATGGCCGATCGCGTGGCGGCCGTGGAGGCCGCGGTGGCGGACGCCGAGCGGCCGCGGGTCTTCTACGAGGTCAGCATCTTCGAGGGCACCATCTACACCGCCGGCGAGGACTCGTTCCTGTCTTCACTGATCGAGATCGCCGGCGGCGAACCGATCACCGGCGACGCGGTGACCACGGCCATCACCCTGGAGGACCTGGTCACGGCCGATCCGGAGGTCATCCTGCTCGGTGACGCCGCCTATGACCCGACCATCACGGCGGAATCCGTGGCCGGCCGCCCAGGATGGGGCGGCATGACGGCCGTGGCCGTGGGGCGGGTGATCCCCATGCCGGAGGACATCCTCATCACTCGCCCCGGGCCCCAGATCGTCGACGGGCTGGAGGCGCTGGCGCGGGCCATCCATCCGGAGGCGTTCGGCTGATGCGCAACGCGGCGGCAGCCGAGGTCCAGGCCGTCCGCCTGGGGATCAGCCTGACCCGCAGCGTGGTGGTGCTGGGCGGCGCCGCGCTGCTGCTCGCCATGGCGCTGGTGGTGGCCGTGGCCGCGGGAAGCGCCGAGATCGGCCTGGGCGACACGGCCGCCATCCTTGGTCGGCGCCTGCTGGCGCTGCCGCTGCCAGAGACCTGGGCGGCCAGCGCCGAGACGATCATCTTCGACATCCGCCTGCCGCGGGTCATCACCGCCATGCTGGTCGGCGGCGGGCTGGCGATGGCCGGTACCGTCTTCCAGGCGCTGCTGCGCAACCCGCTGGCCGACCCGTACGTCATCGGCACGGCGGCCGGGGCGAGCTTCGGGGCGGCGCTCGGCATCGCAGCTCCGCTACTCCTCCCGGCGCTGGCCATCGGCGCCGGCAGCTCGGTGCTGGGGCTGGGCGTGGTGCAGGTGCTGGCGTTCGCCGGCGGCCTGGGCACCGTGCTGCTGGTCTACGCCGTGGCGAGCAGCGCCGGCCGCGTGCAGGTTCTGACCCTGCTGCTGACGGGGTACGCGGTGTCGGCCGTCCTGGCGGCGCTCGTGGCGCTCACGATGTTCCTGTCCGGCCGCGCGCTGGGCGCCATCTTCGGCTGGCTGATGGGCTCGCTGGCGAATGCCAGCTGGCCGGCGCTGGCGTTCTCGGCGCCGCTGATGCTCGCCAGCTTCGCCGCCCTGCTGGTGCGCTGGCGCCCGCTGAACCTGCTGCTGCTCGGCGACGCCCAGGCCGCCAGCCTGGGCGTGCACGTCGGGCGCGAGCGGCTGGTGCTGACCATGCTGGCTACGCTGGCCACGTCGGCGGCGGTGGCCGTGTCGGGCACCATCGGCTTCGTCGGCCTGGTCGTCCCACACCTGCTGCGCCTGGCGATCGGGCCGGATCATCGGCTCCTGCTGCCGGCCTCCGCGCTTGTGGGAGCCAGCCTGCTGGTGCTGGCCGATCTCGGGGCGCGACTGCTGCCGGGTGGCGGGATCCCGGTAGGGGTGGTGACGGCGCTGATGGGCGCGCCCTTCTTCCTGTGGCTGCTGCGGCGCAGCCCGCTGACGCGCGTGGAGCTCGCAGCGTGACCACCACCGTCGCGACTCCGCTGGCCGCGCTGCACGGCGTGCGCTTCGCCTACCCGCGGCCGGGCCGCGAGCCGCTGGGGGTGCTCCGGGGGATTGACCTGGAGGTGGCTGCCGGCGAACGCGTGGCGCTGCTGGGGCCGAACGGCAGCGGCAAGACGACGATGCTGCGGCTGCTGAGCGGAGCGTTGCGTCCGGATGCCGGGAGCGTCGCGCTCGCCGGCCGACCCCTGACGGAGTGGTCGCGGCTGGCGCTGGCCCGGCAGGTGGCGGTGCTGCCCCAGCAGCTGGACCTGCCCGAAGGGTTCCGCGTGGTCGAGCTGGTGGCCATGGGACGTGCCCCGCACGCCCGCAGCTTGTTCGGCTCGACCGCCGCTGACGAGGCCGCCGTGCGACGGGCGCTGGATGACGCCGACGCACTGGACCTGGCCGATCGCTTGCCGCATGAGCTGTCGGGCGGCGAGCGTCAGCGGGTGCTGGTGGCCATGGCCCTTGCCCAGGAGCCGCAGCTGCTGCTGCTGGACGAGCCGACGCTCCACCTGGACCTGGCACACCAGGTCGGCCTGCTTCGTCGGCTGCGGACACTTCACTCGCGGCGCGCGCTGACGATCGTGGCCGTGCTGCACGACCTCAACCTGGCCGCGGCCTTCGCGCCGCGGGTGGCCCTGCTGGCCGATGGCGTGGTTGCGGCCGATGGCCGGCCGGACGACGTCCTGACCCCGGATCTGGTCAGCAGGGTCTTCGGCGTGAGCGTCGAAGCGGTGCCGACCAGCGATGGGCGTAGGCAGCTGGCCCTGCGCCTCGATTGACCGGGTCGCCGGATCTAGGCGTGCTCCGGGTCCTCGTCCACGACGAGGTCGACTTCCTCGGACCCGTCGGCGCGCAGCGAGCGATGGACATGGATGTGCGGGTGCGTCTCGTCGCTGATCTGCTCGCGCTCGACCCTGACCATGGTCGCCTCCGGAACGTCGTCCAGGCGCTCGTCCTCGGGCAGCGCCGCGTTGGGCAGCTCTGACCACAGCACCAGGTTCAGGAACACGTTGAGAACCGCGATGACCGGAATGCCGAACAGGGCGCCCCATACCCCGGCCACCTGGGCGCCGACCAGCAGGCCGACCAGCACCAGGATGGGGTGCATGCCCAGCGCGCCCTGCATCAGGCGGGGCTGCAGCCAGTTGACCACCACCGTCTGCACCGCCACCAGGATGATGACCACCGGGATGAAGCCCGCCGGGGTGTAGATCCAGGCGGCCACGATCGGCGGGATGAGGGCCAGCGGCGGGCCGAAGAACGGGATCAGCATCGCCAGCGTCGACAGCGTGCCCACCAGGAAGAGGTACGGGATGCCGAAGACGGTGCCGACCACCATGACCAGCAGCGCCTGCACCGCGGCCAGAATGATCTGCGCCCGCAGGAAGCCGCCGAAGGCGCGCGCCACGCTCAGCTCCAGGATGCCCATCTCGTCGGTGAACTGCTTCGGCACGGCGCGGTTGACCTTTGCCCAGATGCGCTCCGAGTCCATGAGCATGTACAGCGACAGGATCAGGATCAGCACCAGCGAGCCCAGCGTGGCTAGCGTGGCGCCGGCGATGACCTCCGCCTGGTCGAAGATCGCGCCCGCCAGGCTGCCGACCTGCGTCTGGGCGGTGCGGAACAGCTCCACCAGATCCACCTGGAAGCGATCCAGCCCGAAGGTCTGCTGGTAGCCGGCCAGCGTCTCCTCGATCTGAATTGCGGTCTGCGGGAACTCCTCGCCGATGCGCGTCACCTCGACTGTGATCGCGCCGCCCGCGTAGAACAGCACGAAGCCCAGGCCGATGAGCGCCAGCAGGTAGGCGAGCACCACCGCCATCGGCCGGTTGATGGGCAGGTTTTCGTCGAAGAACCGGGCGATGGGCGACATTACGAACGCCAGCAGCCAGGCCAGGAACAGGATGAGGATGATCTGGCTGAAACCGGCCAGGAAGCTGAGCAGGGTCTGCAGCAGCAGCACGGCCAAAAACGCCGAGGCGAGCACCAGGAAGACGAGGAGCCAGCGCCGCTCGCGCAGGCCCAGGCCGCCGAGTGGCCCGGCGCCGATCATTTCAGATCACCGCCCGCCCGGAGCCGATGCCCACGGCTTCGCGCACCTCGCGCATGGTGGCGTCCACGATCGGCCGGACCTTCTGTGCGCCCGCGGCCAGCACCTCTTCAACGTAACCCGGCTCGGCGGCCAGGTGCAGGCGCTTCTTGCGCATCGGGCGGAAGAACTCGATGATCCGCTCGGCCAGGAGCTGCTTGGTCTCGACGCAGCCGGTGCGGGCGGTGCGCTCTCCTTCCTGGATCTGCAGGTAGTCGGGGCTGAAGAAGCGGTGCAGGTTGCCGCATACGTTGCACACCTCCGGACGCCCGGGGTCGGTGCGCTTGATGCGCTGCGGGTCGGTGACCATGCTCATCACGATGCGGCGGATCTCGTCCGGCCCGGCGAAGATGGGGATGGTGTTGCCGGCGCTCTTGCTCATCTTGCGCTGGCCATCGGTGCCCAGCACCACCGGCGCATCGGTGAAGACCGGCTGCGGCTCGGGGAAGATATCGCCGTAGCGGCGGTTGAAGGCGCGCACGATCTCGCGCGACAGCTCCAGGTGCGCCGCCTGGTCCTTGCCCACCGGCACGCGGCTGGCCTTGTAGATCACGATATCGGCCGCCTGCAGCACGGGATAGTTCAGGAGCCCCATGCTGTTGTCGATGCCCTCGTCGCGCTTCTCCTTGTAGGTCGGCGTGCGCTCCGTCCAGCTGACCGGCACCACCGTGTCCAGGATCCACATCAGCTCCGAGTGCTCCGGGAAGTCGGACTGGCGGATCAGCGCACAGCGCTCCGGGTCGAGCCCCACGGCCAGCAGGTCGAGCACCATGTCGTGCGACAGCTGGCGCAGCAGCTTTCCGTCGTGGACGGTGGTCAGCGCGTGCAGGTCCACGATGGCGTAGATGGCCTCGTACTCGTCCTGCAGTGCCACGTAGTTCCGCTGCGCCCCCAGGTAGTTGCCCAGGTGCGACGCTCCGGAAGGCTGGATGCCCGAGAAGACGCGCTCGCGCACGGTGGGCAGTGGCGACTCGGTGGCTGGGGCGGCCTGGCTCATCGGAGCGCGAGTGTACCGCAGGGTTCGCCGTGGACGGCCTCCCCGATAATGCTGCGGTGACCTCGGACGAATGGCGGCGGGCAGCCGATCCCGGACGGCGGATCGGCAGCCGTGTGGAGCACCACGCGACCATCGCCTCGACCAATGATCGGGCGTGGCAGCTGCTGGCCGATGGGCAGCCAGATGGACTCGCCGTGGTCGCCGACCTGCAGACGGCAGGGCGCGGGCGACGTGGCCGCGCCTGGTCCTCGCCGGCCGGCGTGAACCTGATGACCAGCGTGGCCCTGCGGCCTCGGTTGCCGGCTGCGCGGGCCGGCCTGCTGGGCATCGCCGCCGCGCTGGCGGTGCGCGACGCCTGCAGCTCCCTGGTTCCTGGCGCTGACCTGCTGGTGAAGTGGCCGAACGACGTGGTCACGCCAGACGGCCGCAAGATGGCCGGCCTGCTGCTCGAGACGCGCCTGGACGGCGCGGAGCTGGCCGAGGCGGTGATCGGCATGGGGATCAACGTCAATTGGCGGGCGGCCGACATGCCACCTGAGCTTGCGAACCGGGCAGCATCCCTATGCGACCAGGCCGGCAGCGAGGTCTCGCGGGTCGCGCTGCTCGCCGCCCTGCTGGCCGCGCTGGACCGGGAGCTGGCGGCACTGGAGCACGGCGACTCACCCATCGACCGGTTGGGGGCCGTGTCCGCCCTCGAGGGTCGTGATGTGAGCATCGACCTGGGTGAGCGCCTCGTCGAGGGCCGCGTGGTGGGATACACCGACGAGGGCCTGCTGCAGCTCGACACGGACAGCGGCCTGCAGACGCTGGCCATCGGCGAGGTGGTCGCGGTGCGCGGCCTGGAGCGCGTTCCCGGATGACCCGGCCGCAGCCCGTCCCGGAGCCCGCGCCGCTCCCCGTTGGTGACCCTGACCGGGCCGACGTCCGCGCCGCACAGGCGGATCGCGCGGCATTCGCGGTGCTCTATCGGCGCTACGCCGATCGCGTGTACGGCTACGCCTTCTACCAGCTGGGCGACCACCACGACGCCGAGGACGCCACCGAGCGCACCTTCCTGGCAGCCATGCGCGCGCTGCCCGCATTCCGCGAGCAGGGATCGACCTTCCGCGCGTGGCTGTTCCGCATCGCGCACAACACCATCGCCAACGCGCATCGCACGCGCAGCCGCCGCAGCGCCGACCCGCTGCCGGAGGGCTGGGACCGTCCCGCCCCGGATCCCGACCCGGCCGGGGTGGTCGCCCTGGCGGACGAGCTGCGCGATGTCCGCCACGCCATCGGCGCCATGCCGGATGATCGGCGGCAGGTGATCTTGCTGCGCTTCGTCGATGGCCTGTCGACCGCCGAGATCGCGCAGGTCCTGGACCGATCTCCCGGCGCGGTCCGCGTCCTCCTGCACCGCTCGCTGCGTGACCTGGCCCGGCGGCTGGCCGAGCGTGGCCACGGCGGGGAGCCGGACCTGTAACGAACCCGCCCCGCCGGTGTTGGCTACGATGAGGACCACCGACGAGGAGCTGTCTTGACCATCCGCCCCAGCCAGGCCGTGCAGCTCGACCATGCCGTCGAGGAGCTGCTGGCCGGCGAGCGGCCGGTGGTCGAGCCAACCATCCGCCCGCTGCTCGACGCCGCGGCGCTGGTTCGCGCCGCGCTGCCGCCGATCCCGGGCGCCGACCGCTTCGAGTCGCGGATGCTCAACCGCCTGGCGCGCGAGCCTGAGTCGCGGGCCGCCGCCGCGCGCCGGCAGCTGGCGCAGGCCGCCGCCTGGCGTCCCGGCCGTGCAATGGCCGCCGGCGCGGTGTCGTCGGCCGCGCTGGGCATCACGGTGACCGTCGTCGCGGTGTGGCGCTCGCGCCGCCACTCCGCTGCCGCGCGGATGGGGAACTAGCCGATGCGCATCAAGTTTCCGCTCCGCCGACGCGAGGCGCCGACCGACGCATGGACCAAGTGCCCGGACTGCGAGTCACAGATCTTCAACAAGCAGCTCGAGCGCAACCTGCGCGTCTGCCCGACCTGCGGCCATCACTTCCGGATGAGCATCGGCGAGCGGCTGGACCTGCTCCTGGACGAGGGTTCCTTCGTCGAGCGCGATGCGGGCCTCGCCTCCGGCGACCCGCTGGTGTTCCACGACCAGAAGGCGTACCCGGATCGCCTGGAGGCAGCGCGCATCAAGACCGGCCTGCGCGAGGCGGCGGTGTGGGGGCTGGGCCGCATCGACGGCCACGCGGTGGCCATGGGCCTGTTCGACTTCCGCTTCATGGGCGGCAGCATGGGCAGCGTGGTCGGCGAGAAGGTGGCCCGCTGCTTCGAGACCGCCCTGACGCAGCGCATCCCGGCCATTGTCGTCGCCGCGTCCGGCGGCGCCCGCATGCAGGAAGGCACGCTGTCGCTGCTGCAGCTGGCCAAGACCACGGCCCCGCTGGCCAGGATGGACATGCTTGGCGTGCCCTTCATCAGCGTGCTGACTGATCCGACCACAGGCGGCGTGCTGGCCAGCTTCGCCAGCCTGGGCGACGTGGTGGTGGCCGAGCCGCGTGCGCTCATCGGCTTCGCGGGAGCGCGCGTCGCCAGCGGAACGGTGGGCGAGGAGCTGCCGGCCGGCTTCCAGACGTCCGAATTCCTGCTGGAGCACGGCTTCGTCGACCTGGTGGTGCCGCGCAGCGAGCTGAAGTCCACGCTCGGCAGCCTCCTCCGCGTCCTTCGCCCCGCTCCAATGGACGAGTCCTGGGCCGCCGGGGAGGGCCGCGGCTGGGGCCCGATCGGCGTACTCTCCGGCCTGGCCGAACGGCTCGGCGGCGCCGTCAGCGAGACGATCGGCATCGACGTGGAAGGCGACGCCGGCGACAACGGGACCGGGCCTGCGCGTGATCGCGCGCGACCGGCGGAGGAGGAGCGTCGATGAGCGACCTGCTGCCCGCCGGGCTGGAGACGCTGCGCGACTCCATGCCGGACCAGGGGGCCATCGACGCTGCCTGGCGTCGCGTGCAGCTGGCGCGGCATCCGCAGCGGCCGCGCACCTTGGACCTGGCGCCGCGCATCTTCGACGGCTTCGTGGAGCTGCATGGCGACCGCAGCTTCCGCGACGACCCGGCGATCGTCGGCGGGCCGGCGCTGCTCGAGGGACGGCCGGTGATGCTCATCGGCCACCAGAAGGGCGTCGACACCGATTCCAACATCCTGCGCAACTTCGGGTCGCCGCACCCCGAGGGCTTCCGCAAGGCGCAGCGCCTGATGCGGCTGGCCGAGAAGCTGGCGATGCCGGTGGTCAGCTTCCTGGACACCGCCGGCGCGTTCCCGGGACCGGCGGCGGAGGAGCGCGGCCAGGCCGAGGCGATCGCCACCAGCATCAAGCTCATGACCGGGCTGCAGGTGCCGATCGTGGTGCTCATCGTGGGCGAGGGCGGCTCCGGCGGCGCGCTGGCCATCGGCGTGGGCGACACGGTGCTGGCGCTGGAGAACGCGGTGTACTCGGTCATCTCGCCGGAGGGCTGCGCCAGCATCCTGTGGCGCGATCCGGAGAAGGCGCCGATTGCCGCGGCAGCGATGCGCATGACCGCCGCCGACCAGCTGCAGCTGGGCGTGATCGACGGAATCATCGAGGAGCCGAAGGACGGAGCACAGGCCGATCCCGCGGCGACCGCGCGCGCCATCAAGGCAGCACTGCTGGCTGCCTTCCAGCGCATCGGCCAGCTGTCGCCTGAGGCCCTGCTCACGGGCCGCTATGCTCGGCTGCGTTCCATCGGGCTGGTCGTCGAAACGGGCGACGCACAGGCGCCCACGCTCGAGCCGGTCACGCTGCGCCGCCGCCTGGGCCGCGTGCTGCGACTTCCCGGCGTGCCGCGGCCGCCCCGCTGGAGCGAGATCTGGCCGAGCGGCGATGACGACGACGAGGGCGACACGTGACGGATCACGAAGCGGAGCTGGAGCAGGTGACGCGGGCAGCGAACGAGCTGGTCCCGGAGCTGACGCTGCGCCTGCGCCGGCAGCACCTGGGCGAGCTGGAGGTGCGCCTGGGCAGCCTGCGCGTGCGCGTGGCAGCCACGCCGGACGCCACCCAGCCGGCGCCGGGCGGCCCGCGGGTTGTTGCCAGCAGCGTCACCGCGGCAGCCACCCCCGCTGCGAGCTCCCCGAAGGCCGATGCACCCGGCGCCAGTCCCGCGGCCGGCTCGGGGATCCACGCGGTCACCTCCCCGGCCGTCGGCTTCTTTGCCTACGCCGATGGCCTGGGTCCAGGCCAGGCGGTCGACAAGGGCGACACGCTGGGCCACGTCGAGATGCTGGGCGTGCGCCACGACGTGCGCGCGCCGCGCGGTGGCACGGTGCGCAACCTGGTGACCGAGGCCGGCGAGCCGGTCGAGTACGGGCAGCTGCTCATCGAGCTGGAGGGGGCCTCGTGAGCGTGGCCCTGCTGTTCTCACCGCAAGGCTCGCAGACGGTGGGCATGGGCCGGGACCTGGCCGAGGCCTCCCCGGCCGCCGCGCAGGCGTGGCGCGACGCCGACGCGGCCACGGGCTGGTCGGTCAGCGACGTGGCCTGGAACGGGCCGGTGGAGCAGCTGAACCACACGCAGCACACCCAGCCGGCGCTGGTGGCCTGCTCGCTCGCCGCGCTGGCTGCACTGCATGAAGCGCTGACGACGCACGGCACGAGCCTGCAGCCGGCGTTCGTGGCCGGCCACTCGGTGGGGGAGTACGCCGCCCTGGCGGCGGCCGGCGTGCTGCCGCCTGGCGACGCGGTCCGGCTCGTCGCGCTGCGCGGCCGGCTGATGGCGGCGGCCGGCGTGGAAGGCGGCATGACGGCGGTGATCGGCCTGGAGCGCGCCGCAGTCGCCGATGCGATCGAGGCCACCGCCTCGCCGGCTGACCTGGTGGTCGCCAACGACAACGCTCCGGGCCAGGTGGTCATCTCCGGCACGCGCCAGGCGCTGCTCGCCGCCGAGCCGGTGCTCAAGGCGGCCGGCGCGCGCAAGCTCATCAGCCTGCCAGTCTCAGGACCGTTCCACTCGCCGTGGATGGCCGAGGTCGGCGACCAGCTGGCCGCTGCCTTCGACGAGGTGGCCTGGCACGACGCCAATCCACCGCTGATCAGCAACGTCACCGCCGAGCCGGTGACGGATGCGGAGATGATCCGCAACCTGCTGGCCGAGCAGGTGCGCTCGCCGGTCGAGTGGGTGGCCTCCGTGCAGCGAATGGTGGCCGATGGCGTGAACACCTTCGTCGAGTGCGGGCCTGGCAGCGCGCTGAGCGGCATGGTGCGGCGCATCGCGCCGGAGGCGCGGACCCTGAACGTGGCGGACATGGGTAGCCTAAACGCGACCGCAGAGGCACTCGGCGCGGTGCCGGCCGAGGCATCGGCCTAGATGTTCAGCAAGATCCTGATCGCCAACCGCGGCGAGATCGCACTGCGCGTCCTGCGTGCCTGCCGCGACCTCGGCGTGCCGGCGGTGGTGGCTTACAGCGAGGCCGATCACGACACGCTGGCAGTGCAGATGGCTGACGAGGCGATCTGCATCGGCCCTTCCGAGGCGCGCAAGAGCTATCTCAACCAGCCGGCGGTGGTGTCGGCGGCGCTGATCACCGGCTGCGACGCCATCCATCCGGGCTACGGCTTCCTGTCGGAGGACGCCGGCTTCGCCGAGGTGTGCGCGGCGCATGACCTGCACTTCATCGGCCCGCGGGCGGAGGTGCTGGAGCGCTTCGCCAGCAAGTACGCGGTGCGCCGCATGCTCGCCGCGAACGGGCTGCCCACCGTGCCGGGCAGCCGCGGGATCGTGACCGACGCCCGCGACGCGCTGCAGCAGGCCGACGAGGCCGGCTACCCGGTCCTGCTCAAGCCCTCGGCCGGCGGTGGTGGGCGCGGCATGCGGCTGGTCCGCTCGCCACGGGAGCTGGAGCAGAGCCTGCCGCTGGCGCGCTCCGAGGCGCAGGCTGCGTTCGGCGACGACAGCATCTACTTCGAGAAGTGGATCGAGGAGTCGCGCCACGTGGAGGTCCAGGTGCTGGTCGATCAGCACGGCAACGGCATCCACCTGGGCGAGCGCGACTGCAGCGTGCAGCGGCGGCACCAGAAGATCATCGAGGAGGCGCCCTCGCCGGCCATGGACGACGCGAGCCGCCAGCTGCTGCGCGACCTCGCCATCCGCAGCGTGGTGGCGGCCGGCTACGAGAGCACCGGCACTTTGGAGTTCCTGCTCGACCGGGAGGGGAACTTCTACTTCATCGAGATCAACTGCCGCATCCAGGTCGAGCACCCGGTGACCGAGATGCTGACCGGCGTGGACCTCATCGCCGAGCAGATCCGCACCGCTGCCGGCGAGAAGCTGTCGATGACGCAGGACCAGGTGGAGCTGCGCGGCCACGCCATCGAGTTCCGCATCAACGCCGAGGATCCGAGCGACAACTTCTCGCCGCAGGCCGGCGTCATCGAGGAGCTGCAGCTGCCCGGGGGCCCGGGCGTGCGGGTCGACTCCCACATCTACCCCGGCTATGAGGTGCCGCCGTTCTACGACTCGCTGTTGGCCAAGCTGATCGTCTGGGGCGAGACGCGCGAGGTGGCGGTTGCCCGCTCACGCCGGGCGCTGGCCGAGTTCCAGGTGGGCGGGATCCACACCAACCTGCCGTTCCATCGTGGGATCATCGACAACGCCGCGTTCCTGCAGGCCGAGGTCAGCACCAATCTGTTGGACCGGGTGGGACCTGCCACCTTCGTGAGCGGCGGCGCATGAACGAGCACTCGTGACCATGGGAGCAGAGACCAAGCCGATGTCCCCAGAAGCACAGGCCGCGGCCGGCGGCTGGACGCTGCCGCTCGAGGCGGCCGACATCATGCGGATCATTCCGCACCGCTATCCGTTCCTGCTGGTCGACCGCATCGTCGAGCTGGAGCCTGGCGTCCGGGCGGTGGGCCTGAAGAGCGTCAGCTCAAACGAGCCGCAGTTCACCGGGCACTTCCCCGGACGGCCGATCATGCCCGGCGTGCTGATGGTGGAGGCGCTGGCCCAGACGGCCGGCGTGGCGGTCTTCACGCTCGACGAGTACCGGGGCAAGCTTGGCCTGTTCGCCGGCATCGACGAGTGCCGCTTCCGCCGGCTGGTGCAGCCCGGCGACACACTGCGGCTGGAGGTCACCGTCGAGAAGCTGCGCGGCATGTTCGGCCGGGTGAAGGCCGCGGCCAGCGTGGACGGCGAGTCGGCGGTGGAGGCGACGCTGTCGATCATCATTCCGCGCGACCAGTCGATGACCGAGGGCATGGACCGTGCGTGACGGGGAGCGCCGCGTGGTGGTCACCGGCCTCGGCGCCGTCACACCGCTCGGCAACGACGTGGCCGCCACCTGGGAGGCCATGCTGGCCGGTCGCAGCGGGATCGGCCGCATCAGCGGCTTCGATCCGGCGAACGTCGACAGCAAGGTGGCCGGCGAGATCCGCGGCTTCGACGCCGAGGCGGTGATGCCCAAGAAGGAGGTGCGCCGCAACGACCGCTACGTGCATTTCGCCTGGGCAGCCACCGCCGAGGCGTTGCGCGACGCCGGCCTGGACAACCCGATCAGCGACGAGGACCTGGCCGAGCGCACCGGGGTGATCATCGGCTCCGGGATCGGTGGCATCAACACCATGATCCGCGACGTCGTCGAGGCGCACGACCTGGGCGTCGACCGTGTGGGCCCGTTCCTGGTGACCTCGATGATCCCGGACATGGGCGCCGGCTACGTGGCCATCTACGCCAACGCGCGCGGGCCGAACTACGCCACGGTCAGCGCCTGCAGCAGCAGCAACCACGCCATTGGCGACGCGCTGAACATCATCCGCCGCGGCGACGCGGACGTGATGATCGCCGGCGGCGCGGAGGCCGGCATCGGCGAGATCCCGGTGGCCGCCTTCAGCGCCATGCGCGCGCTCTCCACCAAGCGCAATGACGACCCGCAGCGCGCCTCCCGCCCCTTCGACGCCGACCGTGACGGCTTTGTCATGGCCGATGGCGCCGGCGTGCTCATCCTGGAGGAGCTCTCGCACGCCGAACAGCGCGGAGCACGCATCCACGCCGAGTTGCTGGGCTACGCCGCCACCGACGATGCCTCGCACATCACCCTGCCGGCGCCAGGTGGCCGGGGGGCGGCACGCAGCATGAGCCTCGCCCTGGCGGACGCCGGCCTGGCGACCGACGACGTCGACTACATCAATGCTCACGGCACCAGCACCGGGCCGAACGACCGCTCCGAGACGGCGGCCATCAAGACCGTCTTCGGCGAGCGAGCCTATGCCGTGCCCGTGTCGAGCACCAAGAGCATGACCGGCCACATGCTCGGCGCCGGTGGCGGCGTGGAGGCGATCGCCTGCATCCGGGCCATCGAGGACGGCTGCCTGCCGCCGACCATCAACCTCGAGTTCCCGGACCCGGAGTGCGACCTCGACTACGTCCCCAATGAGTCGCGGCGCGCCGAGGTGCGGACCGCCATGAGCAACTCCTTCGGCTTCGGCGGCCACAACGCCACGCTGATCTTCCGGCGGTATGACGCGTCATGAGCGCGGGCGAAAGCGACGCGCTGCTGCGCGCCGTCGACCTGCTGACGCCCGCCTTCGAGGACAGCGGCCTGGACGAGCTGGAGGTGGAGGCCGGCGAGCTGGCGGTGCGGCTGTCGCGCGCCGCGCCGGCCGTGGCCCCGCAGCCCTCTGCGCCCGCAGCGCCAGCCGCCCGTACTGCTCGCACGCCGGCACCGGCGGGCGCCAGCCCGTGGGGCGAGCCGGCCGCCGGCATGCGCTTCGTGGTGGCGCCACTCACCGGCGTCTGGTACGCCGCGCCGTCACCCGGCGCGCGGCCGTACGTGCAGGAGGGCGACGAGGTGGGCGTGGGCTCGGTCATCGGCCTCATCGAGGCCATGAAGCTCTTCAACGAGATCAAGTCGGACGTCGGCGGCCGCGTCACGCGAATGCTGGTCGAGAGCGGCACGCTGGTGAAGCGCCAGCAGCCATTGCTGGAGGTCAATGCGCAGGGATGAGCAGGGTCGGCAGGAGGCAGGCATGACGACGAACGCGGTCATCACCGGATGGGGGATGTACGCGCCGAAGCGCGTCATGACCAACGACGAGCTGGCGACCATGGTCGACACCTCCGACGAGTGGATCCAGACCCGGACCGGCATCCGGGAGAGGCGCATCGCAGCGGCCGACGAGACGACCACCACCCTCTCGGTCTTCGCGGCGCGCGACGCGCTGGCGGTGGCCGGGCTGGACGCGAAGGACCTGGACCTGGTGATCGTGGCCACCTGCTCGCCCGACTACCCGCTGCCGGCGACCGCCGTGCTGGTGGCCACCGAGCTGGGCGCAACCCGGGCGGCCGGCTTCGACCTGCAGGCCGCCTGCTCCGGCTTCCTGTACGCGCTGGCCGCCGGAACCGGCTTCATCCGTGGCGGCATGTACCGCAACGTGCTGGTCATCGGCGTCGAGATCCTGAGCCGCTTCATCAACTGGCGCGACCGCAGCACCTGCGTCCTGTTCGGCGACGGCGCCGGCGCGGTGCTGCTCTCCGCCTCGGACCAGCCGGGCGGGCTGCTGGGCTGGGAGCTGTTCAGCGACGGGACCGGCTGCAACGCGATCATCGTGCCCGGCGGTGGCAGCGCGAACCCGGCGTCGCCCGAGACCGTCGCCAACGAGATGCACTACATCCAGATGCTGGGCAGCGACGTCTACAAGTACGCCACCCGGCAGCTGGCGGACTCGGCATCGGCGGCCCTGGCCAGCGCAGGGCTGACGGCCGATGACATCGACCAGTTCGTCTTCCACCAGGCCAACCTGCGAATCATCCGCAGCGTGGAGAAGACCCTGGGCATCCCCGCGGAGAAGGTTTTCGTCAACATCGAGAAGTACGGCAACACGTCCGCCGCCTCGGTGCCGATGGCGCTGGTGGAGGCCATCGCCGTGGGTCGGATCCAGCCGGGAGATCGGCTGCTGATGGTCGCCTTCGGAGCCGGCTACACCGCAGGCGCGGCGGTCGTCGAGTGGACGGCCGATCCGGCACGCGCCTTCCGAGCGCCCGGGGAGCAGACGCGCGTGGGACAGCCGCGTTCCGCGGAGCCGCAGCTGGCGGCGGCACGCTGATGTTCGACCTGACCGGCAAGGTCGCGCTGGTCACCGGGGGGAGCCGGGGCCTGGGACGGGCGATTGCCATCGCCTTTGCCCAGCAGGGCGCCGACGTGGCGGTGAACTACCGCGGCAACCAGGACGCGGCCGAAGAGACAGCAGCCGCCATCCGATCTGCGGGCCGTCGCGCCGAGCTGATCCAGGGCGACACCTCGGCCGGCCGCGAATCGTGCGAGGGGATCGTCAAGGCCGCGCTCGACGCCTTCGGCACGGTCGACATCCTGGTCAACAACGCCGGCATCACCCGCGACAACCTGCTCATGCGCATGGGCGAGGAGGAGTGGGACGCCGTGCTGTCCACCAACCTGGACGGGCCGTTCTGGATGACGCGCGCCATCGCCCGCCCGATGATGAAGGCCCGATCCGGCCGCATCATCAACATGTCCAGCGCCGCCGGCCGGATGGGCAACGCCGGCCAGGCTAACTACTCGGCCGCCAAGGCCGGGCTCATCGGCCTCACCAAGACCACTGCGCGCGAGCTGGCCAGTCGCGGCATCACCTGCAACGCCATCGCGCCTGGCCTCATCGAGACGGATCTGACCGCCGACCTGCCGCCGGCCGCCACCGAGGCGCTGACCACCCTCACGCCGCTGGGATACGTGGGCCGCGTGGACGACGTGGCCGCCGCCGCGGTCTATTTCGCCTCCGACGAGGCGCGCTACGTCACCGGCCAGGTGCTCGGCGTGGATGGCGGCATCGTGATGGGCGCCTGAGCAAGGCGCCATTCACGTACAGCGCGCAGACCAGGTGCTGATGGTCGGCACAGCGATTGCTGCCAGAATGCCGATAGACGACTGACGGCATCCGCGAGAGGAGATCTCATGCTCAAGCTGCGTTCGCTGCTGCGCCCCGCGCGGCGCGTCCACGCCCACTGCGACATTCCGTGCGGCATCTATGACCCGGAGCAGGCTCGCATCGAGGCCGAGTCGTGCCTGCGCATCATCGAGAAGCACGACGCCAGCGATGACAAGCTCTTCCGGGCCCGATGCATCCACGTCAAGGAGGAACGGGCCGAGCTGGTGAAGCACCACCTCGACGTGCTGTGGCACGACTACTTCAAGCCGGAGCACCTGGAGAAGTACCCGGACCTGCACACCACCTTCTGGAACGCCAGCAAGGCGGCGTCGAAGGTCAAGCAGTCGATGGACGCGGCCGCTGCCCGTGACCTGCTCGCCCAGATCGACACGATCGACGAGATGTGGAAGGCCACCGGCGGCGCCGAAAAGACCCGGGTCAGCGGTCGACCGTCCTAGGGCGCACGCTGGACCGATGAGCACGCAGAGGGGCCGCCTTAGGCCCCTCTCGCCGTTCCTGGCGTTGGCGCTGCTTGCCGGGGCGTGGATGGCTGCGCGCCGATGGCTGGACGTGGTCGAAGTGCAGGGCGACTCGATGCAGCCATCGCTGCTCCCCGGGGATCGGCTGCTCGTCGAGGCGTGGACCTACCGCCGCCGCTCCCCGCGACGCGGCGAGATCGTGCTGGCTGCTGACCCGCGGGAGCCGCGGCGCGAGCTGATCAAGCGCGTCCATGCCACCGGACCACGGCTCGAGCTGCGCGGCGACGCGCCGGAGCGGAGCACGGACTCGCGCAGTTTCGGAGCGGTGGCGCGGGAGAGCGTTCGCTGGAGGGCGCGGTTGCGTTACTGGCCGCCGCGGCGCGCGGGCGTGCTGTAGGCGCTCAACCGGCAACCGGACGCGCCGCCGCAGCCACCGCGGCCTCAACACAGCCATCCAGTTCGGCCGGCAGCATGTCCACCCCCTCGCCTGCCTCGGCCGCGACCAACCATTCGCTGCCGGCCGCGGGACGCACCGTGAGCCGCGCGCCGGGTGCGCGCTCGCGCAGGAATCCGACCACCGGCCCCAGTCCGGCATCGCCGTACTCGACGCGGATCGCGCCGGTGTCGACCACCACCAGGTCCGGCTGGCGCAGGATCACCGCCTGGTGCAGTCGCGCGGCATCGTTGTAGAAGAAGGCCAGGCTGTCGCTGAGTCGCGCATCCAGCGCGGCGGCGAAGTCGTGGTCGCGGGTCAGGCAGTAGACGAGCATCGCAAGACGCTGCTCCATGGGACCGCTTCGGGGCGGCGCAAGGGTAGCAGGTAGAATCGAGGGTCCATGGTGACCACCAAGCCCGCTCGACGCGACCCGGCACGCGACCTGACGGCGCCGCGCCACCAGGCGCTTGGCAACCTGCTGGGCCGGGTGTGGGCCGTCGACCAGGTCGGCGCCCAGGAGCGCGCCGCCGCGCTCGCCAAGCGCAGCATCAAGCGCGAGTCGAAGCTCTGGGCGCTGGACATGATTATCCGCATGACCGATCTCACCACGCTCGAGGGCAAGGACACGCCCGGCAAGATCCGGGCGCTGGCCGGCAAGGCGCGGCGGCCGGATCCCACGGACCCGTCGATCCCCTCGGTGGCGGCGCTGTGCGTCTACCCGTCGATGATCCCGGCGGCCAAGGAAGCGCTGCGCGGATCCGACGTGAAGGTCGCCGCGGTGGCCACCTACTTCCCGTCGGGACAGGCCCCGCTCGAGCTGAAGCTGGCCGACGTGCGGCAGGCGGTGGCGCTGGGCGCGGACGAGATCGACATGGTCATCGACCGCGGTGCGTTCCTGGCCGGCGAGTACGCATCGGTCTACGACGACATCGTGGCCGTCAAGGAGGCGTGCGGCGAAGCGCACCTGAAGGTGATCTTGGAGACCGGCGAGCTTGAGACCTACGACAACGTGCGCCGTGCGTCGGTGCTGGCCATGGCCGCCGGAGCCGATTTCATCAAGACCAGCACCGGCAAGGTGCAGCCCGCCGCCACGCTCCCGGTGACGCTGGTGATGCTCGAGGCGATTCGCGACTTCTACCACCAGACCGGGCGCGTGGTCGGCATGAAGCCGGCCGGTGGCATCCGGACCGCAAAGGAGGCCATTGGCTACCTGGCCGTCCTGTACGAGACGCTGGGACCGGAGTGGATGACCCCTGATCGGTTCCGCTTCGGGGCCAGCACGCTCCTGAACGACGTGCTGATGCAGATCCGCAAGGAGCGCTCCGGCCGCTACTCCGGCGGAGACTACTTCACGCTCGATTGATCAGCGTCGAGCCCGGCACCGTCCAGGTCTGGTCGGACGTCGGCTGTCCGTGGGCGCATGCCGCCGTGTGGCGGCTGTGGGACGCGCGCCGCAGCCTGGGCCTGGAGGACCGGGTGCGTTTCGACCACCGCGTCTTCCCGCTCGAGCTGTTCAACTCGCAGGCCACGCCACGCAACGAGCTGGAGCCGGAGATGCCGGCATGCGCCAGTCTCGCTCCGCGCGCGGGCTGGCAGGCCTGGTCGGCCCCGGATTGGACCTATCCGGCCACGATGCTGCCCGCCATGGAGGCGGTGCAGGCCGCCAAGGAGCAGGGGCTGGCGGCGTCGGAGGCCCTGGACCGCGGCCTGCGCCGCGCGTTCTGGGGGGAGTCGCGCTGCATCAGCCTGCGCCACGTCATCCTTGAGGTCGCGTCCGAAACGGACGTCGTGGACCTGGCTGCACTGGCCGATGCGCTGGACAGCGGCCGCGCCCGACGCCGCATCTTCGACGACTGGGAGGTTGCCAAGACCGACGCCGTGCAGGGCTCGCCGCACCTCTTCGTAGCCGATGGCACGAACGCGCAGAATCCGGGCGTGGAGGCCAGCTGGGAGCAGGACGCCGACGAGGTCTGGATCCCGACCATCACCCGCGACGCGCCGTGGGTCTACGAGGATTACCTGCGCCGCGCTGCTCACGGCTGATGCCGTCCCGGCGTTCAACTGCCATGGGACTGCCGCCCTTCCAGTGGCTGGTCGACCAGCACGCCGGGGAGCTGCATCGGTTCCTGGCGGCCTCGGTCGGGCCAGATCTGGCCGAGGACTGCCTGCAGGAGACGTTCCTGTCGGCGCTGCGCGCCTATCCACGCCTGCGCCACGGGCAGAACCTGCGTGCCTGGCTGTACACCATTGCGCACAACAAGGCGACCGATGCCGTGCGGCGCGTGGCGCGCCGTCCTT
>DATBIY010000049.1:0-52656 GCA_036556695.1 Candidatus Limnocylindria bacterium
AGGTTCTGGACATCCTGGATCGAGATCAGGATGACGAGCGCGATGAGCACCATGAAGCCGGTCAGGTAGATCAGCGCCTCGCGCTCGGCTGGCAGCTTACGACGACGCACCGCCTCGACTGCGATCACCAGGATCCGCCCGCCATCCAGCGGCGGGAAAGGGAGCACGTTGAGGACCGCCAGGTTGATCGACAGCAAGCCGATGAACGTCAGCTGGTTGACGAGTGGCGCCTCCAGCTGGCGTCCCGTCTCGGCGGCAATACCAATCGGCCCGGCAGCTGCCCCGGCGCTGTCGTTCAGGCCCAGCAGGCCGCCGATGGCATCCACCAGCCCGCCGGGGATTCGATACGCAATATCGACAGCCGCGCCGAAGCCACGCGCCACGGCCTGCGGCGCGCTGGTGACCGGCGAGGCGACCTGCTCGTAGGACTGCGGCTCGTAGCCGAAGCCGATGGCGCCCTTGCCCTGCGCCCGCTCCTCGTCGGTCACATGCCGTGGGGTGACGACCACGTCCTGCATCTGGCCGTCGCGCCGCACGCCCAGCGTGACCGGAGAACCGGCATGCTCGCGCACATAGGCGGTCAGGTCGGCCGAATATTCGAACGTCTGCCCATCGGCGCTGACGATCACGTCGCCGACCCGCAGGTTGCCCTCGGCCGGGCTGGCGGCCTGGATCTCGGTCACCGTCAGCGGCCCACGGCCGACCTCGACCGGCAGGGTGCTGGCGATCGAGAACAGGACCGCGGCCAGCAGGAAGTTCATGACCACGCCGGCCAGCAGCACGCCAATGCGCACCAGGATCGGCTTGCGGTTGAAGGCGCCTGCCATGGCCTGCTCGATGGCGCCCTCGGACAGGCCACGCTCGCGCATGCGCTTAGCTTCGATGTCGCCATCCTCGCCGAGCATCTTCACGAAGCCGCCGAGCGGGATCCAGTTCAGCGAATAGCGCGTCCCACGCCACATCACTGACGCGGCGCGCGGAGGAAAGCCCACACCGAACTCCTGGACGGTGATGCCCGCCATCTTCGCGGCGGCGAAGTGGCCGACCTCATGGACCAGCACCAGGGCGACCAGCACCACCAGGAAGGCGAGGATGGCGACCAGCGCGTCCATCAGGCGGCCATTCCCAGGCGGGCGGTGAGCGCGGTGCGCACATCGCCATCGAGGCGCGTGATCTCCTCGAGCGAGGGCTCGCCGTCAGTGCCCCACTCCGCCACGGCGGACTCGATCTGCTCGGCAATGCTGGGGAAGGGCAGCCGGCCGGCCAGGAAGGCGGCGACGGCGACCTCATCGGCCGCGTTCAGGATGGTCCCGCGGTTGCCACCGGCCTCCGCTGCGCGGCGCACCGCCGCGTAGGCGGGATAGCGGCTCGCGTCCAGCGGCAGCAGCTCTATCGGCCCCCATTCCTCGGGCGGCGCCTGGCGCGCGGGCGACCGCAGCCGCTCGGGATGGCTGAGGGCGTACTGGATGGGCAGGCGCATGTCGGGGACCCCGAGCTGGGCCTTGAAGGAGCCGTCGGTGAACTCGACGAGCGAGTGCACCACGCTCCGCGGGTGGATCACTGCATCAATCCTACTGTACGGAAGTCGGTACAACCATCTGGCCTCCATGGCCTCGAACGCCTTGTTGACCAGGGTCGCCGAGTCGATGCTGATCTTGGGTCCCATGTGCCACGTGGGGTGCGCCAGCGCCTCCTCGGGCGTCACGTTGGCCAGGCTCTCGGGGGGCCGCTCGCGAAAGGGACCGCCCGATGCCGTGAGGATCAGACGCCGAACGTCCTCACGGCGTTCCCCGAGGAGGCATTGCCAGATGGCCGAGTGCTCGCTGTCCACCGGGCGCAGCCGTTCCAGCGGATCGCCGCCCGCCGTGTCGAGGGCCGCGGCTACCAGGTGCCCGCCGGCGACCAGCGTCTCCTTGTTGGCCAGCGCGACTACCTTTCCCGCGCCGATGGCGGCCAGCACCGCCGGCAATGCGCTCATGCCGGTGGTGGCCACCACCACGATCTGTGGTTCGGGCATGGTGGCCAGCTCCTCCAGGCCACCCTTCGCGTGACGGGCGGCCGGGAGCTCACCGGCGCTGCCGGGTACCCACCAGCGCGCGTGCGGCCAGGCTTGAAGCTGCTCCCTGAGTGCGGCCGAGTCGTGGCCGGATGCCAGGCCGGTCACCCTGAAGCGATCCGGATGCGCGGCAATAACCTCCAGCGTCTGCCGGCCGATGGAGCCGGTCGACCCCAGGACGCTGACGCCGATCACGTTCCGGCGCCGACGACGAACAGCGCGTAGCCGGCAAGCACCGGCGCCGCGAACAGAAACGAGTCGAGGCGGTCCAGCATTCCGCCATGCCCCGGGATGAGGTAGCCGGACTCCTTCCGGTCGGCGGCGCGCTTGAGCAGCGACTCGGCCAAATCGCCGGCCTGGGCGGCCAGCGCGATGACCGGGCCGAGGACGACCGCATGCCAGACGGGCAGGCCGATGAGCCACGTCCCCAGCGCCGCGCCCAGCGTGGCCGCCAGGACGCCCCCCACCACGCCCTCGACGGTCTTGGATGGGCTGATGTGCGGGATCAGCTGCCGCCGTCCGAAGGCTCGGCCGACGAGGTAGGCGCCGATGTCGTAGCTCCATACCAGGGCCAGCAGGGTCAGCATCCACGCCACGCCGGCGCGCAGCCCCAGGCCACCGACCGCGGTGCCGGGCCCTCCGTCCGCCGGCCCCAGATGAGCCACCATCACGATGAACGGCGCCAGCAGCGACACGTAGGCCACCCCGAAGCTGGCGGCGGCCCAGGTCAAGAAGCCGTCGCGCGGGTCGGTGCGGGTGAAGCTGGCCAGCGCCAGCAGGATCATGGCGGCGGCCATCGCCACGGCGGGCAGGCCGGGCACCGCGGTGGCGTCCACCAGAGATTCGAGCAGGGCGCCAACAAAGCCCTGGTTGGCCGATACGATGCCCGCCCCCGCGACCACCAGCCCCGCCGCCAGGGTCACGACCTGGGGTGGCTGGAAGCCGGCAGCGTCGAGCAGGCCGATGAGCTCGACCAGCGCCAGGAAGATCACCAGCCCGACCAGCAGCGACATCCAGGGCTCGCCCAGCAGCACGGTGATGAGGACGATGGGCGCCAGCAGGGCGGCCGTCAGCACGCGGGTGCGCAGCATGGCGATCAGGCGCCGTAGCGCCGATGGCGCAGCGCGTACTCGGTGATCGCGGCGTCCAGGTCCTCCTGGCGGAAATCGGGCCACAGGCTCGAGCAGAAGACCAGCTCTGCGTACGCGCCCTGCCACAGCAGGAAGTTGCTGGTGCGCTGCTCGCCGCCGGTGCGGATGATGAGATCCGGGTCCGGCTGGCCGGCGGTGTAGAGCTGCTCCGCCAGGCGCGCCTCGTCGATGTCCTGGGCCGCCACGCCGGCGGCGATCAGGGCGCGCACCGCATCCACGATCTCGGTGCGGCCCGAGTAGTTGAACGCGATGTTCAGCGCCATGCGCTTGCCGTCACGGGTCCGCTCCTCCGCCGCGCGGATGGAGCGCTGGACGTCGACCGGCGCCTCGTGCAGGCGCCCGATGACCCGGACCCGCACCCCTTCGGCCACCAGCTCGTCGGTGTACTGGCGCACCGCGCCATCCACGAGGCCGAACAGGCCGGCGACCTCCTCGTCGGTGCGCTTCCAGTTCTCCTGGCTGAAGACGTAGAGGGAAAGGACCTCGATGCCGCGGTCCGGCGCAGCCTTGACGATGGGGCGGATGGCCTCCACGCCCTGGACGTGGCCGGCAATGCTCGGCAGCCCCCGGGCAGCCGCCCACCGGCGATTGCCGTCCATGATGATCGCGACGTGTCTCGGGCGCTCTCGCAAGGGCGCCTAGACCTCCATCACTTCCGCTTCCTTGCGCTCGGCGCGGGCGTCGACCGCCTCCACGTGCCGATCGGTGAGGCGCTGCAGGTTCTCGAGCTCGCGCCGCTCCTCGTCCTCCGACAGGTCGCCGTCACGAAGCGCCTTCTTGAGCTGGTCCGCGGCGTCACGGCGGTGGTTGCGCACCTCGACCCGCGCCTCCTCGGCGCGCCGCCGAACCTGCTTGACCATCTCCTTGCGCCGCTCCTCGGTGAGCGGCGGCACGTTGAGTCGCACCACGGTGCCATCGACGTTGGGCACCAGCCCGATGTCACTGCGGGTGATGGCCTTCTCGATGGCCGAGAGGACGGATCGGTCCCAGGGCTGGATGACGATCAGATGCGGATCCGGCGCGCTGATGCCAGCGATCTGCTGCAGCGGCGTGGGCGTGCCGTAGTACTCGACCATGATCCGCTCCACCAGCGCGGTGGACGCGCGGCCGGTGCGGATGGCGGCGAAGTCGCGCTCCATCGCCTCCACGGCACGCTGCATCTTCGGCTCGGCTGCGCTCAGGGCCTCGTGGGTCATGACGTCACCTCCCCTCCGATGAGTGTCCCGATCGGCTCGCCGCGCACCGCCCGCGCGATGTTGCCGGGCTGCGTCATGTCGAACACGACGATCGGCATCTCGTTGTCCATCGCCAGGCTGACGGCCGTGGCGTCGAGCGCCTCCAGCCGGTTGGCCAGCAGATCGGTGTAGCTGATCTGGTTGTAGCGAGTCGCGGAGGGTTCCTTCTCCGGGTCGGCATCGTACACCCCGTCGACCCGGGTGGCCTTCAGGATGACCTCGGCGCCGATTTCCACCGCCCGCAGGGTGGCTGCGGTATCGGTGGTGAAGTACGGGTTGCCGGTGCCGGCCACCAGCACCACCGCGCGCCCCTTCTCCAGGTGGCGAACGGCGCGGCGCCGGATGTACGGCTCGCAGATCTCGGGCATGGCAATGGCCGAGAGCACGCGCGTCGGGCAGCCGGCCTGCTCCAGGGCATCCTGGATGGCCAGTCCGTTCATCACCGTGGCCAGCATGCCCATGTAGTCTGCGGTGGACCGATCCATCCCGGTGGCAGCAGCCGAGAGGCCGCGGAAGATGTTCCCGCCGCCCACCACGATGGCGATCTGCGGACCGTCCTGGCTGGCTTGGGCCACCTGGGCGGCGATGTCGCGCGCCACCTCCGGGTCGATGCCGTACTGCCGGGGACCCATCAGCGACTCCCCGGACAGCTTCAGCAGGACCCGGCCGTAGCGCGCGCCGTCCGCCGCGGCAGCCACCTAGGCGGCCTCCTCGCCGGTGCCCTCTTCGGCCGTCTCGCCGACCGCCATGCGCACGAAGCGCGCGACCCGGATATTCTCGCCCAGCAGGGCGATCTTCTCGGTGATCAGGTCGCTCACCCGCTTGTCGGTGTCGCGGTACGGCTGATCGAGCAGGGCCACCGACTCCAGCCACTTGTTGATGCGGCCGTCGACGATGGTCTCGATGCGGTCAGCCGGCCTGCCCTCGGCCTCCGCCTCGGCGGCGAAGGCTCGGCGCTTCTGCTCGAGCACGTCCGCCGGAACCTCCTCGCGGCTGACGTACAGCGGCCCCAGGCCGGCGACCTGCATCGCCAGCTCGCGGGCGAGCTGCTGGAAGTCGTCGGTGCGGGCCACGAAATCGGTCTCGCAGTTGAGCTCCAGCAGCACGCCGAGGCGCGCGCCATGATGGATGTAGCTGGCCACGATGCCCTCACGCGCCTCGCGGCCGGCCTTCTTGGCAGCGGTCGACAGGCCCTTGGCGCGCAGCCAGGCGACGGCCTTCTCCATGTCGCCGCCGCTCTCCTCGAGCGCGCGCTTGCAGTCCATGATGCCGGCGCCCGTCTGCTCCCGCAGGGTCTTGACGTCCTCGGGCTTGATCATCGTTGTCTGGGTCATTCCTTCCTGGTCCTTGTCCTGCCTGAGCCCATCACTCGGCCTCGGGCGTGATGTCTTCGGTGTTCTCCTCGTCGGCCGCCTCGGCAGCGCGCCGCGCGCGCGCGCGACGCTCCTCCTCCTCGTCCTCTTCCGGCTCCGGCTCGAAGACGAGGGCCTCGCCGGCCGCCAGCGCCGCCGAGTAGTCGGCCTCGCCGCTCAGCGCAGCCTCATCGACCGGTGGCAGCGCTTCCGCCTGCTCGAATTCCTCGTCGAGCTGGGCCTGGCGCTCCTGCTGCGCGGCCAGCACCGCATCGGCCACCTGGGCGCAGATGAGCCGCACCGAGCGGATGGCGTCGTCGTTGGACGGAATCACCCAGTCGATCAGGTCCGGGTCGCAGTTTGTGTCGGTCATGGCCACGATCGGGATCTCGAGGCGGCGCGCCTCGGCCACCGCGATCGACTCGCGATGCGGGTCGACCACGAACAGGGCGCCGGGCAAACGGCGCATGCGTCGGATGCCACCGAGCGCGTGGTTGAGCTTCTCGATCTCCTCGCCGAGCTTGCTGGCTTCCTTCTTGGTCAGCCGCTCGAACTCGCCGGCGTCGCGGCGCGCCTCGAGCGCCTCGAGGCGCTGAATGCGGCGCTTGATGGTCGTGAAGTTGGTCAGCATGCCGCCCAGCCAGCGGTTGTTCACGTAGTGCTGGCCGGACCGCTCCGCCTCGGCGGCGATCGCCTCCTGCGCCTGCTTCTTGGTGCCGACGAAGAGGATGCTGTCGCCGCGACGAACCGTATCGGAGATGAACGCCAGGGCAGCGTCAAGTCGCGAGACGGTCTGGGCGAGATCGATGATGTGGATCCCGTTGCGCTCGGTGAAGATGAACGGGCGCATCTTGGGATTCCAGCGTCGAGTCTGGTGCCCGAAATGGACGCCGGCCTCGAGCAGCTGCTTCATGGACGTGGCAGCCAAGTGCAGAACCTCCGGTTCGTTCCTCCGCCCGCTTCAGCTCCCTGGGTCGACCCTGCGCCGGTGGCGCCGGGCACCGTAGACCGCGGAATCCGCGAGCGTGTGAGATGGGAATACAACACGTCCGGCGCTCGGCCTGAAGCCTTCGCCGGACCGCCGCGCAGTATAGCACGCTGGGGGGCCCAGGGCCGAGCTCAGGGCCGAGCTCGGCTTCCGAGCTCAGGGCCGAGCTCAGGGCCGAGCTCAGGGCCGGACTCAGGGCCGGCATGGCAACCGCTCGCAACGGTACCGAAGTACCCCATCCCCACCCGCTCGTACCTTGACCTCCCCGCTCCGCCTCCTAGCATCGGCCATCCGCGAGACCCAGCCGGAGGAGCCGATGTCGACCCGTCCGAAGCCGATGGCCCTGGCCGTGACCGCCGCTTTGCTGGTGGCGAGCGCCGTCGTGTCCGCGGCGCCTGCGGTGGCACATGATCGGTTCACCACGGTGCGTCCCGGACAGACGCTGAGCGGCATTGCCGCCGCGCACGGGACCACGGTGCAGCAACTGATGCGCCTCAACCGCCTTGCCGATCCCAACCGCATCTACGCGGGTCAGACCCTGCGCCTGGCCCAAAAGCACCTTCGTAGCAAGCGCCAGCATCGGCGCGTGATGCGCGTGGTCGTGCATGAGGTCCGCTACGGCCAGACCCTGACCGGCATCGCTGTGCGCTACGGCACGACCATCGAGGCCATCGCGCGCCGCAATGGCCTGGCCGATCCGTCGCGCATCTACGCCGGCCAGTCGCTGAGGATCGCCGTGCCGGGTGGCGCCGGGTCCGCGCAGCAGGGGCACCATCGGAAGCATCGGCCCAGGTTCCGGGTGGTCGAGGTCCATTACGGAGACACGGTCAGCGGGCTGGCGATGCGCTTCCGCACCAGCGTCGAGGCGATCGTGGTTGCCAACCGCCTGGCCGATGCCGGCTTCATCCGCGTCGGGCAGGAGCTGCGCATCCCGCTGCGCGGCAAGGCCGCGAGGGCTCGCTCCCACGGCTCACGGCGTCACACCGTCAGCCGGGCCATGCCGCCGTCGATGGCTGCGCTGGTGCCGCAGCGCGCGGGCATGCGGCGCCTCATCGCCGCCGAAGCACGCCGTGCCGGCGTGCCGGCCTCGTTCGCCCTGGCCGTGGCCTGGCAGGAGTCAGGCTGGCAGCCGCGCGTCGTGTCGTCGGCCGGCGCCATCGGCGTCATGCAGCTGTTGCCCGCAACCGCTGACTGGGTGGGCGCCACCATGCTCGGGCATGGCGTGAACCTGTGGGACCCGCGCAGCAACGTGCGCGCGGGCGTGTCGCTGCTGGCGCACTACCTGCGCCGATACGGCGGAAACCGATCTCTGGCGCTGGCCGCGTACTACCAGGGTCAGGCCGGCACCGACCGGCATGGCATCTACCCGGTGTCACGGCCGTACATCGCCTCGATCCTTCTCCTGCAGTCGATGTTCGCCGGGCGCTGACCCGGGAGGCCCGGAGCGCGACGCAGCTCACCAGGCGTCGATGCCCGCGACGCGAGCCAGGTGCCAGCCGCCCGGAGTTGGCTCCACGCTGACGAGGTCGAGCCGCACGACGCTTGCAGAGCACTGCTCGCGGGCGTAGGCCGCCAGCGAGCGTCGCAGCCGTCCCAGCCGCCGACCATCGATCGCCTCGACGGCGCGGCCGGCGCGCGACGTCCGCCGCAGCTTGACCTCGACGCCCACCAGCGCCCCGCTCGGGTCGAGGCAGACCAGGTCGAGCTCGCCGAACGAGGAGCGCCAGCGCCGCGCGAGTACGCGCCAGCCTGACCGGGTCAGCCAGGCGGCAGTCGCCTCCTCCGCCCGCGCGCCGAGCTGGTGTCGTGGATCGGCCATGCCTGCTGCTCCGCGGGAGGCGGCTCAGTCGAGCGCGGCAGCCACCTCCAGGTCCGCGGGGAGGTCGTCCTGCGGGTCCAGCTCCTCCTCGGTCGGGAGGTCGCCCTCCAGCAGCAGGTCCAGGCTCAGCTGCTCGCCGGCCAGCCACAGCTTCAGCGGAGCGAAGGAGCGGCGATGCCAGGCGCATGGCCCCTCGTTCAGCAGCGCCTCGACGTGATGCCGCGTGCCGTAGCCCTTGTTGCGCGCGAAGCCATAGGCCGGGTAGCGGGCGTCGAACTCGGCGCAGATGCGGTCGCGCGTGACCTTGGCCACGATGCTGGCCGCCGCGATCGAGGCACAGATGGCGTCGCCGTCGATGATCGGGCGCTGGGGAAGCTCCACCTCGCGCAGGCTGAGCGCGTCGATGACCAGGTGATCCGGCTGCTCGGGCATGCGCCCCAGCGCCTGCGTCATGGCCAGCTTGGTGGCCTGCAGGATGTTGACGCGGTCGATGACCTCGACCTCCACGCAGCCGACGCCCACCGAGTCGGCCTTGTCCAGGATCTGCTCGTACAGCGCCTCGCGCCGCGAGCGCGCCAGCACCTTGCTGTCGCGCAGGCCCTTGATCCGATGGCGCTCCGGCAGCACCACCGCGGCGGCCACCACCGGGCCGGCGAGCGAGCCGCGGCCGACCTCGTCGATGCCGGCGATGCGCTGGTAGCCGGCCATGCGCAGCTCGCGCTCGTGGCGCATGTGCGCGTCGCGTGGCTTGCGAGGCTTGCGGCGGCGAGCGGGCCGCCGAACGACCGATCCCTGGAAGAGACCGGTCACCGGATCAGCGGCGCTCGCGAAGGGTGGCGGACTTGCCGACCCGGCCGCGGAGGAAGTACAGCTGCGCGCGCCGTGCGACACCGTGACGGACGACCTCGATCTTCTCGACTCGAGGCGCGTGGACCAGGAAGGTCCGCTCCACGCCGACGCCGCTGGCGATGCGGCGTACGGTGATCTGTCGATTCAGGCCGCCGCCGCGCATGCGCATGACGGTTCCCTCGAAGACCTGGATCCGCTCGCGATTGCCCTCGACCACCTTCACCGACACGCGAACCGTGTCGCCAACGGCGATCTCGGGAACGTCGGTGCGGAGCTGCTCGCGCTCGAGCTCCTTGATGGCGTCCATGATGAGGCGTCCTCATTATCGCGGGCTTAGCCGCGGCTTATCGGGCGGATCGGCGCGCCGGGGTGGCCGGCGGGCGTGAAGAACGCGACCGATCTCTCGGCCGCGACCGGCGGAGTATAGGGCGCAGGGCGCCGGCGGATCAACTGCGGGCGGATTCCTCCGCGCGCAGCTCGTCGAGCATACGGCGGTCCTCGTCGCTGAGCGGTGCGGCCTCGAGCAGGTCCGGGCGGCGCTGCAGCGTGCGGCGCAGGGCCTCGCGGCGCCGCCAGCGAGCAACCTCGCCGTGGTGGCCGGAGCGCAGCACCGCCGGCACTTCCTGCCCGTCGAAGACTTCGGGACGGGTGTACTGCGGGTATTCGAGCAGGCCGGCGGCGAAGGAGTCATCGGCGCTGGATTCGTCCTCGATCACGCCGGGGAGCAGCCGTGCCACGGCGTCGATCAGCACCAGGGCGGGGAGCTCGCCACCGGTCAGCACATAGTCCCCGATGCTGACCTCGCGGTCCGCCAACGACCGCGCGCGCTCGTCGATGCCCTCGTAGCGGCCGCACACCAGCGCCAGGTGCGGCAGCGTGGCGAGCTCGCGTGCCAGCGCATCCGTCAGGCGCTGACCGGACGGTTCCAGCAAGATGACGTGCGCGCCGGCGTCCTTGAGGGGCGTAACGGCGGCGTGCAGTGGCTCTGGCCGCAGCACCATCCCCGCTCCCCCGCCGTACGGATAGTCGTCCACCGAGCGGTGTGGGCCGATCCCGTGCTCGCGCAGGTCGTGTGCCGCGAAGATCAGCAGGCCACGCTCGACCGCGCGGCCGATGACCGAGGTGCGCATCGGCGGCTCGAACAGCTCGGGGAAGAGCGTCACCACGTCGACGCGCACTCAGCGCACCTCCTCGGCCTGGTAGCGGACCGTCATGGTGCCCGCCTCGAGGTCGATCTCGCGGACCACATCGCGCAGCGCTGGCAGGAGCAGGTCCGGCTGGCCGGGCGCCTCGGCGCGGTACACCTCGTTCTCGCCCGCCCGGAAGACCTCGACCACCGTGCCCAGCAGCGTGCCCTCCTCGTCGATCACCCGCAGGCCAACGATCTGGTGCCAGTACAGCTGCCCTTCGGGCAGGGGCTCGGCCTCGACCTCCAGGTAGCGACCCAGCATCGCCTCGGCGGCGTCGCGCGAATCCACGCCCTCGAGCTGGATCACCGGCAGCCGGCCGCCGGTCTCGACCGCGCCGATGCGTCGTGGCGTGTCGTCGCCATCGAAGAACAGGAGCGCGCCGGCCGTCAGGCGGTCGTCGCGATCGGTGAGCACCTCGACCCGCATGCCGCCGGCCAGTCCCTTGGCGCCGACCACGCGGGCCACCGCCAGCCGCTCACTCGTCGGTTTCGATCTCCAGCTCCACGTGCCGCCCGTCGCGGGTGCCCATCACCCGCAGGAGGCTGCGGATCGCGT
Source organism: Candidatus Limnocylindria bacterium (assembly GCA_036556695.1). Classification (GTDB taxonomy): domain Bacteria; phylum Chloroflexota; class Limnocylindria; order QHBO01; family QHBO01; genus DASSCW01. The sequence continues at coordinate 11,196 of DATBIY010000049.1, forward strand.
TGGCGATGCGGCCGTCACGGCCGATGACGCGGCCCATGTCCTCCTGGTCGACGTGCAGGATCAGGGCGACCTCGTCGCCGTCCTCCTCGACGTCGACGGTAACCGCGTCGGGCTTGTCGACCAGGCTCCTGGCGACGTACTCGAGGAACTCCTTCACTCCTCAGCCGTTGCAGCGGCCTTGGCCGGTGCCTTTCTGGTGCGAGAGCGGGCAGCCGGCTTGGCTGCCGCGGAGGTATCGGCCTTGGCGCCTGCATCTGCGGAGCCGATGCCGGCCTGGCGCATCAGACGACCGACCGCGTCGGACGGCGTGGCGCCCTTGGCGATCCAGGCGTTCAGCTTGTCCGCGTCGATCTGCACCGTGGCCGGATCGGTCAGCGGGTCGTAGAAGCCCAGGATCTCGAGCGAGCGCCCGTCACGCGGCTTGCGACTGTCGATGGCCACCACCCGGTAGCTCGGTCGCTTCGTGGCTCCCACGCGGGTGAGCCGGATACGTACTGCCAAGTGTTCCCTTCTTCCTGTTGCGGATGTTCCGATCAATCAGCGCACCGTCAGCGCCGCTCGAAGCTGGCTCATGTCGTCGCGCGCAGGGAGGGTCACTCCCAGCGCGCTGATCGAGAGCAGGATATCGCGAGCGTCCCCGGTCATGCCAAGCGCGTCGGGTGAGGCATCGGCCAGCGAGCCGATATCGACGAACAGCTCGTTGCCGCCGCGCGCCCCGGCGAGCTGCCACGCGTCGGGGTAGCGCGGGTTGTCCGCAAGGGATGCGCCGGCGGTCGTGGACAGCGCGGCCGCGACGTCCTCGTGCGTCAGCCCCACGATCACGACGCCCTGGTCCGGCACCGCCCAGTGCAGCTCGCCGATCTGCGGCACCTGGACGCCGATGATCAGCGCATTGCCTACCGGCTGCTCCGTCACCGTCGCGCCGCGGCCCTCCAGCGCGGCACGCAGCCGTTGGAGCGCGGCCTGTCCCGCTGCCGGATCGGCCGGCCGCAGCACCAGCTGGCCATGCGGCGCGTCGCTCAGCAGGTCGACCACCGCCAGCCCGCACTCGCCGGCCAGCAGCGGCAGCACGTCCTCGTCGAAGTCGATGCCGAGGCCCAGGGCGGCGAGGAACTTCAGTTGGTTCAGGGCGCTGAAAACGTCGGCGCCGCCGGGGATCAGCTCGGCGCCGCGTTCCGCGGTGTCCAGCAGGTTGCCCAGGTCGTAGACCACAGCAGCCAGCTGGGTCTCGGCGGGCATCCAGTTGGCGACCGTGGAGACCTGCCCGGCACGCGCGAAGGCCGCCCGTCCGGCGTCGTCGGCCGCCTCCTCGGCGAATGGGGCGCTGCCCTCCAGGCGCAGGCCCTCTGCCTCGGCCACCAGCGCAACGCTGAGGGTCGAGTAGCCGGGCAGGCCGTCGGAGATGCCGGAGGTCGTGGCCGCGCCGGATAGGTTGACGTAGCCCGCTGCCAGGTGGTCCGCCGGCAGGCGCCGCATGGCCGCGTTGAAGGCTGCGTCATCGCTGAGCGCCGCGCGGCGGCCCGCGCTCGCGTCCAGGGCTTGCTCGAGCGTGGGGCGGTCGCTCGCGACCAGCAGCAGCGTGTCCTGCAGCGCCCAGGCGGCTTCAGGGGCGATGTGCATGACGGTCCCCTGGTGGATCGCCTGCTGTGCCGCGAGGCCGCGGCCGGCGGCAAGGCGCGGCAGCGCGGCCTCCGCCAGGGCGGCGTCCTTCACGGCGGCCACCAGGAGCAGGCGCGGCGTCGACGGCGTATCGCCGGGAAGCGCGGCAACGGACAGCTGGTTGCCGATCCAGGGCCGCACGTCGGCCTGGTAGTCGATTCCCGCCTGGCCGAGGAAGCGGGCGCTGATCTCGTGAAGCTTCTGGTCCAGGCCGGCTGCATCCTCGAAGCCCGGGACGTTGCCGAGCATCGAGGCCAAATTCAGCTGCTGGCCGGTCGACGGCTGGAGGTAGGCCGTGACGTACGCGTTGGCATCGGCCGGGACGGCGCCGGCGGCGCGATCGGTGCCGGCAGCGAAAACGAGAAGGTAGGCGGCGATCACCGTAACGCCGACCAGGCCGAGGAGCGTGGTCAGCGCAACGACCAGCCGGCGAAGCACCGCCGCTAGCGACCCATCATGCCGCGCAGGCCGGGAAGATTCGGCATCCGCCCCCCGCTGAGCTGCTTCACCAGCTTCTGCATCTCGGCGAACTGCTTGAGCAGCCGGTTGACGTCCGCGGTGGTGGTGCCGGAGCCGAGAGCGATTCGCCGCCGCCGGCTGGCCTTGATGAGGTCGGGCTGCCGCCGCTCCTGGGGCGTCATCGAGTCGATGATGGCCTCGATCCGCTTCAGATGCCCGTCGTCCACGGCCTGCTGCGCGGCGCCGGCCATTTGCCCGGCGCCGGGGATCATCTGCAGCACGTGGCCTATCGGTCCCATCTTCTTGACCTGCGCCAGCTGGCTGCGGAAGTCGTCGAGCGTGAAGCGCGCCTCCATCACGCGCTGGGCGACGCGCTCGGCCTCCTCCTGGTCGATGGTCTCCTGCGCCCGCTCGACCAGCGACAAGATGTCGCCCATCCCCAGGATGCGCTGCGCCAGGCGGTCCGGGTGGAACGGCTCCAAGCCGTCGGTGCGCTCGCCGGTGCCGATGAAGCTGATGGGCAGTCCTGTGACGCTGCGAATGGAGAGCGCAGCACCGCCGCGGGCGTCGCCGTCCATCTTGGTCAGCACCAGGCCGCTGATCGGCAGCCGATGGTGGAACGCCTCGGCCACCTGCACCGCTTCCTGGCCGGTCATTGCGTCGACCACCAGCAGCGTCTCGGCCGGTGTCACAACGCCGGCGATGCGCACCAGCTCGTCCATCATCGGCTCGTCCACGTGCAGGCGCCCGGCGGTGTCGAGCAGCACGACGTCACGATTGCGCTGGCGGGCGACCTCCAGCCCGGAGCGCGCCACCTCGAGGGCGGGCGTGCCAACCGGGCGGGTGTGCACCTCGACGCCGATCTGGTCGCCCAGCTGCACCAGCTGGTCCACCGCCGCGGGCCGGTACACGTCGGCCGCCACCAGCAGCGGCGATCGACCGTCCTTGCGCAGCCTGACGGCCAGCTTGGCCGCGGTCGTCGTCTTGCCGGACCCCTGCAGGCCGACCAGCATGATCACCGACGGTCGCGCGCCCAGCGACAGCTTGTGCCGCTCGCCGCCGAGCACCTCGACCAGCTGGTCGTGGACGATCTTCACCACCTGCTGGCCGGGTTGGACGCCGTTGAGCACGTCGGCACCGAGCGCGCGATCGCGGACGCGAGCGACGAACTCCTTTACCACCTTGAAGTTGACGTCCGCCTCGAGCAGGGCAAGGCGGATCTCGCGCAGCGCGACGTCGAGGTCGGCTTCGGTGATCTTCGCCTTGCCTCGCAGGCGGGCGGTCACCGCCTGCAGGCGCGCGGACAGGGATTCGAACATGACTTTCAGGAACCGATGGCGTGCTGGGCCTGGACGGACGGCGGGGAAACCCCCGACGGGCGGCCAATTCTAGGCGGGGTGTCTCACGGCGGCAACGAGGCGTCGAGCAGGGTCGGGCAGCGTGGTCAGGCAGCGTGGTCAGGCAGCGAACAGCCAGTCGACGTAGGCATGCGGATCGAAGGGAGCCAACTGGTCGATCTCCTCGCCGATACCGGCGAACAGGATCGGCACCCCCAGCCGATCTGCGGCGGCGATCGCCACCCCGCCCTTGGCGGTGCCGTCGAGCTTCGTGAGCACGATGCCCGTCACGCCGGCCTCGCGGCTGAAGCCCTCGGCCTGTGACAGGCCGTTCTGTCCGGTGGTGGCGTCGAGCACCAGCAGCACGTGCCGTGGCTGGTCCGGCATGCGCCGGGCGATCACGTTGCGCACCTTGGCCAGCTCGGCCATGAGCTGCGTCTTGTTCTGCAGGCGCCCGGCGGTGTCGATGATCACGGCATCGGCGTTGCGACCTTCGGCCGCGGACACGGCGTCGAAGGCAACCGCCCCTGGATCCGCTCCGGCGCGCTGCGCCACCACCGGCATGCCGAGCTGGTCGCCCCAGATGCGCAGCTGCTCGATTGCCGCCGCCCGGAAGGTGTCGCCGGCGGCCAGGACCACGCTCTTGCCCTGGCGCTGCAGGCGGTAGGCGAGCTTGGCGATGGTCGTCGTCTTGCCGCTGCCATTGACACCCACCACCAGGATCACCGCCGGCGGCGGACCCAGCTCGAAGCTGCCCGAGCCCGCCGCCTGCAACCGCCGCAGGATCTCGCCGGCCAGCAGCGTCTGCGGATCGTCGCGCGACGCGTTGGCGCGCGCCGCGTCGACCAGCTCGAGCGTGGCCTCTGGGCCGAAGTCGGCGGCGATCAACGCCTCCTCGACCTCATCCCAGGTCTGCTCGGTCGCCTGCCCGCCGCCGAGCAGTGAGCGCAGGCGCGCGCCCAACCCACCGGATCGCGGCCGCAGCCCCAGCCCGGCCGCCGGCCGCGCCGGCCGCGGCATCATGCGAGGGCCACCTCGACCGGGATGTCGGCCAGGCGCAGCGAGACGATGGCCGATACCGCGGCGTCACTCATGGTCACGCCGTAGATCGTATCGGCTACCTCGATGGTCGCCCGGTTGTGGGTGATGACCACGAAGTCGATGTCCTGCGCCAGGCGCCGCAGCGCATCGGCGAAGCGGCCGATGTTCGCCTCGTCGAGCGCGGCGTCGACCTCGTCCAGGATGCAGAACGGCACCGGATTGACGCTCAGCATGGCGAACAGCAGCGCCACGCCGGTGAGCGCCCGCTCGCCGCCGGACAGCATGGCCAGCCGCTGCAGGCGCTTGCCCGGGGGCCGCACCACGATCTCTATGCCACCGGGCGCCTCGCCGTCGGAGCCGTCGCTCATCGACAGCGAGGCCGAACCGCCGGCGAACAGGAGGCGGCAGAAGTCGTCGAACCGCTCGGCGATGGCCGCGAAGGCGGTGTCGAAGCGCACCGCGATGTCGGCATCCAGGGTGGCGATGAGCTCCTGTGTCGAGTTGATAGCCTGGCTGAGGTCGGCGTCCTGGCTGCTCAGCTCCTCCAGCCGGGTCGCCAGCTCGCGATGCTCCTCCACCGCGAACGGGTTGACCGAGCCGATCTGCGACAGGGTACGTCGCACGCGACGCAACTCCGTCTCCAGCTCGTCGGCCGACAGGGCGGCGACCTCGGCGTCGAGCGTCTGGTTCACCGTCGGTTCCGTCGGCGCGGTCGCCACGCCCGGTTCCGGCGACTCGCTGGAATCCCCGTCCGGCAGCGATTCCAGGGCCAGCTGCCGCTCACGCGCCAGGGCGGCGAGCGCCTCCTCGTGCCGCGACACGTCGACTGCCGCGGTCTGCATCTCCCGCTCCAGGGTGGCCAGCTGGCCGCCGGCTGCCGACCTGCGCTCCGCCTGGACGAGCGCCTCGCGAGCGGCCGCGCGCTCCGTCTCAGCGGCATCCCGGCGCCGGGCTGCCTCGGCATCGGCCTGCCTGGCAGTAGCCAGCTCGGGCCTGATGGCCGTCAGCTCGCCAGCCAGCCGCTCCTTGACGGCGTGCTGGTCGCGCACCGTGACCTCGAGCTGGATGCGTCGCGCTTCGCGTACCGCCTGTCCTCGCTGCGCGCCCAGCTGGCGTTCCTCGGCCTGGCTGGCGGCCGCCTGGGCTGCCTGCCAGCGGTCGCGGGCGACATCACGGGCCGCCGCCGTCTCCATGCGACGCTGGCGTGCCTGGTCGGCAGCTGCCTCCAGTTTCGCAAGCGCCTCGCCGGCGTCGCTCGCAGCCTCGTCAGCGCCGGGCTCACCCGGCTCGGCGGCGAGCTGCGCCTGCTCGGCGCTGATCTGCCGCTGGCGCTCGGCCAGCCGCTGGCGGGTCAACTCCAACGCGGAGAGCCGCTCGGCGGCCTGGCGCGTCGCCTCCTCCGCCGCCTCGCGCCGGGCGCGCGCCGTTTCGAGCTCGCGGGCCGCGGCGCTGACATCGGCCATGGCCTTGCCTGCCTCGGCGGCAGCCGCCTCCTGCTGTGCCTCCAGCTGCTCGAGCATCTCGGACAGCTCCCGGCGCCGGGCGTGTCGCCGTGCCGCCTCGGAGACGCCACGCTCGGCGCGGCCGCGGATGACGAGCAGCCCGCGGGCATCGGCCAGGTCGCCGTCGGTGGTGACCGCCAGCCAGCCGTGCGGCAGTCGCTCCCAGCCGGACAGCAGCGCCTCGAGATTGGGGGCCACGGCGGTCCAGGCAAAGAGCGCCGGCGCGCCGTTGCCACCCAGCCACTGCGACAGGGTTCTCTCGGCTCCAACGGCGGTGAATGCCGCGGTACGGCTGTCCTCGCTCGGAGCGTGGGCGCCGGCAGTCTGCTTGCCGGTGAGCAGTCGCGCCGAGCCGCGTGCCCCCGGCAGCCGCCCGCGAAGGTCCTCGTCACGCCACAGCAGCGCCTGCTCCAGCTCGCCGCCGACGACCGCTTCGATGGCTGGCCATGCCTCTTCAGGCGCATGCAGGTCGTCCAGGATCGCCCGCCAGCCGGCGGCCGCCAGCATCGGGCCAAGGAAGCCGCCTCCTTCCGCGCGCTCTGCCAGCGCATCCCGCTCTCCCCGGGCCGCGCCGGCTCGTTCGGCCAGCTCGGACGCCTTGTGACGAGCAGCGTCCGCCCGTGGCTGCGCGGCCACGATCGCAGCCAGCGCCGCCTCGTGGGCGTCGCGTGCGGAGGCCGCTTCCCGGTCGCGGATGGCGGCCTGCTCGCGGGCCGGCGAGAGCTCGGTGTCGGTGGCCGCCAGCAGTTCCTCAGTGGTCCGCAGCTCCGCCTCGAGCTGCTGCAGGCGCGCCGTCCTGCGGGCGACCAGCTCGCCACGCCGCGCGGCCTCGGCAATGGCCGCTCCGGAACGGCGCCGCTCCTCGGCCAGGGCCTCTTCGGCCGCCAGCAGCTCCTCGTCGGCAGCGGCCAGCGCGGCGCTGGCAGCGCGCCACTCGGCCTCGGCGGAGACGGCGGCCGCCACCAGCTCGGCCAGCCCGTCATCGGCCTCAGCCGTCGCGGGACCTGCGGACAGCTCACCCAGCTCAGCCTGCGCCTGCTCCAGAAGACGCTCCCCTTCTCCCAGGCGGCGCTGCAGCTCCTCGGCTCGACCCTCGAGGCGGATCAGCGCCTCGCGTCCGGCCTCGCGGCTGCTGGCGGCTTCCCGCGCGGCCGCGTCGGCGCGCCAGTACTGCTCCTCGGCCTCGCGGACCTGCTGCCTCCCGGCCTCGTCGGCGGCACGCTGGGCTTCCAGCGCGGCCTCCGCAGCGGCGGCCCGACGTCGCGCGTCGCCCAGCGCGTCGCGTGCGGCTCGCTCCCGACGGCGATGGTCCTCCAGCACCAGGGCCTGCGCCCGCAGGCGCAAGGTGTCGTGCTCCTGGGCGTGCTGCGCCTGCAGGGCGAGGCGTCGCACCTGCGGCTTCAGCTCGCCGATCAGGTCGGTGACGCGCGTCAGGTTGTCACGGGCTTTCGTGAGCCGAGCCAGCGCCTCGTTCTTGCGGACCTGCAGGTTCTTGACGCCGGCCGCCTCCTCGAAGAGCTGGCGGCGCTCCTCCGGCCGCAGGGACAGCGCCGCGTCGACGGTCCCCTGCCCCACCACCACCAGCTCGTTCGCACCCAGGCGCCCCTCCCCCAGCAGCTCGACCACGTCGCGCAGCCGAACCCGGGCGCCGTTGAGCAGGTACTCGCTCTCTCCGGAGCGGTAGGCACGACGACCGATGGAGACCTCCTCGAAGTCGATCGGCAGCCAGCCGTCGTGGTTGTCCAGCGTCAGGACGGCCTCGGCCATCCCCTGCGGCTTGCGCTGCTGCGACCCGGCGAAGATGACGTCATCGGCACGCCGGGTGCGCAGCGAGCGGTTCGATTGCTCGCCCAGGACCCAGCGCACGGCGTCGGCCATATTGCTCTTGCCCGAGCCGTTGGGCCCGATGACCGCGTTGACGCCCGGCTCGAAGACGAAGCGCGTCGGATCGGCGAAGGTCTTGAACCCGTGGAGGCGCAGCTCGCGGAGGCGGCTCACGCCTCAATCCCCGTCTCCAGGACGGACTCCAGCGCCGCACTGGCGGCCTGCTCCTCGGCGCGCTGGCGGCTCGAGCCAACGCCCACCGCCAGGCGACGGCCACGCAGCACCGCTGCCACCGTGAAGGTCTGCTCGTGCGCCGGACCGATGGTACTCACCAGTTCATAGTGTGGCTTGATTCGGTGGGTGCGCTGCGACCATTCCTGCAGCCGGCTCTTCGCCGATTTGGGCGGCTCTGCCTCTTCGTCGGCGCCACCCAATTGCTCGCCGAACAGGCGACGCAGCCATGCGCGCGTCGTGTCGAGGCCCTCGGACAGGAAGATCGCACCTGCCACCGCCTCGAATGCCGCCGCCAGCAGGGACGGGCGGCTGGCGCCGCCCGCATCGGCCTCCCCCCGGCCGAGCAGGAGGTAGCCGTCGATGCCGACCTGCCGTGCCAGAGCAGCCAGGGCGTCGCGGTTGACCAGCGAGGCGCGGCGCGCAGTCAGGAAGCCCTCGTCCTCGTTGGGAAAGCGTTCGTACAGGAGGCGGCTGACCACCAGGCCGATCACCGCGTCGCCCAGGAACTCGAGCCGCTCGTTATGGCCGGCGACGAGCTGCGGGTTCTCGTTGTAGAAGGAGCTGTGGACGAAGGCCTGGCGGATGGCCTCCGGGTCTCGCAGATGGATGCCGAGCCGATCGGGCAGGTCGGAGAGGCTCGGGACGTCCATCAACTGCGGATGGCTACTGCTGGTGCTCCTCGATGAACTCGACCGCGTCGGAGACCTTCTGGATCTTCTCGGCGTCCTCGTCCGAGATCTCCATTCCGAACTCCTCTTCGAGGCTCATGATGAGCTCGACCAGGTCAAGCGAGTCGGCGTTGAGGTCTTCCACGAACGACGCCTGGGGCGTGACCTCTTCCTCGTCGACGCCGAGCTGCTCGACGATGATCTTCTTGAGGCGTTCGAAGGTGGTTCCGTCGGTCACCCGTCTTAGGCTCCTCTACCCGATGCTCCGCTCCCCGATGGCCGGGCGACACTGCCCAGGACGCCATTCACGAGGCGGCGGGCTGCGTCTCCGGCGTAGGTCCGGGCGAGAGAAACGGCATCGTGGATCGTCTCCCCGCTCGGGGTCGCGGCGGAGTATAGCACCTCGAAAAGTGCGCTCCGCAGGATCGTCCGTTCCACTCGACCGAGCTCGCTGACCGGAATGGCGGGCGCCAGCCGGGTGATCTCGGCGTCCAGCTCGGCGCGGTGTTCGACCACGCCGCTGACGATCTGCCGGGCATGGTCGCGGACCGCAGCCGGCACGTTTTTGCCGGCCACCATGCGCTCCAGCGCCGGCAGCGCCTCGGACGGCCGGAACTCGCCCTCGAACAGGGCCTGCATGGCCAGGCGTCGGGCGGTGATGCCCGGCGCCGCCGGGGTGCGCCGCCGGGTGGCGGTCTGCGGGCTCAGGCTTCGGCTCCCGGCCCCGTGGCCAGCCGCTCCGTGTCAGGGCCGAGCGCCTCGGGCATGGCGTCGACCGGCTCCCGACGCGCCAGCGCCGGATGGCGGCGGCTCCACTCGGCGATCAGTTCGGGAATGCGCGCCTCGGACGCTTCCGAGGCGACCCGCATGGCGTGCTCGATCATGCGGGCGCGCGCCCGCCCGTGAGTCACGATGCTCACCCCGCGGACGCCGAGCAGCGGCGCGCCGCCGTAGCGCTCATAGTCGAAGCGGTGCTTCAGCCGGTCGAAGCCCGGCTTGAGCGCCAGCAGCGCCAGCGGCGCCACGGGGCCCTGCTGCAGGTCGGTGCGGATCGAGCGGAAGATGTAGCTCGACAACCCCTCGAAGAACTTGATGACCACGTTGCCCACGAAGCCGTCGCACACCACCACGTCGGCGACGTGGCTGATCAGGTCGTTGCCTTCCACGTTGCCGACGAAGTTCAGGTCCAGGCCGCGCATCATGGCGTTCGTTTCGCGCGACAGCGCGTCGCCCTTCTCGTCCTCCTCGCCGATGTTCAGCAGCCCAACTCGCGGGCGTTCGACCTTGAGGACGTGCTCGGCGTAGATCGAGCCCATCACCGCGAAGTGCACGAGGTTGGTTGCGCCTGAGTCGACGTTGGCGCCGACGTCGAGCAGCATGATCGGCCCGGTGGCGGTGACAAGGTGCGCGCCCAGGGCCGGGCGCTCGATGCCCTCGATGCGACCCAGCCGGAAGACGGCAGCGGCCATGGTGGCTCCGGTCGACCCGGCCGATACGACGGCATCGGCCAGTCCATCTCGCACCAGGTCAGTCGAGACCCGGATGGAGGCCCGCCGCTTGGATCGGATGGCGCTGGCCGGCGACTCGCCCATGCCGATGACCTCAGGTGCATCGGCGAAGCTCACGCTGGCCGGACGGCCGTGGCCGTAGGCCGCGATCTCGCGTTCGAGGAGCGGCACGTCGCCGACCAGGATCACCTCGTCGGCGTTGGCAGCCGCGTAGTTGATGGCGCCGCGGACGATCTCGCGGGGAGCGAAATCGCCGCCCATCGCGTCGACCGTGATGCGCATCAGCGCCCCCGCATCAGCGCCGGGTCAGCTCGCTCCGCCCTCTGCCGGGGCCTTGGCCTCCACCGGCACCACCTCACGGCCGTCGTAGTAGCCGCAGGTCGGGCAGACGTGATGGGCGCGCTTCAGCTCGTGACAATGACTGCACTCGACCAGCGGCGGTGCGCCGATGGCAAGGTGCGCGCGCCGCTCGCCCTGGCGCGCCTTGGATACCTTTCGCTTGGGAACGCCCACGCGTGACTCCTGGTGCTGAACTCGAATCGGGACGCCGCAGTATAGCCGCCGATCCCGGAATCGGCACGTCCCTGAGGAGCGCCAGCCTACGCGTCGCGGTCCAGGAACTTCGCCAGCCCGGCCAGCCGCGGATCAATGTCATCCACGGCGTGCGCCACGTGGCGCTCATCGAGGCGCTCCCCGCACTCCGGGCAGAGGCCCGGGCAGTCCGCGCGGCACAACGGATGCATCGGCTCCGTGAGGGCGAACTCCTCGCGCAGCACCGGGCCCAGGTCCATCTCGTTGTGCTCGTCGATGAGCTGCACCGCGTCGTCGCCAGCGTCGCGCTCCATGGCACTGCCGCTCTCCGGATCGACGCTGGGCACGTACTCCTCCGAGATACGGACGTGCGCCGGCTCGACGAAGGCCTCCAGGCAGCGGGCGCAGGTGCGCCGCACCGGAGCCTCGAGCTCGCCGCTGACCAGGATGCCGCGGTTCGTCCGCTGCAGGCGGAGCACGCCGTTGAGCGGGCCGGCCAGCTCGACGTCCGGGCCGAGCGAAAGGTAGTGATCGCGAAGCCGATGCTCCCGCGTGGCCCCGGACGGCTCCCGGAGCAGGCCCGCCACGTTGAAGGCGGTCATGGCCGGGAAGCGGCTTCGGTTGCCTCCGGCTCCACGGTCAGCTGGCTGGTGCCCGTGCCATCGCCCGACGGGCGTGGCCCGCGATGACGCTCGTCCAGCATGTCGATGCCGCGCTTGATGCTGGTCAGCGCCTTGATGCACTCCCCCTCGAGGCGGATGAGCACCCCGGCGGCGTACTCGTCGGCACCGCGCCGCACCTCGGCCGCCTCGGCGTTGGCGGTGTCGATGATCTCGCCGGCGCGCTGCTGCGCCATGCGCACCAGCTCGCGCTCCTCGAGCATCTGGGCTGCCTGCTCCTGGGCGCGGCCGATGATGGCGTCACCCTCCTCGCGGGCGCGGTCGGTGATGCGACCCGCCTCCTCGGTGATGCGCTTCGCCTGGCGCACCTCGTCGGGCACGGCTGCCCGAAGCTGGTCGATCAGCTCCAGCACCGCGGATTGATCCAGCACGACGTTGTTGGTGAGGGGCAGCTTCTTGCCGGCGGCCACGAGGCTCTCGAGCCGCTCGACGAGGAAGATGATGTCCGTGGCCTGAGCCCTCCGCTGAATCGGCGCGATTATATCCCTGCGAAGCGCTCGGCCAGCGCCGCAGCCACCGGAGGCGGAACCATGCCGGCGACGTCGCCGCCGAACTGGGCCACTTCCTTGGCGAGCGTGCTCGACAGGTAACCGAACTCGAGCGCGGTCATAAGGAACACGGTATCCACTCGTCGCTCCAGGCGCCGGTTGGTGTGGGCCATCTGCAGCTCCGCCTCGAAGTCGCTCACCGCACGAAGGCCGCGCACGATGAACCCGGCCCCGTTGCGCTCGGCGAACTCGACGGTCAGCCCGTCGAACGACTGCACCTCGACGTTGGCGCCGAACTCGGCCACCGAGGCGCGGATCATCGCCACGCGCTCCTCCACGCTGAACAGCGGCGCCTTCTTCGGGTTGTGAAGCACGCCAACGATCAGCCGGTCGAAGAGGGCGGCAGCTCGCCGCGCCACGTCGAGGTGCGCCATGGTCATGGGATCGAAGGATCCGGGGAAGACCGCCACGCGGCTCATGGCACCTCCAGGAAGGTCAGCGCCGTCTCACCGAAGCGCCGCTCCCGCCACGGGCGCAGCCCCTCGAGCGGTGGCACCTCGGTGCGCCAGAAGTGCTTCACCACCACCGTCGCTTCGGGAGCCAGCAGCGGCACCAGGCCCTCGAGCGGCGCGAGGATAGCACGCTCCTGGTACGGCGGATCGAGGAAGGCAAGGTCATACGCGGAGCCTTGCGCGGCCGATGCCGAAGCCGATGCCAGGAAGCGCATGACATCCATCGGCCTGACGGTTGCGCGGTCTGCCAGGCCCGTGCGCTCGAGGTTGGAGCCGATGACTCCCACCGCCTGCCGGTTGCGCTCCACGAAGGTGGCGTGGCTTGCTCCTCGGGACAGGGCCTCGATGCCGATCGCCCCGCTGCCGGCATACAGGTCCAGCACCCGAGCGTCGAGCACCCGCTCGTTCAGGATGCCGAACAGCGTCTCCTTCACGCGGTCGGTGATCGGCCGCGTGCCGCGGTCGCGGGGAGCGGCCAGCGGCACGCCACGGGCGACGCCGGCGATGACTCGCATCAGGCGGCGCTGCCCTCCTCTTCCGCCGGAGCGAACTCGTCGCGCAGGCGTAGCAGCTCAGGCCGCCGGCTGAGGCGCGGATCGGCGGTGACGAGGGTGTCGGCCAGTTCGCGGGCCCGCTCGGCCAGCGCCAGGTGCCGCGGTTCGAAGAGCGAGGCCACCTTCAACGGTGGCAGGCCCGACTGCCGCGTGCCGATGACGTTGCCCGCCCCGCGCAGTCGCAGGTCCTCCTCGGCGATGCGGAATCCGTCCGACGAGCCGCGCACCGCCTGCAGCCGCTCCCGCGAGCGGTCGTCTGTGGCGTCGGACAGCAGGATGCAGAACGACCTGTGCGGCCCGCGGCCCACGCGCCCGCGCAGCTGGTGCAGCTGCGCCAGGCCGAAGCGCTCGGCATCCTCGATGAGGATGACGCTGGCATTCGGCACGTCGATACCGACCTCGATCACCGTGGTGGCGACGAGCACGTCCAGCTCACCGTCGGCGAAGTGCTGCATGGTCGCGTCGCGATCGTCGGCCCGCTGCTGGCCGTGCACCATGCCGATGCGCAGTTGCGGCAGCACGCCGCGCAGCCGCTCCACCTCCGCCTCGGCACTGGCCGCCATCAGCGCCTCGCTCTCGGCGACCAGCGGCACGACCACGAACGACTGCCGCCCCTCCGCAGCCTCGGCGGCGATGAACTCCTGGATCCGCGACAGCGCCGCGCGGTCGCGGATCTCGGTGCGGATCGGCTGCCGGCCGGGCGGCAGCTCGCGCAGCGTCGAGATGGCGAGATCGCCGTAGAAGGTGAGCGCCAGGGTTCGTGGAATGGGCGTGGCGGTCAGCGCCAGCAGGTGCGGCTCCAGGCCATCGCCCTTGGCCTGCAGCGCGGCGCGCTGCGCAACGCCGAAGCGATGCTGCTCGTCGACCACCGCCAGACCCAGGCGCCGGAACTCGACGGCGTCGCTGATGACCGCGTGCGTGCCGATCACCACGCCGGCCTCGCCGGCGGCGATCGCGTCGTGGATGCGTCGCTTGTCGGCCGGTCGCAGGGCGCCCGACAGGAGCTCGGCCCGCACGCCCAGTGCCTCAAGCAGTGGCTGCAGGCCGGCGTGGTGCTGCCGCACCAGGATCTCGGTCGGCGCCATGAGCGCGCCCTGCCAGCCGGCCCGGACCACGCCGGCCAGGGCGATGGCGGCCACCGCCGTCTTCCCGCTTCCCACGTCGCCCTGCAGCAGCCGGCGCATAGGCCGATCCGCGGCCAGGTCTTCGACGATCTCGTCCACGGCCGCGCGCTGGTCGCGGGTGAGCGCAAACGGCAGGGCACCGAGCAGCCGCTCCAGCTCCGCCGGATCTACGGTGACGCGCGCCGCGCGCAGCGTGCTGCGCTCCCGGCGCTGCTGCGCCAGCGTCAGTTGCAGGGCCAGCAGCTCGTCGAAGGCCAGGCGGTCGAGGGCCGCCGGCACCTGCTCCGCCTCCTCCGGGAAGTGCGCCGCGTACAGCGCATCGGCCAGTGGCAGCATTTTCCCGCGCTCCGCCGGCTGCAGCGGGTCGTCGACGGCCGGCAGCGCGCGCTCCAGCACGCGGGCCAGCAGCTCGCGCACCCGCTTCTGGGTGACGCCGGCGGTCAGCGGATAGACCGGCACCACCCGTCCGGTGTGGATCGAGGCACGGTCGGCCGGCGAGAACTCGGGCGACGCGAACTGCGGCCGCCAGCCGCGCAGCTGGACCTTGCCGCTCACCAGCAGCTCGTCCCCCTCTCGCAGCCGGGTCTCGACGAAGCGGCGCCCGAACCAGATTGCCTCGGCGCTACCCGTCTCGTCGACCAGCTGCGCGATGACTCGCTGCGGCCGCTTGCCGAACCCCTTCTCGACCTTGACGTCGGTGACCCGCACCCGTGCCGACTGCTTCTCGTCGGGCAGCAGCTCGCCCAGCGGCCGTAGCTCGCTGAAGTCGTCGTAGCGGAACGGCAGGTAGAACAGCGACTGGCGCGGCGTGGTGATGCCCAGCCTGCCGAGCGTCGAGGCGCTGCGCGCCAGGTCGGGCAGCACCCGGCGGATCGGCAGGTCGAGCTCGTCCGGGGTCAGCGCGCGCGGAGCAACTGATTGCACCGGCCGATCGTAGCGTGCTAGGATCGGCTCAATCCGGCGGCGCCGAGGTGACGGCGCGCCGGTCCTTTCATGATTGGAGCTCTCCTCAATGGCACGTGAGTGCGAGATCTGCGGCAAGAAGCCGATCACCGGCTGGAACCCGCAGTCGGTCGGGATGAACCGCAAGCGCGCCCTGCGCCGCTGGATCCCGAACCTGCAGCCGATGATGGTCAGCCGCGACGGACGGATGGTCCGCGTCAAGGCCTGCTCGCGCTGCCGCCGGACCGCAGAAAAGGTCTGACCTCGCGCTAGGTCACTGGGCGGGGCCCAGATCGGTGCTCGAGTCCAGGATCAACGTGAACGGGCCGTCATTGAGCAGCTCGACCTGCATGCTGGCTCCGAAGCGGCCGGTCTCCACCCGGTGGCCGAGCGCGCGCAGGGCGTCGACGAACCGGTCGACCAACGGCGCAGCCAGCTCCGGCGCGGCGGCATCGGTGAAGCCCGGCCGCCGCCCGCGGCGCAGCTCGGCATACAGCGTGAACTGGCTTATCACCAGGAAGGCGCCGCCGGCGTCGCCGATGTCGGCGTTGGTGCGGCTCTGGGCGTCCGGGAAATAGCGCAACCCGGCGAGCTTGGCAGCCATGCGATCGGCCAGCTCCGGCGTGTCGTCGTGGCCAACACCGACCAGCACCACCGCCCCTGGGCCAATGGCACCCAGCGTGTCGTCGTCCACCCGGACTGCCGCGCGCGTCACGCGCTGCACGACCAGGCGCATCAGGGGGTCAGCGTGGTGATCCCCGCGTCCTCGCCCTGGCGCGGTGGGCCAAGCGCCTCCTCGGTGAAAAAGGCACGTGCGTTCCAGATCATCCACCCCAGCGCGTCGTTGTCGCGCAGCGCGCGCATCTCGTCGCGGATGTCCGCCGCCGTGTAGGCCCGGAACTCTCCGTAGCCGAAGTCCTGGATCCAGGGGCGGATACGCATCGGCAGCCCCTCTGCCTGCCGGTTCATGATCTCCAGCGTCTCGTCGATCACCTCGTAGGGGTGCTCGTTGGGCACGGCGAAGCCGAAGGTGAACGGGCCGTAGTGGCTGGGGTAAACCATCGGGCTGAAGTAGTCGACGTACGGCATGATCACTTCCGGGCGCTGGCCGATGCCCTGGTCATCGGGCGCGATGAAGCTGATGGGGAAGACATCGGCGCTGAGGAAGGCGCGCGTGGTGGCCAGCCGTTCGCTGACCACGCGGAAGAGGCGGCGAACGGTGGGCAGCCGGAACGACTGCGTGTTCGGCAGGTTGGTATCGGCCACCGCGTAGTCGCCGTCGCTGAAGAAGCGCACGTAGTCGAGCTGGACCTCGTCGAAGCCCTTTGCGGCCAGGTCGCCGGCGATGGCCGCGATGTACTCGGCCACGCCGGGGTTGTACGGGTCGAGCCAGATGCCGCCACCGAAATCCTTCCACGGCTGGCCGGTGGCCGCGTTCTTGACAGCCAGCTCCGGGCGTGAGGCGCCGACGGTGTTGTCCTTCATGACCACCATCCGCGCGATGGTGTAGATGCCGCGCTCCTTGAGGGCCGGGAGCAGCTCCGCCAGGTCGAAGATCGGATGCTGGTCGGCACCGGACTCCTTCGCCTCGGGCAGGTCGGTGGTGTAGTACAGCCAGCCGCCCGTCTCCTTGACGTCGATCACCATGGCGTTCGCTTCGGTGCGGTCGATGATCCGCAGCAGCTCGTCCAGCCGGCCGGCGCCCTCGAAGACCGCCCCGGGCGCGTACAGGGCGCGCGCCTCGAAGGGCTCCAGGCTCACGTCTGCGGTCGCCTGGCCGCTGACGGCCATCTCCGCCAGGCGGTAGCCGGCGCGCTTGAAGATGAGCGTGGCGCTCTCCGGGACGCCCGGCAGCTCGTAGTGGCCGCGGCGGTCGGACCGCACCCATGCCTGCTGACCGTCGACGAAGACGCGGACGCCATCGACCGGCCGCCCGCCGGCGTCGGTGATCTGGCCGCTCACCACGTTGGCGCGCAGCTCCAGTGCCACGTCGCCCTCACCGGGCACCGTGCTGGAGGCCGGGTCGTGGCCGGGTGCCTGCACGGACACCTCGCTGCCGATGGCGGCGTTGATGAGAGCCCGGCCGTCGCCGCCGGTGGTCGCCGACTCCGACCCGACGGTCACCGTCGCGCCGACCAGCGGCGCTCCGCTCCCCTGCTCGGTCACGACCACGGCCAACTGGCGGGTGGGGCCCGGCGTCGGGGCGCCCGAGCTGGGCACGGGCGGCAGCGGCGGGTTGCCGCAGGCGGTGAGAAGGATGGAAGCAGCGACGAAGGCTGCGATACGTCGGATGGCGGCGCGGGACAGGGTTCGGCTCCTCGGGATGCTGCGGCGGCTGATGTGCATTGGATGATGCCCCATCCGGCTCAGCTCGCGGCGGACTCCGCCGACGCTGCGCCGGCGGTCGCCGCGGCGCGCAGCTGGTCCACCACCTGTCGGAGGTCGCCGTCGTTCCCATAGAGCGCCTTGCCGGTGACCAGCACGTCGCCGCCGGCGGCATACGCCCGGCCGATGGTGGCGGCGCTCACTCCCCCATCCACGCCGATGGGCAGGTCCAGGCCGCGTCGCTCCGCCTCGGCGCGCAGCTGCCGCAGCTTGGGCAGCACCTCGGTCATGAACGGCTGGCCACCCCAGCCGGGATTGACAGTCATGACCAGCAGCATGCCGATGCGATCGAGGAACGGCAGCGCCGCCTCCGCCGGGGTCTCGGGGTTGATCGCCAGCCCGCCGGTGCGCCCAGCCGCGCGGATCTCGGCCAGCACCGCGTCCGGATCGTCATCGGCCTCCAAGTGAAAGATGACCACGTCGCTGCCGGCGTCGGCGAAGGCCCGGACGTAGGCAAGCGGCTGGCTGATCATCAGGTGGCTGTGGTACGGCAGGGCGGCATGCGGACGAAGCGCTTCGACCACCAGCGGCCCCATGGTGATGTTGTCCACGAAGTGGCCGTCCATCACGTCCAGATGCACCGAGTCGACGCCGCCATCCACCGCGCGACGGACCTCCGCGCCCAGCTGGCTGAAGTCGGCGTTGAGGATGCTGGCACTGATGTGCGGCGGGCGGGTCGTGGCCATCATGAAGCGACCATCGCGGTCGCGGTCGGCAGCTCGCGGCCGGCGAGCTGGGCGTGCAGCTGCCCGCAGGCGGCCTCGATCTCGCGTCCCCGGGTGTCGCGCACGGTGACCGCCACGCCGGAAGCACGCAGCAGCTCGGCAAAGGCGGCCACGCGAGCCGGCGGCATGCCGCTCCAGCGCGACCCGGGCGTCGGGTTGAGTGGAATGAGGTTCACGTGGCTCCGCCAGCCGCGCGCCACGTCAGCCAGCCGCTCGGCCAGCGGCAGGGTGTCGTTCAGGCCGTCGATCATCACGTACTCGAGGCTCACGCGGCGGCCAGTGCGCTCGGCGAAGCGCTGGCCGGCGGCCACGACCGCCCCAACCGGCCATTTGCGATTGATCGGGACCAGCTCGTCGCGCAGTCCGTCGTCGGCAGCGTGCAGGCTGATCGCGAGGTTCACCTGCGGCAGCTCGCGGACCATGCGGTCCATGTTGGGCACCACGCCCGAGGTGCTGACGGTGATGTGCCGGGCGCCGATCCCCAGGCGCTCGGGATCGTTGAGCAGCCGCACCGCTTCGAACACCCGATCCGTGTTGTTGAGCGGCTCCCCCATGCCCATGAACACGATGTTGTAGTGCCCCGTCCGCGCGCCGGGCCGCCAGTCGGCGCCCAGCGCCAGCCACGGCGCGCGATGCCAGTGCAGCACCTGGTCGACGATCTCGCCCGGCGTCAGCTGCCGTGCGAAGCCTGCCTGCCCGGTGGCGCAGAACGGGCAGCCGACCGCGCAGCCCGCCTGGCTGGAGATGCAGATGGTGGTGCGGTCCGGACGGCCGCCGCGTCCCGGGTAGCGCATCAGGACGGACTCGACCCGCTGGCCGTCGTGCAGCTGGTGCACGGCCTTGGCGGTCAGCCCACCATCGGCCTCCAGCACGTGGGATCGGTCAATGCTCGAGAAGCGAAAGGCATTTGCCAGGTCCGTCCGCAGGCGCGCGGGCAGGTCGCTCAGGTCCGCGAAGCCACCGACCTCAGGCCGATGAATGCCGCCCAGCAGCTGGCTGGCCCGATACGCGGGCTCGCCGCGGGCGGTGAGCCACGCGGCGAGCGTCGAGTGCGATGCCTCGCTGATGGCCGGCCGAGGGCCGGCGAGCGGCAGATCAGTCACGCCGCCCCATGATGAGCATCAGGTAGTACAGGAACGTGATCAGCGCGGTCAGTGCGGCAGCGACGTAGGTCCAGGCCGCGGCCTTCAGGACGTCGCGCGCCCCAACCTGGCGCTCGCCGACCATGCCCAGGCTGGACACGAAGGCCAGTGCCTTGCCGGATGCGCCGATCTCGACCGGCAGCGTCACGAAGGTGAACACCACCGCTGCGCCGAAGGCCACCAGGCCGATGACCGCCAGCCCGAAGGCGTTGAAGATCAACCCCGCGATGATCAGCCACGGCGCCACGCCGGAGCCAAACTGCGCCGCCGGCACGATGGTAGAGCGCACCGCCATCCACGGGTCGCGCTCGCGATCCTGCAGGGCGTGTCCCACTTCGTGGGCGATGACCGCCGCCGCGGCCACCGAAAGCTCGCCGGCGGCTGCCGGAACGCCCAGCATCTGGCCATGTGGGTCGAAATTGCCCAGCTGCGGCTGCCCGGCCACGGTGCTGCTCACGCGCAGCACCTTGCCGCGCGGGTCGTAGTGGTCGGTCAGCTGCCCTTCGACCGGCTCAATCTTGACGTCCTGCAGGCCCTGCCGGTCGAGGAGCTGCCGCGCGAAGTCGAATGCTGAGAGACGAATGCCAGAGTCGACCTTCGACCACTTGGCGTAGGTCGAGCGTACGCGCCACGCGGCCCAGCCGGTGATCGCGATGCTCGGCAGCATCACCAGCAGCACGTACGTCCAAATTCCCATCTGTATCTGCTACCTCCTTGGGAGCACGGCGAGTATATCCGAGCCCTCATGAAGGTCCGGTTCGGGATTCATGAAGACGCCATATCCGAGCGCATCGCGGCACGAGTCCTGCGGGAGCGTCTGCAGACGATCAATCTGCGAAGGTGGGGACCGATGTCAAAGCTCCTGCTGGCCGCCCTGGCCGCGTCATTGGGCGCGGTGGCGGCACTTCTCTTCGACCCGGCGCGCGGGCGTGCGCGCCGCGCACGGCTGCTCGACCAGTCGGCCGCCACGGTGCGCCGTGGCCTGCGCGACTCGACGCGCAGCATGCGATTCGCCGGCTCGACCCTGACCGGACGGTTCGCCGCCCTGCGGGGAGGCCATCCGGCCACCGGGATCGATAACGACGCGACGCTAAAGGAGCGCGTCGAGAGCGAGCTGCTCGGCGACCCGAACGTGCCGAAGGGCGCGCTGAACATCAACGCCGAGCAGGGCATCGTGGTGCTGCGCGGCGAGGTCCCGGACGAGGACATGCGCGCCGACCTCGAGCGCCGCGCCGGCCAGATTCGCGGCGTGTGGTACGTCGAGAACCTGCTGCACCTGCCCGGCGAGCCGGCGCTGACCCAGCGCTAGGCGGCTACGGGCGGTCGCCGCTCTCCGGGGCGCCGCCCGCGCCGAGCAACACGTGTTCGCGCGCCAGTCCCCGACGCCAGGCGTCGGCCGGCATGGCGGGGCGGCTCTCCGGCTGCACGATCTCCAGCGCCAGCGCCCCTTCGCCACACGCCACCTGCGGCCAATCACCCGGCAGCACGGCGCCGATCGGCACGCCGTCGACGCCCGCCATCGGGTGCGCCGCCCGGACGTGCAGCCGCCGGCCGTCGATGGTGGTCCACGCCCCGGGCCACGGCTGCAGGGCCCGCACCTGCCGGTCGATGGCAGCTGCCGGACGGTGCCAGTCGATCCAGCCATCGCGCCGGCGGAAGGGACGGATCAGCGTCGCGGCCCGCTCGTCCTGCGGCTCGGAGTGGAGCCGGCCGGCAACCCATGCATCCAACTCGCCCGGGACACGCTGGGCGGCGAGGAGCGCCAGGCGCTCTTCCAGCTCCGGCGTGGTCTCGCGCCCGGTGAGCGGCAGCGACCACTGGGCCACCACAGGACCGGCGTCCAGGTGCTCGCTCATGACCATCAGGCTGACACCGGCCTCTCCGTCGCCGGCCAGGATGGTCGAGGCCACCGGTGCTGCTCCCCGGTGGCGCGGCAGCAGTGACGGGTGGACGTTGAGCGCCGGACGCGGGAAGGCGTCGAGCAGGTCCGGCGGCACCAACTGGCCGTAGGCCACCAGCAGCAGGCCCTCCGGCGCGAACTCGTGCAGCAGCTGCCGGCCCTCAACGGAGCGCAGGCGGCGCGGCGCCTCCACGGGCAGGTCGTGTTCACGCGCCCAGGCGGCCACTGCCGACGGGCGGGAGCGCAGGCCGCGGCCCGCCGGCCGGTCCGGCTGGCTGATGACCAGCAGCTCGTCGGCCGCATCGGCCAAACGCTCGAGGAGCGGGACACCGAAAGGGCCGGTGCCGAGGAAGGCGATCCGGCCCAGCCCGCTCATCGGCGCATGTCCTGCACTCAGATGCCCGCGGTTGTCTCTTCCTCGATCTCGGTGTGCTCGCTGACGCGCACCAGCTCCTCCAGCGACTCGAGGTAGTCGATGTACAGGATCCCGTTCAGGTGGTCGATCTCGTGCTGCAGCGCCCGCGCGAGCAGCTCCTCGCCCTTGAGCCTGAACTCCTTCCCGTGACGGTCCTTCGCCTTGACGGTGACCTTCGCGTGGCGCTTGACCTCGGCCACGAAGCCGGGGATCGACAGGCAGCCCTCCCAGTCGACGATCTCGCCCGTGGCCTTCACGATCTGCGGGTTGATCAGCTCGGTGATCTTGTCCTCGAGCTCGATCACCGCGACCTGCAGCGGCACGCCAACCTGGTTGGCGGCAAGGCCGATGCCCGGCGCATCGCGCATCGTCTCGAGCATGTCGTCCAGCAGCCGATGCAGCGACCTATCGAACTGGGTGACCTTCTTGGCGCGCTCCCGCAGGATCGGGGCTTCGGCCGTCAGGATGCCTCGGATGACCACGGCGGCATTGTACCGATGATCAGAGCAGCGACTCCGGATCCACGTCGATCGCCACCCCCGCCGGAACGCGCTCCAGCGCCTGCATCCGGGTCGCCTCGTCCTCGGCGCGCATGACCACCTGCAGCCGCCAGCGGCCGGCGCGCCGCGGCACGTACGACGGCAACGGTCCATGCACCTCGACGCCGGGCAGCGACACCGCCTGCGCCGCCGCCTGGCCGCGTGTTTCGGCGCGTGTCCGATCCGGGTCCGAGATGAGCAGCCGGGCGAGCACCGTCGCGGGCGGGTAGCCGAGCAGGCGGCGACGCACCAGCTCCTCGTCGGCGAAGCCGTCGACGTCCAGGCGCGCGGCGGCGCGGATGGCATAGTGGTCGGCGGCGTAGGTCTGGATGAGCACGCGGCCCGGCATCGGCCCGCGGCCGGCGCGGCCGGCCACCTGCGCCAGCAGCTGGAAAGTGCGCTCGGCGGCCAGGTAGTCCGGCAGGTTGAGCGTCACGTCGGCGGCCATCACCGCGGCCAGCGTCACGCTCGGCAGGTCGAGGCCCTTGGCCGCCAGCTGCGTGCCCACCAGCACGTCAATCCGCCCCTCGCAGAAGTCGTCGTACACCGCCTCGAAGCCGCGTCGCGCCGCCAGCGCGTCCGAGTCAAGACGGCCGACCCGCAGGAGCGGATACCGCGCTCGCAGCTCCGCCTCCACGCGCTGCGTGCCCGCGCCGAAGTAGCGGATGCGCGCGCTGCCGCAGTGCGGGCAGCGCTCCGGGGTCTGCGCCGTCCGGCCGCAGTGGTGGCAGCGCAGCCGCTCCCCCGCCGAGTGGTACACGAACGGCAGGTCGCAGTCCGGGCAGCGCAGGCTCTCGCCGCAGTCACGGCACAGGACGAACGAGGCAGCGCCGCGTCGGTTCATCAGCACGATCGCCTGCTCGGTGCCGCGCTGCAGCTCGCCCAGCGCCGCCTGCAGCGGCCGCGAGAAGATCGAACGATTGCCGCCAGCCAGCTCGTCGCGCATGTCGACCATCTCGACCTCGGGAGCGCTGCCGACCCGGCGCTCGCGGAGCACGGCGCGCTCGATGAGCCCGCCCCGGCTGCGCGCGATGGTCACCACGTCCGGCGTGGCGGTGCTGTGGACGACCCGGGCGCCGGTGAGCTCCGCTCGGCGGCGCGCGACCCAGCGGGCGTCGTAGCGCGGCGTGCGATCGGCCTTATAGGCGCCGTCGTGCGCCTCGTCGAGCACGATTAGCTGCAGCCGCGCCAGCGGGGCGAAGGCGGCCGTGCGCGTGCCGACCACCACCTGGACCTCGCCGCGCAGGATGCGCCACCACTCGTCGTGCCGCTCTCCGGCGGAAAGGCCGCTGTGCAGCACCGCCAGCCCGTCGCCGGCCACGCTGCGCAGGCGATCGGCCACCTGCGGCACCAATGACAGCTCGGGGACGAGGACCATGGCATCGCCGCCGGCGGCCAGGGTGGCGGTCACTGCCGCCAGGTAGACGTCGGTCTTGCCGGCAGCGGCCACGCCCTCCAGCAGCAGCTCGCCGCCGGGCGGCAGGGCGAGGATGCGGTCCAGCGCCGCCTGCTGCTCCGTGGCCAGCTCCACGCTCGCGCCGGCGCCCGGCACGCGATGCGCCAGCGGGTCCCGGTCCACCTCGCGCCAGCCGAGCGTCGCCGCGCCGATGGCCTCCAAACGGCGTGCGGGCGCCAGCAAAGAGGCCGCCTCCACGCCAAGGCTGGCCGCCACCTCCGGCAGCGTCGCTTCGCCATCCCCCAGGGCCCCCAGGAGCGCCTCCTGCAGCGGCGCCCGGCGCTTGGGGCCCGGCGCGCCCGGAACGCGGCGCAGGACGCGCACGCGGCGCGCCCCCACGTCCGGCGGCCGCAGCTGCCATGCGGCGCGCACCGCCCCGCTGCGCCGCAGGCGCTCGAGCCACGCATCACGGCCGCGTCGCGGCGCCAGGCGCATCAACGCCGCATCGGCGACCATGCCGTCGCCGTCACGAAGGTTGGCCAGTCCGTCGGGCGGCTCGGCGTCATCGGCCAGCTTCCAGCGCCGCTCGAGGCGCGACTCGATTCCCGGCGGCAGCATGGCGGCCAGGGTCGTGCCCACCGGCGCGCGGTAGTAGGCGGCGATCTGCTCGGCCAAGGCGAGGAGATCGGGCGTCAGCATCGGCTCCGAAACCACCGCCTCGACCGTTCGCAGCTCCTGGCCCCCGCCCGCTGAATCCGGCGAGCCGGCAAGGAGGTAGCCCAGCGCCAGCCGATGGCCGTACGGCACCAGCAGCAGCGATCCCGGCTCCGGCGTGCCGGCGAGCGCGGCCGGCAGCAGATAGGTGAAGGTCCGTTCCGGGCGATCCGCTATGGCGTCGACCGCGACGCGCACGGCCCGTGTGGCGTCCACGGGCGTGATCTCAGACCTTGACCTGGCGCGGCGGCGTGCGGCGGGCTTCGGCCTGGATGATTTCCCAGATACGGTCGGCGGCATCGTCCGGGTGACCGGTCTCGTTGACGATGACGTGGTCGTAGTCGCCGCTGGATGCCATCTCGATCTCGGCGTTGCGACGGCGCATGGCCAGCGAGGCCTCGCTCTCCGAGCCCCGCTCGGCCAGCCGCGCATGCAGGTCCTCCATGGACGGCGGCATGACGAAGATGAGCAGCGCGTCCGGCACCCGCGCACGCACCGAGCGTGCGCCCTGCGGGTCGATGGTCAGGATCGCGTCGCGGCCTGCCGCCAGGATGCCGCGCACCTGCTCGATGGGCGTGCCGTACCAGTTGTCGTGGACCCGCGCCCACTCCAGCAGCCCGCCGGCATCGCGCATCGCCTCGAACTCCTCGACCGACAGGAAGTGGTAGTGGACCTTGTCCGTCTCACCCTCGCGTCGCGGCCTGGTGGTTGCGGTCACGATCGGAACCACCTGCGGGCGGCGGCGCGCCAGCTCGGCCACGATCGTCGACTTGCCCACGCCCGATGGTCCCGAGACCACGACCAGCATCGGGTTCGGGAAGGTCATGCGCTTGTCGGCCTCAGCCGGCTCCGAGGGCGTCGCCGGCGCCGGCGGCGCGGTGGTCATCGGCTCATCCATCGGCATCCACCACGGCGGCGCCGACCCCGCTCGGCAGCCCGTCGGCCTGGATGCCGGCCACCGCCAGCGATGCCTGCAGGTCGGCCGGCAGCTCGCTCCAGGCGCGCAGCCGCGACCCGTCCAGTGGCCGTTCCAGCGTCAGCCCGGCCGCATGCAGGAACTGGCGCTGCAGGCCGCCCGGCCCCAGCCCGCCGGCATAGCGCATGTCGCCGGCGATGGGCAGGCCCAGGTAGGCGAGATGCGCCCGGAGCTGGTGCGTCCGCCCGGTCCGCGGCCGCAGGCTGAGCAGCGTGTAGCCACCACCGCTCCCGAGGGCGCGGTACTCGGTCACCGCCTCGCGGCCACCGGCCACCACCGCCATCCGCTGTCGATCGCGCGGGTCGCGGCCCACCGGCGCCTCGACGCGGCCCTGGGGCGCGGGGGCCGCGCCGCGGACCAGGGCCAGGTACTCCTTCTCCACCGATCGCTCGCCGAACTGCCGCATCAGGCTGGCCTGGGCGGCGTCGGTCTTGGCCACCACCAGCAGTCCGGAGGTGTCCTTGTCCAGCCGGTGCACGATCCCCGGCCTTCCCACGCCGGCAATCGAGCCCAGCGGCTCGCCGCGCTCACGGGAGCGCCCCAGCAGGGCGTTCACGATCGTGCCGGACGCGTGACCGGCGCTGGGATGCACCACCACGCCGGCCGGCTTGTCGACGATGAGCATCGCCGCGTCCTCGTAGGCCACGCGCAGAGGGATCGACTCTGGCCGCAGCGAGGTGTCCGGCGGCGCGCTGAGCTCAACGCTGATGCGCTCGCCGCCACGCAGCCGGTCACTGGCCCGCGCGCGCCGTCCTTCGACGCGTGCCCGGCCGTCGGAGATGAGCCGCTGGGCGTGGGCGCGGCTGATGCCGGCCAGCGAGGCCACCGCCACGTCGAAGCGTCCCGGGGTTGCCTCGCCCTCCACGATCCGCGCCTCAGCCGTGGCCTCGCTCACGCGTGCGCCTCGGTCTGGCGCGGCTCGAAGAAGGTCAGGTAGATCACTAGGGCGCCGATGCCGCAGAACATCGACGCGTCGGCCACGTTGTAGGTCGGCCAGCGCAGGTCGCCGATGCCCATCGACAGCCAGTCAGTGACGTAGCCGAGCCGCACGCGGTCGACGAAGTTGCCGATCACCCCGCCCAGGATCACGCCCAGCAGCACGTGCAGCCACAGGCCGCGGTGCGCGAAGGCGCGGTAGAAGTACACCAGCATCCCCAGGGCGAGCACGGTGACCAGGTACATCAGCGGCAGCGCGCCCTGGAAGAGGCTGAAGGCGGCGCCGCGATTCTGGACGTGCCAGATCATCACCAGGTCGCCGATGACCGGCACCTGCTGGCCGATCTCCAGGTTGGCGACCACCAGCGCCTTGGTCACCTGGTCGGCGGCCAGGATGACCAGCGCGGTGAGGGTCAGGGCCAGCAACCGGCCACGCGGCTCGGTGGTCGGCGCCTGGCTGCTCATTCGGCCGATGGTACGCGACCGCGCCGGCTCAGGCGCGCCGCAGCGCCAGCCGCAGCGTTCCGTCATCCGCCGCCAGCTCTTCGCGCGCATCAACCCCATCGGGCGGCTCCTCGCCGACCCGCAGGTCAACCGCCAGGATCTCCCCGGCCAGCCAGTCACGGTGCGGCTGCAGCATGGCGAGCGGCGCGGCGTCGCCGGCGACCCAGGCCTGAACCCTGTCGGTGATCTCGTAGCCGGCCGCCTTCCGCATGCCCTGCAGCCGATGCGCCGCCTCGCGCGCCAGGCCCTCGGCGGCCAGTGCCTGGTCGACCTCGGTGTCGAGCGCGACCAGCAGGTCGCCCTCCTCCGCCACCTCGTGGCCGGGCCTGGCGCGCGCGGTGAGCTGGAACTCGTCCGGCTCCAGCTCCACGCCGCCGACCGCCACGCGGCCATCGTCGAGCAGCTGCCAGTCGCCGCTGCGCGCGCCGGCCATCACCGCCCCGACCCCAGCGCCGCGCCGCGGGCCGATCACGGGCAGCAGCGGGTACAGCGCGCGCTCGACCATCTCCGACTCGTCGCTGAGCAGCTCGAGCGCCTTGACGTTCAGCTCATCCAGGATCTCGCCGGTCAGCGCGGCCGCCACGTCGGCGTCATGGCTCAGCGCCGCGCCGGCAGCGGCCGGCAGCTTGACGCGCACGCTGGCCAGCGGCTGCCGGGTGCGGACGGCGGAGGCGGCGCGCGCGGTGCGTCCCAGCGCCACGACCCGGCGCGCCAGAGCCACCGACTCCTCCAGGGCAGCGTCCCGCTCCCCCGCGTCGGCACGCGGGAAATCGGCGAGGTGCACCGAGTCCGGGGCCTCCGCATCGACCGCGGTGACCAGGTTCTGCCACATCGCCTCGGCGAGGTGCGGCACGAACGGCGCCAGCAGCCGCGCCAGGTCGACCAGGACGCGGTGCAGCGTGGCGTAGGCGGCTCGCTTGTCGCCGTCGAGCTCGCCCTTCCAGAAGCGTCGCCGGTTGCGGCGCACGTACCAGTTGGATAGCTCGTCGACGAAGCCCTCGATGGCCCGGGTGGCGCGCTGCGCGTCGTAGCCATCGAGCGCCGCAGCTGCCTCGGCCGTCACGGCGGCCAGCCGCGACAGGATCCAGCGGTCGAGCAGCGTGCGAGCGACAGCCACTCCATCGGCCTCAGATGGCGACCACCCGTCCAGGCGAGCGTAGGTCACGAAGAAGCCGTAGGTGTTCCACAGCGGCAGGAAGAAGCGGCGCACCTCCTCGTGGGCGAGGTGGTAGCCGAAGTTCATGTTCACCGCCGGGTTGGTGGCGCTGAACATCCAGCGCATCACGTCGGCCCCGATCTGCTCCGCCGCGTCGTCGAACCAGATGGCGTTGCCCTTGCTCTTGTGCATCTCCTCGCCGTGCTCGTCGCGCAGCAGGGCGTAGCCGAACAGCGTCTTGAACGGCGGCCTGCCGGTCATCACCGTCGACTCGGTGAGCAGCGCATAGAACCAGTTGCGGAACTGGCCGGGGAACGACTCGGTCACGAAGTCCGCTGGATACCACTCCGCCCAGTAATCGCGGTCGCTGACCCAGCCCATGGTCGAAAGGCCCACGATCCCGGCGTCCAGCCACGGATTGCCAACATCGCGGATGCGCTGCGCGCGGCCACCGCAGGCCTGGCAGGCGATCTCCACGGCGTCCACCCAGGGGCGATGCGGCGAATGACCCGCGAACTCGTCCCAGCCGGCCGTCGCCCGCTCGCGCAGCTCGTCGTGCGAGCCTATGACCTCCCAGGCGTCGCACTCGCCGCACACCCAGATCGGCAGCGCCAGGCCGTAGTAGCGCTTCTTGCTGATCATCCAGTCGGACATGTTCCGCAGCCAGTCGAGCTCGCGCTCCTCCAGGCCAATGCCCTCCGGCAGCCACGTTGCGCTGCGCGTGGCCTCCGACAGCTCGGCGCGCAGTGGATCCATGGCGATGAACCACTCGTCCACCAGCCGGAAGACGGCCTGCGTGCCGCAGCGCCAGCAGACCGGGTAGGAGTGGCGATACTGCTCGCGCCGCACCAGCAGGCCCTTGGCCTCCAGGTCCTCGGCCACCTCGCGCGCCAGGTCGGCGCCGTCGGGGTCATCGGCGCCGGCATAGCGGCCCGACTGCCAACCGAAGCCCTCCCTGAAGCGCCCGAACTCGTCGATGGGGTCGATCACCGCCAGGCCGAATTGCTTCGACAGGGCGAAGTCCTCCTGCCCGCAGCCCGGGGCGATGTGCACGATGCCGGTCCCCTCCTCGTCTGACACCTCGTCCCAGGTGATCACCCGGTGCGCCACGCCGGCCGCGGCGGGCAGCTCGTCGAACGGCCCAACGTATGCCAGGTCCACCAGCTCTGCGCCCTTCGCTTCACGCACCACGGCGGCGTCCGGCGCCATGCGCGGCAGCGAGCCGTGGGACAGCCACCAGCGCCGGCCGTCGCTGCCCTCGACCAGCACGTACGTCAGCTCCGGGTGGACCGCCGCGGCCACGTTCGAGGACAGCGTCCATGGGGTGGTGGTCCACACCAGCAGGTCCTCGTCCTCGTGGCCCGGCGTGGTGATGGGCAGCCGCACGGTCAGCGACAGGTGAGACAGCTCGCGGTAGCCCTCGGTCGCCAGCTCCATGTTCGACAGGCCAGTGCCACAGCGCGGGCACCAGGGCATCACGTCGTGGCCCTTGTAGATCAGCCCACGGCGGTGGCATTCCGCCAAGAAGGCCCAGATGGTGTAGTTGTTCTCGTCCGAGTTGGTGTAGTAGCTGTTCTCCCAGTCCATCCACATGCCCAGGCGGATGGACTGCTCGGTGATCCGGTCGGCGAAGCGCTGGGTTCGCGCCTTGCAGTACTCGACGAAGCGGTCGATGCCGTAGGCCTCGATGTCGCGCTTGTTCTTGAAGCCCAGCTCGCGCTCCGCCTCGACCTCGATCCACAGCCCCTGGCAGTCGTAGCCGTTCTGGTAGCGCTGCCGCTCGCCGAGCATGGTGTGGTAGCGCTGGAACAGGTCCTTGTAGGTGCGCCCCCAGGCGTGATGGACGCCCATCGGGTTGTTGGCGGTGATCGGCCCGTCCAGGAAGCTCCAATGCCGATCTGACTCGGCATTGCGCGCCAGGTAGCGCGCCATCGTGTCGCGCTCGCGCCACAGCCCGATCATCTTGCGCTCGAGCGCCGGCATGTCCAGCTTCGAATCGACTGCCTTGAACAAGTCCCTCTCCAGCAACAAAAAGCCCGCCCCGGAACTCTCCGGGACGGGAGCGCCACGTTCGGCAATCCCGCGGTACCACCCGCGATTGGTCTCGTGCCGCTCGCCGCCGGCACGCGGCCCACTCAACCGCCACGGGCCTCATGCAAGGCCGATGGCGCCGCCGGTCCATATCGGGTGGCGTTCCCGGGAGGCGTTACCCATGATGGTCAGTCACTTGGCGCCTCCGGCTCCGAAGTGATCACCCATGGTCCGTCCCTGCCCGCTCTCACCGTCCGGGCTCGCTTCCAGGGTTCGTTGCACGACCTGGGCGCTGTCTTCGTCGCAGCCGCTGTTCACCTGTGGGCCGATGATACTCCGCCGTCAGCCGAGCAGTACGCGCCCCACCAGCACCATCGACACCAGCGACGACAGGATCACCAGCCCGACCAGCCGCGGGAACCAGATGCGCGCCACCAGTCCCGCGGCGGCGGCCGCCGGACCCGTGGCCAGCAGCGCCACGGCCACCGGGCGCAGCTCCTCCTGGGACATGCTCAGCCGCCCCTGCGTGGCGGCAAGAACGTAGACCGCCGCGGCGGCGAGCACCGGCACCACCGCCACGCCGTACTGCAGCAGATGCTGCGGCGAGATCGAGGTCGAGATCGACGGCCGCGGCCGCCGCAGCCAGCCCGGCCGCTGCGGGCGTGGCAGCGAGCGCGCTCGACGGACACGGGGAGCCGCCACGGCGGGCTCAGCCGGCGCGAAAGCGCGCATCCGCGCCGCGTCGGCGGCGGCCGCACGCTCAGCCTCGGCAGCGTGCAGGGCGGCTGCGCGCTCGGCAGCCAGCCGCTCCTCGAGCAGCGTGCGCTCGATCCCGGTGAGCGGCCGCCGCTCGGCCAACGCCGCGTGGATCGCCTCCACGGCGTCGACCGGTCGCGAGACGACCTCCACCTCTTCGGCCCGCTCCGCTGGCTCGGTGAAGGGGCGTGCCCGGGCCGCCGCCTCGTCCAGGCGCTGCTGGATGCGCGCCGCGGCAGCCAGCGCACCGAGCAGCTGCTGCTCCGAAAGCGGAGCCACGCCTACCCGGCCGTGGTCGGTCGGCACCAGGATCAGGTTGGCGGTGCGGGCCAACCGGACGACGTCCACGTCCTCGCTGTCGCGCAGACGGGCGCGTCCCAGGCCCCAGCCCAGCGCGCCGAAGCGCGGCCGCAGCCGCGCGGCCTCCGGGCCGCTGAGCGGCACACGGGTCACCGGGCCGCGCGCCAGGGTGTAGCGCCGCTCGCCGCCGATCCAGCGCAGGCGCAGCGTCGAGACCTCCACGTCCAGCCGCACCGAGACGACGATCAGGGCCAGCACCACGCTGAGCGCGACGACCACCATGCCGGCCGCCACCATGCCGATGCCCGCCAGGCCGCCAAGCACCGCGCCACCGGCGACGGCCACCACGCCAGCCGTGGCCAGCACCGCCGGCGCGACCATCAGCCGCAGCCGGGAGCGAGCCAGCGGGATGGGCGCGATCGGGACCGCAGACCGCGTCATCGGCTCACGCCTTCTCGGTGACCCGGT
Source organism: Candidatus Limnocylindria bacterium (assembly GCA_036556695.1). GTDB lineage: Bacteria > Chloroflexota > Limnocylindria > QHBO01 > QHBO01 > DASSCW01. The sequence goes on from DATBIY010000049.1 coordinate 42,602, forward strand.
ATTCCAGGTAGCGGCCGGTGAGCAGCCGCGTCTGCGCGTCCAGGGCGGGCAGGTTGCTGAAGAACACGCCCACCAGCGGCAGGCCGATCCACTGCATGTAGCTCAGCAGCCGCGGGAACCAGCCCCATTCCGGCGGCCGCGGCGGCACGATGCGGTGCTCCACATAGATCAGCACCGCCAGCGCCAGCAGGCCGATCGACAGCATGGTCGAGGCATAGAGCGGCAGGTTCTGGCCCAGCGTGGTCTGGGCGAACGCAGGGTTGAGCACCAGCGGCAGCGTGGCCCCGAAGGTGATCACGATGGGCGCGATGGCCCAGTTGATGTGCTCACCGAACAGGTTCAGGATTCGCCAGATCCGCGACCAGAGGCTGATCTCGTGGTGCTCGAACGCGTTGCGGATCACGTACGGGATGTCGGTCACGCCCCACGCCCAGCGGCGCGCCTGCAGGTACTGGCCGGCCATCGAGCGCCAGTAGGACTTGGCGCGCACCGCGTCGCCGTAGATCGGGATGAAGAGCGGCACCGCGCGGAACGAGTCGCCGTAGCGGAAGAAGCTCTTCCAGTAGAAGCGGCTGTCCTCAGGGATGGCGTCGGTCGCCCAGTAGCCCACGTCATGCACAAGGTGCAGCGTGGTCGAGTAGCTGCCGAAGCTCTGCAGCTTCTCCGGCAGCACGCTGCGCCACATCTGCAGCTGGGTCAGCACCGCGGCGAAGAGCCGCAGCAGCATCGGCACCTGCCAGATGTTGTTGTGGAAGTACGGGATCGGCTGGTAGAGCTGCGTCTCGCGATTCGCGTCGGTAACGTGCATCCAGGTCAGGTGGTTGAAGTACTGCGGATGCACCCGGTAGTCGGCGTCCAGGTCAGTGACCAGGATTCGCCGCGGGTCCATGCCGCGCTCGCGAACCAGAAGCCGATACAGGAAGCGGCCGCCCCACGCCATGGCGCTGCTCTTGCCCACCACGATCCCAGGCTCCAGCGGGTCCAGGATGTGGATGAAGTCGGCAAACGCGTCGCCGAACTGGCCCTGCAGCGCCTTGACGTTGGCGATGCCGCCCTCGTCCGTCTCGCGGGTGATGATGGCGCACATCTTCTTTTCCTTCGGCCAGTCGGCATTGGCCAGGGCGCGCACCGTCTCCCGCAGCTTCTCGAGCGGCTCGGTGTAAGTGGGGATGAGGGCCAGGTTGGTGTACTCGCGCCACTCGGGCGGCGGCTCGTCCAGAGAGACCACGGCGTCCAGGTCGGCCAGCTCGCGCTCCAGGGCCACCCGCTGGGCCGAGCTACCGACGGCCGGAGCGGCCACCACACCCATCGCCCCGCTGGGGCGGCCGCTCAGCGCCGCCAGCTGGCGCAGCACGGTTTCGCGCCGCGCGACCGGGTCATCCAGGCCTTGCAGCCGCCGCCGCCAGTCGACGGCCAGGACCCGCTGGATGCGCCGATAGGCCACGATCACCGTCGCGCCGAACCAAAGGGTGCGGCTCAGCCAGTAGAAATCGAAGCTCAGGACGAAGTAGGCGACCAGCCAGGGATAGCTGAAGCTCAGCCAGATGGGCGCCACGATGATGACCCAGCTGATGAAGCCGGGCACCATCTCCAGCAGACGCTGAAGCAGCCGATATCGCTCCTGGTCCTGCGGCTCGGACATGTGCCCTCGTCCGGGTCGCGGCGGCAGCCCTCCACCGGCGCGCCGCTGGGTGTCGATCAGTAGACCGGCGTCAGCCAGTCGCGGTAAGCATCGATCCGTCCGCGCACGGCGTCAAAGTAGAGATCGTGGATCTGCCGCGTGACGGGTCCAGGGCGGCCACCGGCAATCGGTCGACGGTCGATCTCCACCACCGGCGAGATCTGCGCGCCAGTGCCGCACAGGAACACCTCGTCAGCGCTGTACAGCTCGGTGCGGTCGATCTGCCGCTCCTCCACCGGGATCTCCAGCTGCTCGCGGGCCATGGTCATCAGCCGGCGGCGGGTGATGCCCTCCAGGATGTTGTCGGTCACCGGCGGGGTGATCAGCTTGCCGCCGCGCATGATGAACAGGTTCTCGGCGCTGCCCTCCGACACGTGGCCGTCCTGGGTCAGCACGATGGCCTCGTCGAAGCCGTTGAGCTGCGCCTCGCTCTTGGCCAGCGCCCCGTTGACGTAGGCGCCGGTGATCTTGCCGCGCGCCGGGATGGCGTTGTCATCGGTCCGGCGCCAGGTGCTGACCTGGGCTCGGATGCCGCCCTCCGTGTCGATGTACTGGCCGAACGGAATCCCGAAGATCACGACATCGGCGTCCAGGTTGTGGAGCCGGACGCCGATGGTTTCGCTCGACTTGTAGATGAGTGGGCGGATGTAGGTGTCCTCCCGTAACCCGTCGCGGCGGAGGATCTCGACGGTGGTCGAGGCCAGCTGCTCGGCGGTGTACGGGATGTCCATCATCAGGAAGCGAGCGGACGCCTTCAGCCGCTCGTAATGAGGCAGCAGGTCCAACGCGAACAGCTGGTTCTCGTCGCCGTTCCAGTAGGCACGGATTCCTTCGAAAACAGCGGTGCCGTAGTTGAACGCGTGCGTCATGACGCTGACTCGCGCATCGCGCAGCGGCACGATCTCCCCACGGAAGAAGGCCCACAGCTCGGCGGTTCGATCACCCGTCGCCGTGGCCGCCGGGGTTCCCTGCTTCAGCACGAATGCCTCCTCATGTGCTCCCGATCGGAGCGTGGCACCGGTCACGGCACCACCGCCAGTATAGCCCTCAGCCTCCCCTGGACGGCTCAACCGGCCCCCTGGTTGCGGAATCCGTGGATCAGTGCCCCGTTGCGCCTGCTCCGAGCGGAGTGAAGAGCGCCAGGCCAAGGTACAGCAGGTAGAGCGGCCCACCAATCAGCAATGTCCATGCCGACAGTGTGCCGCGTCGCAGCATGGTCCCGAAGATCAGGATGGTGGCGACGAAGGCCACGCCCGCCGACGCGAAATGGATGGCGCTTTCGCTGCTGAAGGTCCACGACGTGAAGAGCAGTCCCAGCACCGTGGGCAGGCAGCTCTGAAACACCATCGCGCCGGTGATGTTGCCCATGGCCAGCGTGTCCTTGCCGGTGCGCACCCACAGGACGCTGTTGAACTTCTCCGGCAGCTCCGTGGCGATCGGTGCGATGATCAGCGCCAGGATCGTCGGGTCCAGGCCGATGGCGGTCGACAGGTGCTCGACCGCTCCCACGAAGACCTGCGCGCCGACCACGATCAGCGCCAGCGCCAGCACCACCTGGCTGACCACGATGCGCATCCGCGGCGCGGCCTCGCTGGCCTCCCAGCTGTCCTCCTCGCCGGGCAGGATGTCGATGTCCAGCGTGTGCGGACCGGTCATGCCCGGCAGCCGGGTGACGTGGAGCTGGTTCAGCTCGTCCGCGTTCCCCTCCTCCGCCGGGTCGGCGAAATGCAGCCGCACGTAGACCGCGTACAGCACGAACAGTAGCCCTGCGGCCACCCAGCGCAGCCAGCCCATCTCGGACGGCAGGAAGGCGGTGCCGATGGCAATGGCGTAGCCGAACAGGAAGAAGCCGATGTCGCGGCCGAGCACCTTGACGTTGACGCGCATCTGCGTCCCGCGCCGGCCTCCGCGCGCGAACAGCACGATCGCCAGGCCAGTCACGAACATGGCCAGGGTCGACAGCATGAACGGCGCGCCCAGGATCGCGCCCACGCCGATGGCGTGCGAGGCCTCCGCGTCACCGCCGAAGATGACCGGCCCGAGGATGGCAATCACCGGGATCAGCGTCTCGGGCATGGCCGTGGCCACGGCGGCCAGCACGCTGCCGACCGCCCCCTCGGCCAGGTTCAGCTTGTGGCCGAACCACTCGATCCCGTTGGTGAACAGCTCGGCGGCGACCAGGATGATCGCCAGCGAGCCGATGAGGAGGACGATGTCCACCCGTCAGCGGGTCGCGTCAGGGACGAAGGTGCTGGGGCGCATACGGCAGCAGCGCCACCTGGCGGGCGCGCTTCAGCGCCACGGTGAGCATGCGCTGGTGTCGCGCGCAGGTGCCGGTTTTGCGCCGCGGCTCGATCTTGGCGCGCTCCGACAGATAGCGGCGGAGGCGGTTGACCTCCTTGTAGTCGATGGACTCGGCCTTGTCCACGCAGAAGTTGCAGACCTTGCGTCGCCGCCGGTCGCGGTAGTAGTCAGCCGTCTCGCGGCGGGATCGTGCACTGGGCATGTGGGTGTCGGTTCCTCAGGTCGTCTCTATCGGGTCAGAAGGGAATGTCGTCGACGTCGATGCTCTCGGCTGGCGCGTTGCCGGCCGGCGCGGCCGCGCCACGCGGGCGAGCGACCGGCGCGTCGCCGGGGCCGGTGGCCTCGCTGAAGCTTCCGCCGCCGTAGCTGCCGCCCTCGCCCGGATCGCGGCGCTCGAGCGAAATGACCCTCGCGAAGCGGATCTCCAGGCTGGTGCGCTTCTGGCCGTCGTTGCCCTCGAACTCGCGAGGTCGCAGCTGGCCCTCGGCGTAGACCTTGTGGCCCTTGCGCATGTTCTCGGCGGCGCGCTCGGCTGCCTGCTCCCACAGCTCGACGCGGAACCAGTGGGTGTCCTCCTGCCACTCCCCGTCCTGGCCGCGGTAGCGGTCGTTGACGGCGACGCGCAGGTTGGCTACCGCCTTGCCGCTGGGCGTATAGCGCAGCTCTGGATCGGCCCCCAGGTTGCCGATGATCATCATCTTGTTGAGCGTCATCGCTCCGCCTCCTCGCGGACCGGATCAGGCACTGGCGGCCTGCTCCTCGTCTTGCCCGGCGTCCATGGTTGCGTCGACGGCCTCCTGGCCGGCGTCGGCATCGTCGTCGGTGGCGTCATCATCGCCGATGGCGGCCTGCTCGTCCTCGCCGGCATCGCCGGCGCCGTCGTCGACCTCGTCGGCGGCGGCCACCTCATCGGCCTCGTCGTCTCCGTCCGCATCATCCTCGCGCTCCGCGGCGGGCACGGCGGCCGGTGGGATGTCCTCCTCGGAGATGCTCGTCCCGTGGTCAACCAGCAGGGTCACCAGGTGACGCAGAATCTCCTCGCTGATCATCATTCCGCGCTCCAGCTCGCGGATCGCCGACGGGGCGATGTCGAAGTGCAGCAGGAAGTAGCTGGCCTCGCGGAAGTGCTGGATCTCGTAGGCCATGCGGCGCTTGCCCCATGGCGAGACCTTGGTCAGCGTGCCGCCCGCGTTCACAATCGCGCGGGTCACCTTCTCCACCGCCGACTGGAGCTTGTCGTCGTCCAGGTCGGGGCGGAACAGGAGCATGAGCTCGTATCGGCGCATGAGCCGATGTCCTCCTCTCTATGGGCTTGCGATCGCCCGGCGCAACCGGCGGCGACGGCAGAAAGGAGCCCATTCCAAACATGAAACTCGCCTCCATCTGCTGGAGGCGCAGGCGAAGTATAGCGGGCCTGCATGCGTGGTGGCAACGCGAAGGGCCGGCACTATACTCTCGCTCTCGCACCGACCGGAAAGACTCCGAATGCCCGCGAATTCGATCCTGATCTGCGCGCCCACCGAAGAGCTGCGGACGCAGCTCGAGACGCAGCTGTCGGCTGCGGGCTACCTGACCTCGAATGCCGGCACCCCGGCCGAGGCGGTGGCGGCCCTGCGAGACCGGCAGTTCGACCTGGTCGTGGCCGAGGGCCTGGCGGTATCCGGAGCCATCAGTCGCATCCGCACTGCCGCTCCGGTGCCGACGCCCGTGCTGGTGATGGCGCCGGCGGGCGACGTCGAGGCGCGCATTGCCTTCCTCGAGGCTGGAGCCGATGACGTGGTGACGGTCGACGTCGGGCGGCAGGAGCTCGAGGCCAAGGTCGAGGCGCTGCTCATCCGCGCGGGGCGCGTCAGCCCCGAGACCGCCAGGTCCGACGTGCCTGCCGGCGAGATCGTCACCTTCTTCTCTCCGAAGGGCGGGGTGGGCACCACCACCCTGGCGGTCAACGCGGCCGTCCTGCTTGCCGGCTCGCCGCCGGGCAGCGGGGCCGCGGCGCGCGTGCTGCTGGTCGACCTCGACCTGCAGTTCGGCCAGGTGGCGACGCACCTGAACCTGCAGCCCCGCTTCGACCTTGCCGGGCTCGCCGGGGACGATCCCGCGCTGACCGATCCGGAGGTGGCGATGAGCTACCTCACCCAGCACGCCTCGGGTCTCCAGGTGCTGGCCGCGCCGGCTCATCCAGATGCCGACTTCCGGGTGACCGTCGATCAGCTGGAGCGGGTGCTGGCGATTCTGCGGCCGCGCTTCGACACGGTCATCGTCGACTGCGGGTCGCGGCTCGACCCGCGAACGCTGTGGATGCTGGAGCAGGCTACCACCCACATCTTCGTCGTCTTCCCGGAGATCGCGGCGCTCCGCGCCATGAGCCTGCTGCTCGGCTTCCTGGCCGAGACAGCCACACTGCGCGCCAGGACCCACTACGTGGTAAACCACGTTTTCCCCAAGGAGCTGCTCAAGACGCGCGACGTCGAGAACCTGCTGCGCAGCAAGCCTGCCGCAGAGATCCCGTACACCGAGGTAGAGATGATCCGCGCGGTCAACGAGGGCGTGCCGGTCGTCACCAGCCGGCCCGGGTCGCCAGTCGCCCTGGCGCTCCAGAACGTGGCACAGACCATCATTGGCATTCCGAACGAGTCCCCATCGGCGACCGCCGCACCGCGAAGAAGGGGCCTCTTCGGACGGCGCTGAGTCCGGCGAGCGGATGACGCTCGCGCTGTGATCCTGACCGTCCTGGCATCGGCCAGCATGCTGGCTGCGGCCGCCATCCTCGGCTCGCGGCTCACCCCACGCGGCATCGTGGCGTCGCTGGTCGCGTTCTGCCTGCTCGGCTGGGCGACGTGCGTGGCGCTCGTGGGCTTCGCCGGCCTGGTGCTGCGCAACCTGTCCCCTGCCCTGCTCGCGGCTCTCCCCCTGTGCCTGCTGCTCGCCAGCGTGGCGCTCGGATGGCGCCGCGGCTGGCTGCCACCCCTTCTCGAGCGGCTGCGCGCCGGCATCACGACCACTCTGGAGGTGCTGCGCTGGCCGCCGGCCATGGTGGTGGCGGGCAGCGTGGTGCTGCTGCTCGCCTGGCGAGGCGTGCTGGCGCTGCGCCTTCCGGTGGTCGATCTCCTCGGCTGGCAGTACCACCTCGTCTTCGCCGACGTGTGGCTGCAAGGCAACGCGCTGGTCGATGTGCCGCAGAACCAGTGGACCGAGGGATGGCCGGCCGCCGGCGAGCTGTTCACCACCTGGCTCATGGCCATCTCCCGCACCGACGCGCTGGCGGGCTTTACCGCCATCGCGCCGATCCCCCTGGCGGTGCTGGGCACGATCGGCATCGCCCGCCGGCTCGGCGCCAGCCGCGAGCTGTCCGTCGTGCTGGGAGGGCTGGCGGGCATGACGCCGGCCGTGAGCGCGCTGGCCGGCACCACGTACCCCGACACGGCATTCGCCGCGCTGGTGGTGGCGGCGTGGTATCTCGGCCTGCGCATCGTCGACGGCGAGCGCGATCGCTCGGCCGCCTTGCAGTTCGGCCTTGCGGCTGGCCTCGCGCTGGGCACGAAGGTGACCAGCGTCGTGCTGGTGGCACCCATCGGCCTTGCGGTGGTGGTCTGCTACGGCCTCGACGTGGTGCGTCGCCGCCGTCAGCCGGCCGCGCATGCTGCCGCACTGGCATTGCTCGTCGCTCCGGTGGTGCTCTTCGGGCTGACGTGGTACGTCAAGAACTGGGTCGCCTACGGCAACCCGCTCCACCCGGCCGGATTCGGCCCGTTCGCTGGTCTGCCCGCCGGTTCGTACGGCGCCCCGCCGGTGCCCGAGGAGCTGCGCGGGATGAGCGCGCTGGAGCAGGTGCTGCGTTCGTGGCTCCACGACTGGCAGCAGAGCGCCTACGCCTACAACGGGCGGCCGGGCGGATTCGGTCGCGCTTGGACGGTCATTGCGCCGATGGCACTCGCCGGCGCGAGCCTGCTGGCGTGGCGCAGGTCGTACGCCGCCCTGGGGCTGCTCGTCGCGCCGACGCTGCTGGCGCTGGTCGTGCTCACCAGCCCGTGGTACGCGCGCTATACGCTGTTCGTGCCGATGCTCGGCGCGGCGCTCGCCGCGCCGCTCCTCGACCGCGTCCGAGGCACGCTTGGGATGCTGGCGCAGCTGGCAATCCTGGGGCTGGCCGTCTTCTCGCTCGGCGCCGCCAACCTGCAGCCGAACGTGCCGATGCGCGCCGTGCCACGGGGCGATCCGGGCGCCTACGTCGGCTTCGTGCTGGGTGCGCCGGATGAGGAGCGCGCGTCGATCGGCCTGGCCGGGGCATGCTCGGAGCGCGCGTTGATCCCAGCCGGAGCTCGGGTGCTGGTGGCGCGGCAATACTTCGTGCCGCACGCCGTCGTCGGGCCGGATCTGGATCGCGTCCTGGTGCAGCCACCCATCGGCGCGGTTGGCGATGCCGGGCGCGTGCTCGAGCTCATGCAGGCGGCCGGCGCCGACTGGCTGGTGTCGGTGCAGGGCACCCGGCTGGATGGCGCCGCGGCGGCCAGCGACCGCCTGGTGCTCCGAGCGGCCACCTGCCACCGGGGGAACCTCTGGAAGCTGCTGCCGGCAGGCTGATGTGCCGCGAAGCTGTGGTGCCGGAGGAGGGATTCGAACCCCCACGCCCCTCTCGGGGCCGCCGGGTTTAAGCCGGCCGCGTCTGCCGTTTCGCCACTCCGGCGCGGCTCAAGAGCATACCGCCGCCCCGGCGGCGGCAGTGGGCGAGCCGAGCAGCGCCTCCGAGGCCACGGCCGGCTGCTTGGCGGGCGCGGCGGACTCCGCCACAATGCCCCCGCCAGCGAGAGGGGGTCTTGCCGTGACGGCCGCCCAACGTCCCAGCGTCCTCTGCGTCGACAACGACCGCGACATCGCCGAGATCGTCCAGGCCGTTCTCAGCGACGAGGGCTACGCGGTGTCGTGCCTCTACGACGGCGACGGTGACGCGCTCGCCCGCCTGGTCGGCCAGCTGGAGCCCGACTGCGTGCTGCTCGACGGCAGCGACCCGTCCGGCTATCACGAGGCCTGGCTGGAGGCCGCTTCGCTTGCGACTCGGCGCCGTCAGGTTCCGGTGGTGATGTTCACGGCCCACGCCAGGGATGCCGCCGAGGCTCGCAAGCGTACGAGTCAGCGGGCACAGGCTGCCGACTTCGCCGCGGTGCTGTCGAAGCCCTTCCACATCGACGAGCTTCTGGAGGCCGTCGACATGGCCACGGGCAGGTCCGTGCCCTTCGATCGCAGCCACAAGGGCGAAACGGAGCGTACGCGCGCACTCGTCGACGCGCTGCGCGCTCGCGGCGCGAAGGACATCGCTCCTTCCAAGCGTCGCGAATGGGCGACCTTTGCGGACGCGAATGGCATCCTGTGGCAGATGTACTGGTGGCAGCTGCGCGGCGTGTATCAGCTCGGCCGCTACGACCCGGAGGGCGTGATGCGGATGATGGGCCAGTTCACGGATCGAGACGCCGCCATCGCCGCCGCGATACCCGGCTAGCCGCCGCTCGCTCGCCGCAGGGGGTGGAGGCGACGACGGGAATCGAACCCGTGTAAACGGTTTTGCAGACCGCTCCCTGACCACTCGGGCACGTCGCCACCAGTTGCCGCCAGCCGCCTCCGGCGCCTGGCTGCCCCGCGAGGATTCGAACCTCGGTTCACGGATCCAAAGTCCGCTGTCCTACCACTAGACGACGGGGCATCTGAGCACCCACGAGGCTAGCAGGTCAGCCGATGGACTGGCACCCGCAGGGTATAAAAATGGAGCGGAAGACGGGACTCGAACCCGCGACCCTCACCTTGGCAAGGTGATGCTCTACCAACTGAGCCACTTCCGCCCGTTTCTCGCCCGATGCGCGCGTCGAGGATGGTGCCGAGGGTCAGATTCGAACTGACGACACCCGCCTCTTCAGGGCGGTGCTCTACCAACTGAGCTACCTCGGCCCGTCAGGCGGCGGCCTTCGCTCGTCGTCGCGTATCGGTTGGCGAGGGTAGCACAGCGCCCGATGGAGCGGCAACAGACCGGCCGTTCGGCGCCCGAAACGGACTTCTCCTGCCAATTCGGTAACGTTCCGGA
>DATBIY010000050.1:0-2715 GCA_036556695.1 Candidatus Limnocylindria bacterium
GTCCGCCGCCGCCCCGGCCGCGGAGCTGGCGAACCGGCCGTTCGACGAGCTGATCGCCGAGCTGCAGCGCATCGTGCAGTCGCTCGAGGCCGGCAACCTGCCGCTCGAGGAGTCGATCCGCCTCTACCGCCGCGGGCTGGAGCTGCACGCCGCCTGCGAGGCGCGTCTGAAGGACGCGGAGCTGACCATCAGCCAGCTGGGTCGCGGCCTGGTGGAGGAAGGGCAGCCGGGCGAGGCGGAGTAGACGGCGCAACAGGCGGCGATTTCGGGGCGTCGAAGGTATCGGCCTATACTTTCGCCCGCCATCAACGCTTCATCCCGCCATCAACGCTTCAACCCGCAGTCACCGCCTGAACCCGCTTCGGAGCACGCATGGCGATCCTTGACGAGCTGAAGGACACGGCGCAGCTGCGCGGCATGAGCCCCGCGGAGCTGGACGCGCTGTGCGGCGAGCTGCGCACCACGATGATCCGCACCGTCCACGACACCGGCGGCCACCTGGCCAGCTCGCTGGGGACGGTGGAGCTGACGCTGGCGCTGCATCGCATCATGGACTCGCCCAGGGATCGGCTCCTGTGGGACACCGGGCACCAGGCCTACGCCCACAAGCTGCTGACCGGGCGAGCCGCCGACTTCGGCACGCTGCGCCAGCTGGGCGGGGTGGGCGGCTTCCCGCGGCGCAGCGAGAGCGAGCACGACGTCTTCGACGGCGGACACGCCGGCACCGGCGTCAGCGTGGCGGTGGGCCTGGCCGCGGCCCGCGACCTGCGGCCATCCAGCGACCCGCAACGGAAGCAGCGCATTGCGGTGGTGGTGGGCGACGCCGCCCTGCAGACGGGGCTGACCATGGAGGCGCTGAACTACCTGGGCCATGCGCGCCATAAGCTCCTGATCGTGCTCAACGACAACGAGATGAGCATCAGCCCCTCGGTGGGTGGTCTCTCTACGCGGCTGAACAAGTTGCGGCTGACGCGCGCCTACCAGGAGACCAAGACCGCCACCAGTCGCACGCTGCAGCGCGTGCCGATCCTGGGCCGCCCGATCTACGACGTGCTGGCCTGGGCCAAGGAGAGCTTCAAGCGCTCCTGGGCGTCCATCGGCTTCTTCGAGGACATGGGGATCACCTACATCGGCGTGCTGGACGGGCACGACCTGGCCGAGCTGGAGGCCGCCTTCGAGCGCGCCTTCGCGCTGCCCACGCCGGTGCTGGTGCACGTCAAGACGGTCAAGGGCCGCGGCTACGCGCCGGCCGAGCAGGACAGCATCTCCTTCCACGGCGCCAGCCTGCCGCCGGTGGACCTGACCCTGATCGACCCCACCGAGGAGCCGCTGCCCGCCGAGTCGGCGCCCAAGCGCAAGCCCAAGACCTACACCCAGACCTTCGTCGAGGAGCTGGTCCGCCTGGCGAAGGCCGATGAGCGCATCTGCGCCATCACCGCCGGCATGCCCACCGGCACCGGCTTGAGCCGCTTCGCGGACCGATACCCCGCACGCTTCTTCGACGTGGGCATTGCCGAGCAGCACTCGGTGACCATGGCCACCGGCCTGGCACTGGCCGGCCTGCGGCCGGTGGTGGCCCTGTACTCGACCTTCAGCCAGCGCGCCTACGACCAGCTGGTCCACGATGTCTGCCAGAACGATGCGCCGGTGCTGCTGGCCATCGATCGCGCCGGGCTGGTGGGAGAGGACGGCACCAGCCACCAGGGGATGTTCACCCTGTCGGCGCAGCGCTCGCTGCCGAACCTGGTGATCGGCTCGCCCAAGGACGAGCAGGAGCTGCGCGACATGGTGGTCACCGCGCTGGCTCACGAAGGGCCGATCTCGCTGCACTACCCGCGCGACCCCGGCGAGGACCTGCCCGATCGCGAGGGCCAGCCGCTCCAGATCGGCCGCGCGGAGGTGCTGCGGACCGGCGGCGAGCTGCTGCTGGTGGGCTTCGGACCCATCGTCCAGCGCCTGCTGCAGGTGGCCGATGCGCTGCGCCGCGAGCGCGCGCTGACCTCGACCGTCATCAACGCCCGCTGGGCCAAGCCGCTGGACGAGGCCTGCCTGGCAGAGCACGCGGCGGGCAAGCGGCTGGTGATCACCGCCGAGGAATCGGCCGCCATGGGGGGCTTTGGCGACGGGGTGCTGGACGCGCTGAACCGCGCCGGGGTGCGCGTGCCGGTGCACAAGGTCGCGCTGGTCGAGGGCTTCGTGCATCACGGCTCGGTGGAGGACCTGCGGCGCCAGCAGCGCATCGACGTGGAGGGCATCCTGGCCCAGGTCCGCGAGGCGCTGGGGCCGACGGCTCGGCAGGGCGCGGAGGACATCGGCGCGGCCTGAAACGGCAGCCGTGTTCTTCGCGACCTGTTACCTGACTGCCTCAGCAGCTCAGGGGACCGCGACTGCTCAGCTCGTGCTTGACACTTGTATCACCCGTGATACGCTCAGTGCATGGAAACCGTAACGATTCGAGACCTGCGCAACCACGGCGGAGACGTGGTCGACCGCGTTGAGGCCGGAGAGCGGGTAACGGTGACGCGAGACGGCCGCCCGGTGGCGGAGCTCCGACCATTGCGTGCGCGGGGGATCGCCCGCAAGACGCTCCTTGAGCGCTGGCGTCGCCTGCCGGCAGTCGAGGCAACCGCACTCCGCCGCGACATTGACGCTGCGATCGATCAATCGCTGTGAGTGACCCCGAGGGTCTGCTTGACACGAGCGCGCTCATCACGC
>DATBIY010000051.1:0-32719 GCA_036556695.1 Candidatus Limnocylindria bacterium
GATGGCCGCGCAGTTTGCTTCGTACTGCGCGAAGGCACTCTCGAAGCTGCGATGGCCGCGCACCATCATGGTGGCGATGTTGTCGTACGGGTTGCGCACCACGTGGATGAAACGCACCTGGCTGGGGGCCATGCGCCTGTCCAGCGTCCGCAGCAGCTTCGGGTCCGCCGCCAGGCGACGGGTCGTCCAGCCGGCCTGGCTGTCGCCCACAACCCGCAGATCCTCGGCCCGACCCTGCGCTCCTCCCGGAACGTGGTACGAGTACGTCTTGCCTCCCCGTCCCGCCTTGCGGCGCAGGTTGGTGGCCTGGCGCCGCGATTTCTCGAGCGAGCCGTACAGCAGCTGCCCGCGCGTGAAGCCACGGCGCAGGTAGCGGACGGCGTCCAGCTCGTCCGAGATGATGACCTGCCTGTGCGCGTCGAGCAGCGCGCCGATGACGCTATGGCCGCTGCGTGCATGCCCCAGGAAGAGGCAGTAGGTCTGCACTCCCTCCAGGAGCCTGCGCTCTCGCAGCGCGCCGGCGGCGAAGGCGACCGACCGCCAGGCGGTGTGCACCGGCGTGCGGCGCACGGCCTCCTTTGCCGACGACGCCCACCCGGGCGTGCCGGTCACCGCTGAAGGTCGCGCGGGGTCATGGCGCCGGCGCGGCGAGGCTGATGTCGTCGACGAAGACCGTCCCGTTCAGTCCGTTGACCACCATGAACACCTTCCCCTTGGTCGCCGTGGCCGGAGCCGCGAACGGCAGCTCGTAGTGGGTCCACGTGCCTGCCGAGGTCTTGCTGACCTTGGTCAGGATCACCGTATTGATCGCCTTGGTATTCCGCCACTGGAGCTTGAAGACGACCCGGAAGGTATCCGTTGTGGGCAGCGGCTTCACCCACACGCCGTAGTTGTAGGTTTGGCCGCCCGTGACGTCCACGGTCTGCTCGATCTTGTAGCTGACCTCGGCGCCGTTGTGACGGCCGGACTTGGTGCCACTCTGGTGCTCGTCGGTCGACGTCGTGAAGTTCCCGTTCGAAGACCAGCTCGGCGGTGCGGCGCCGGCCGCCCCGGCCTCGAAGTCACCGTTCAGCAGCAGGTTCTCACCCGGGTCGGGCGGCGGCGGAGGCGGAGCACCCTCTTCGATGCTGACCTCGATGACCTGGCCGTCCTTCTCGTTGGGATCGTCGTTGTTGTCGACGCCCCGCTGCGCAACCCAGGCGCTCATCGTGTTGGGATCGTCGGTCGTCGACGAGCTGGGCGCGATCTCGACCCCACCCGGATTGTCGGTCGGGAAGGTGAAGTGGGTGGTGCTGACCAGCGTCCCATCCTGGGTCGTCTCGATCATGCCCTGGCCATCCTTGTGGCTCACGATCCACAGGTTGCCGGTGAGCGGGTGGACGCCTATGCCCTCCGGATCCGTGATGCCGAAGACGGCCGTGTCGAAGTCGGCGAGGCGCAGGTCGTCATTGGTGGCCAGCTTCCCGTCGTTGCCGGGGCCGATGACCCAGATCTGCTTGTTCGAGCCGTCGGCGATGAACATCTTGCCGTTGGCAACCGCGACGCCCTCCGCGTCGGCGACGCCGAAACCGGAGACAGGCGTGCTGCTGCGCAGGACCCAGCCACCTCCGCCGCCGCGGACGTAGGCCCACACCCGGGACGAGCTGCCGTCCTTCGAGATGATCAGCTCGTCCTTGTCAGCGTCGTAGCCGATGCCGACCGCCTCGGTGTTCGTCGGGCTGGCCGCCAGGGTATCGAGGATCCCCGTGCCAGCCCCCGTCACCCGATTCGCTTCCCAGACGTTCTTTCCCGGATACGGGTAGTTGTTGACGTTCTCCTCGTCGATCTCGCCGTCCGCGACGAGCAGCCGGTCGATGGAGCTGTCGTAGGTGATGCCGGATGGATCCGGGCTGAACGGATTCCACGTGTCGGTCATGATCCGCCGGACGAGATTGCCGTCGTGGTCGGGCACGCTGGCGACGGCCGCAGCCAGGACCGGGGCAGTCAGCGACAGCTCCAGCACGGCCGGCCCGGTGCCGGACCCGTCGTCGGATGCATCGGCCACCGAGACGTACAGGCTTGTCGCGTCGGCGGCATCGGTCATGTCGGAGGTCGGCGCGGCGGTGATGCCGCCAACGCCCTTCATCTGCAGGGCGGACACGTCGCGCAGGCGAATGATCGCGCCGGAGGCATCGGCCTCCGAAATCAGGCCGGCCTTGGCGTCAAGCGTGAAGACGTGGCCATTGCTGGCCCGTGCGCTGAACCGCCCGCGATCGGGCGCCTCGCGGCGCGAGAGGAGGTCCTTGACGGCGCCCTGGGTGCCGACCAGCTTCCCGAGGCCGGTTGCCTCATCGGTGATGGCCAGCGCACCGGAAACCGCGTCAAACCGCAGTGCACCGGGCTCCGCGATGCCAAGATCCGAAGCCGCCAGGACGTTCTCGAGGCTGACGTAGCCCCACGAAGCGGCACGCGCTGGCTGGCTTGCGGCTGTGCCGACGGTGATTGCGCCTGCCACCAGCGCAAGGGACGCGACGAAGGGCACGAAGCGAGACACGAAGGGACCCCCTGAGGTACCGGATCCAATGAGGACTATCGGGGCATCTTACCCCTTGCCACGGGATTATCTAGCCGCCGGCTGGCTCCTGGTGTTGCCTACTGTCCACAGTCTTCGCGGCGGGCGGTCGCCGACCAATGAGACCTGGAAGCCGGTGCTGCAAGCGCTCGATCGCCTCCCAGGCGACCATCCGCGCCGCCTGGGTCGGCCAGCGGACCATGGCATAGCGCAGCCGCTCCGCGAGCGTCATCGGAATGGGGTCCAGGGAATAGCCGTGACGACGCATCCGCTTGGCCAGCCGCCCCTGCATGAAGGCCAGCTCGTGCGGCGGGATGCGACCGCGGTAGTCGCCGATGTGGGCGTCGGTGATCCGTGGGACGCCGTCCGCACCCTCAGCCAGCTTGGCACGATAGGTGGGCGCGTCCGGCATGGCCATCATCCCCGGTTCGAACGACTCCCCCACGAAGGCGCACAGCTCAGCGACCACCCGTTCCGGCTCGCGCACCAGGTCCTCGTAGCGCAGGAGCCGATACCTGTCGGGCCAGCGCCGTGCGTTCCGTTCGCCAAGGTCGATGGAGTACCGCCAGCGCGCCACCGCCGCGCCGACCCGGCCCCGGCCCGACGGCCACATGGCCAGCGACCCCTCGTAGCGGTCGCGCGGGTCGCGCACCATGTGGATGATCCGCACGCCGGGGAGCGACGCGAAGATCGGCTCCGCGTAGCGCTCAACGAGGCCGCTCTGATCTCCCCAGCGCGGCTTGCCGGCGCGCTCGGCGAAGTGCTCATGGATCAGCGCGAACAGACGCGGGTAGGTCGCCGGGCCGCTCCGCATCTCGCTGCGCAGGCGCGGAAGGTCCGGCCCCAGGAAGCGGGCATGCTTGTAGCGCGCCAGCGCGGCCAGGCAGCGGTCCAGGTTGCGGACATCGGCCAAGTCGCCGTACTGGTCTGCGAAGAAGGTCCACAGGTTCGACCCCACGATGGGAATCGCGATGCGGCTGTGCGAGCCCAGCAGTGCCGCCACCAGCGTCTTGCCGCAGCGGTCCGGCCCGCCGATGTAGATCGGCCCGTCGCCCTGCATCACCATCGGCGCACAACCGCGTTGAGCGGATGCCGTCCAGCCAGCAGGTCCTCCGCCATGAGGATGCGGTGCCGCGCCTCTGTTTCCCAACCGCCTGTCGGCTCGGACTCGGCCCGCGACCAGGCCACTGACGCGCGCTGCAGCGCCAGGAAGGCGGCCATGTCCGGGATGCGGGCCAGCTCCTCGTCCAGCGCGTCGCTTGCCTCGGCGTAGGCGTTCAGCATGCGGCGCGCGGCCGCGACGTCGAAGCGCCGGCGACGCTGCGCGAACCAGCTCAGTCCGGTCGCCAGGTCGACCAACCGCCAATCGAGGCGCGCCAGCTCGAAGTCGACCACCACCGGGACGCGGCCGCTCCGGATCATCAGGTTGTACGGGGCGTAGTCGCCGTGCACCACGGTCAGTGGCAGGGCCTCGGCGTCGAACGTCTCGCGCAGCTGCCACAGCGCCGCCGTCGCCCAGGCGCGGATGCGACGCGGCGCCGATCCGGCGGCCAGCCGGTCGGCGTACCACTCGACCTCGCGGACCCGCAGCCCACCGCGCCGGACGAATCCCAGGGATTCCGAGGCCGGGACCTCGACCTCCTGCAGCACGGCGTGCAGCCGGGCCAGCAATCGGCCGGCGATGACCTCGAGGGCCTGTCGGTCGCGGGGAGCCATGACCAGCTCGTGCGGATGGCGGTAGCCGCGAATCGGCTCGAAGACGGCGAAGCAGCTGCCATCCAGGCCCAGGCTCGTCCTGCCGTCCATGGTCGCGCGGAGGCGTGGCGCCGCGATATCGGCGGCGGCCAGGGCCTGCAGCACGGCGTGCTCGATGTCCAGGGCTGCCGGGTCGATGCTGGCCTTGTAGCGCTTCACCACCACGTCGCCACCGGGAACGGCAACCCGCACCGTCGCACCTCGCGAGCCGGGGGCCGAAAGGATGCGGACATGCCCCATGGCATTGATGCCGAATGCCTCGAGCACCTGCCGGAGCTGGTCTCTGTGGATCGAGCCGGCGCGCCCGGCAAGGATTCGCGCAATGGCCCGGTCGGGGCGCGACAGCATCGGCGCGGTGGGCCTGAAGACCATGTCCGCCTCGGACGACGTGGGCGTGATCAGGCGGCTGGTGCTGCGTGCCGCGTCGCTGATGGCGCGGCGCAGCGAGTTGCGGTTGCGGATCCTGATCATGGTGACGCCGTCGCGTCTGGCGGTGGCGGCAATGGCGGTGGTGGTTACCTCGCGGGCCTGCGCCACGAACGCGGCCACCTCGGCAACCGGCTTGTCGACCAGCCGCTTCGGCAGGCCGCGGCTCCTGACCCGTTCCAGGGCAAGGTCGGGGTCGGTGTCCACGACGATCACCCCGTCCGGCAGGGGGACCATCGAGATGTAGCGTCGCACTGCCTCCGGTCGTGCGCTGGGGTACCAGCCGAACAGGTTGACCGCGCGGTGCACCAGGCCCTCGTCCACCAGCACCACGTGCCGCGGCGGCACCCGGCGACGCGCGTACTCGATGCGTCCGCCCACGCCCAGCACCAGGCCAAGGATCAGGCGCTTATGCCAGCGCGGCAACGGCGCGCCCGACGCGGCACGCCAGGCAGCCCAGGTGAGCCGCGGGTGGCCGATCGCGAAGCGGGCGTTCCACAGCCATGCCCGCGGGCGGCTGAACCGCGCGACGTCATCCAGGTGGCTGGCGGAGATGCCACGTGCCCGCAGCGCCTCTGGAAGGCCCCTGGCAACCGCCGACTTGCCAGCTCCCACCGGCCCGGTCAGCTCGACGATCATCAGAGCCGCTTCCAGATCTCGGCCTCGACGGCGCCGACCACATCCTCCAGCGGCCGCGTGGCGTCGACCACGACCACGCCGTCGGCCGAGGCGCGCGACGCCGCCTCGACCACCGCCTGTGCCTTGGCGGAGATCGTCTCCGGCTTGACGCTCGGCTTGCGCGCCAGTGCCGTCGCCGGATCCACCGTCAGCAGGATCACCAGGTCGGGCGGTGGTATGCGGGCGTAGATCGCCTCTTCCCGGCGCCGCAGGCCGTCCAGCAGGCCACGCTGCGCGCCGTCGCCCAGCTCGGCGACACGCGGCCCATCAACCGGTCGATTGGCCAGCCGAACCCACTCCAGCGGATAGCGGTCGAACAGGACCAGCGCCCCGTTCGCAGCCAGGCGACGTCCCTCGCGCACGCGGCCGGCGCGGTCGCGCGCCTCGGCGAGATACCGCACGGCGGTCACCAGGTTCGCGATCCCCGCCAGCGTGGGCAGCCGGCCGGACACGCGCCGCGCCAGGCGGCTGGTGAACTGGACGGCGGCCGTCGGCCGCGAGGGGCGCGCCGTGCCCAGGTATGAGACACGCAGGCTGAGCCGCCAGCCCAGCCAGCGCACGATCTCGTCGATGACCGTCGACTTGCCGGAGCCATCGGGGCCGATGATGGCCACGGTCAGGCCGCCGACTGCCGAGGACTTGCGTCGCAGGTCCGCCTTGCTGCGCGGCCGCAGCACGCTGCGCAGCAGCGGGGCACGCTGCAGCCGCGCGCCGAGCGAGATCGCCAGCGCGGTGCGCGCCGGCAGCCGCTCGAAAGGGCGCAGCGCCGCGCGGGTCGCCGCGCGCAGTCGCAGCAGCGTTCTCGCGTCGCGATGATTCGCGCGCAGGGTCTCGACAAACTCGGGAAAGATCTCTGGCGGCATGGCCGGCACCAGCCGCGCGGCGGCGGCTCGCAGCTCATCGGGCGAGACCTGGCCGGCCAGGTCGGCGACCTCCTCGCGCAGGGCGGGCGGGATGCCGCCGCGCCGCCCCAGCCGCAGGGCGTCCTTGGCGGCGTCGGTGCGGCGGTACTTGAGCAGTGCGCGGATGACCAGGATGGTGAGCTCGGTGGCCGGCGCCGGCACTCGCACGCCGAGGCGCGGGATGGCGTCGTCGAGCACCTGCCTCTCGATGGGCAAGACGTGGTTCTTGACGTGGTCTTCGCCCAGGATCAGCCGGTAATAGACGTGCAGGTGGACCAGCCGGCCGCTCTCCGCATCATGGCCCAGCCAGTCCTCGACCCCCACGAAGCGGCGGCTGGGATGCGAGATGAAGGGCTTGAAGCCGGCATCGCGAATGGCGACGGTGAAGCGCCCCGCATCGGCGCGATCGACCAGCAGGTCGAGGTCCGTCCTGCCGGCGAGCGCAACGGGCAGCGATGTCGTGCTCTTCCACTGGCAGTAGCGCACGCCCTGCGCGTTGAGCGCGCCGAACACCTCGCGCACCAGGCGCAGCGTGTCCAGCGGGAAGTCGGTGCCAGCGCCGGCCGCGACCTCGGTGGCGGTCATGACGGCTTCACCGGTGCATCCGCCCGCGCCATGGAGCCGGGCCTGCCGCCACGGCGGGTGATCTTGCGCGCGGCGCGCGACACGATGGTGCGGTCGTCATCGGTCAGGCCCAGCAGAGGCAGGACAGCCGCGTACGTGAGGCCCAGCGCAACCGCGCCGAGGGCTGCGGCCGCCAGTGCGCCCACAAGATCGTCGGTGACGGTGGCCGTGCCCAAGCCGACTGCCGCAGCCGCGGCGCCAGCCAGGAGCGGCTTGGCCCAGCTGGCGTCATAGGGGCCGACCTTGACCAGCCAGCCAACCTCGGCGACGCGCAGCAGGTTGACGGTCGCGATCGAGCCGAACGAGGCAATGGCGGCGCCTACCAGGCCAAGCGGCGGAATCAGGATCAGGTTGAGGGCGATGGCCAATCCCACCGCCAGCGTCGAGTTCAGCAGCTTCACCCGGGTGTGGCCGGTCATATCGAGCACGGCGCCGGACGCTCCCGTGGCGGCGTTGGTGAGCGAAGCGAAGGCCAGGATGGCCAGCGCGGCGGCGCCATCGGTGAACTCCGGACCGAAGATCGACAGCAGCGCCTGCGGGAAGAGGACGGCGATCAGGAAGAAGGGCAGGTTCAGGGTGAACGTCCAGCGCGAAGTGGTCCGATACAGGGCGTGCAGCGGGCGGCGATCCTCGGCGTCCTGCAGTTCGGCGAAGATCGGCATCGAGGCGTGCACGATGGCCTGGTGGAAGATGGCGCCCACCAGCATCACCTGGTTGGCCACCGCGAAGATGCCGGCCGATGCCACCGACGCCAGGGCGCCGAGCAGCAGGGTCTGCAGGTTGCCGCCGAAGGTGTTGACGATGTTGGAGAAGTACACCGGCAGCGAGAAACGCAGCAGGGGCCCCGGCTCGGATCGCGATTGGCGGGTGATGCCCTGCAGGGACACCTGGCGCTGCACGAACCACAGCAGCAGGGCCGTGGCCGCCACGGTGGCGAGGGTCGAGGCGATCACCGCCAGCTCGGGCGTCATGCCGATCAGCGCGAAGGCCACCAGGATCCCCAGACGAACGAGCGGCTGCGCGAACTGCTCTGCCACGACCGCCCAGCCAACGCGCTGCGCGCCCAGCAGTGTGGCGGAGAGGACGGTGTTCGACACCATCGCCGGCACCAGCAGCGCCACGATCCGGATCAGCGGCTCGAGCCGCGGGTCGCCGATCAGGTCGCGGGCGATGGGACCGGCGGCGAGGATGATCACGACCGCGGCGAGGCCGCTGACCAGCATCGGCACGCCGACCCCGACGCGCAGCGTGCCTAGCAACCCGGCCCGGTCCTGGCGACGCGCGTAGACCGCCACATAGCGAACCAGGGCAGAGTCAAGGCCGATGACTGACAGCGCCGAGCCTAGCGTGGCGACGGTCAGCGCGATGTTGTACAGACCGTAGGAATCGGCCCCCAGCAGGCGCGCCAGCAGCACGGCCAGCCCGAAGCGGGTGCCCCACACGAACAGGCGCCCAGCGAAAACCATCCCGCCGCCCTTGGCGGCAAGGACGAGGTGGCGGTCCGCCATGCTAGATCCCCGGCTGGACCGATAGCGCCGAGAACGCCTCCGTCCGACCGATGGGCCCTTCCTTCGCCGCCCGCAGGGCGCTCTGCGCCTGCTGCATCACGTCGCCGGTGCCCTCGCGGTACTCGACCACGCCGGCGGCGGGGTTGGCGTGGGCGGGCGCGCCATCGGCAGTCGTCCCGAAGGCCGGGGCGGCCAGGCGGCTGCGCAGGCCCTCGACGATGGCCACCGCCTGCGCCTCGTTGGTATCGGGCATGACGATCGCGAACACGGTGCCGTACAGCCGCGCCACGATGTCCTCCGGGCGGACGTGGCCGTCCAGCAGGGTGGCGATACGACGCATGGCCTCTGTGCGCACGCGCGGCATGAGATCGTCCAGCGCCCCCTCGTGGTTGACGTCGATGAGCGCCACCGCCGTCGACTGGCGGCTCCGCACGCTGCGGTTCATCTCCTGGGCCAGCCGGTACGCGAAGTAGGAATCGTTGAAGGCCCACGTCTCCGGATCGACGATGTCACGCAGCCCGGCCCGGGCCGGCGGCTGGATGAGATGCGAGGCCACCGCCAGACCGACACCCAGCAGCAGGCCGCCGGCGATGCCCAACGCCAGGTTGAGCGGGACGTCAGGCGAGACCGGCCGGCTCGGAACGCCGGCGGGGTCGAGCACTGTGACCGCGAAGATGCGGTAGTTCTCGTCGACGTAATCAACCAGCGACTCGGCCACCGCGTTGGCATATGACGCTGCCAGGTCGGCATTGGGCGAGCTGGCGGTGATCTCCAGTAGCGTCGTCCCGGTCAGCAGCACGCTCTGCAGGTCGAGGTTGGCCTTGTCCTCGGCACTCAGGTCCAGCCGGCGCGCTGCCTCGG
This sequence comes from Candidatus Limnocylindria bacterium, assembly GCA_036556695.1. GTDB lineage: Bacteria > Chloroflexota > Limnocylindria > QHBO01 > QHBO01 > DASSCW01. The sequence continues at coordinate 9,306 of DATBIY010000051.1, forward strand.
CCTGCACGGTCTGGCTGGAGCCGATCTGCGCATAGGTGTCGCTGATCTCGGACTGCCGGGAGATGATGGCCAGCGCGGACAGCGCGTCGTCCTGGACGTCCAACGATGGCGCCACCACCAGCGTGGACGAGGCGCTGTAGAGAGGCTGCTGCACGACCGTGAGGCCGATGGCCGCAGCGACAGTCAGCACGAAGATCGGCAGCACCAGCCACCAGCGGTTGACGATGACGTGGAAGAGAGTGCGAAGTTCCAAGTCTGCGGCCCCTAGGATCGGCGAACGTGGATCATAGCGCGCCCGGGGCGCGACGCCGGGTGGTCCTGTCTGGCTATGTGCCCGAAGCGGTACGCGTCTCGGACTCGGTCACGATGCGCAGCGGGGTCAGGCCACCCCGATGGTCACCAGCCAGGTCAATCGGGTGCGATCCATCACGAGCCGATCGCGCGGCTGCCTCCAGGACGCGCACCGCGCGCAGGCCGGCGTCCCCATCCGCGGTTGGGGTGCCTCCGTGCTGGATGCATCGCACCAGCTCGTCGACCTCGACCGAGAGGGCCTCGCGGTCGTCCAGCCGCGGAGCAAGCACGTCGCCGGACCGATACTGGACCAGCTCGCTGTAGACCTTCTCCGGGTCGTCCTCCGGCGCGATGGTCACGCCCTTGTCGTAGATCAGCAGCTTCTCGGACGGCTGCATGTCGTCGTACACGATCATCTGCTTCGAGCCGCCGACGATCGTGCGGCGGATCTTCGCCGGCGCAAGCCAGTTGACGTGGACGTGACCCACCACGTCCGGCCCGTAGCGCATGGTGAGGTACGCGATGTTCTCCTTGCGGCTGCCGGCGTGTGCGGCGCCGACGGCGCTCACCTGGGTTGGCAGGATCCCGCCGAGCACGTAGTCGATGATGCTGACGTCGTGCGGCGCCAGGTCCCAGATGACGTTCACGTCCGACTGGAAGACGCCGAGATTGATGCGCACGCTGTCGACGTAGAAGATATCGCCCAGCGCGCCGCTCGCCACCAGCTCGCGCATCATCCGCACTGCGCCGGTGTACACGAAGGTGTGGTCCACCGCCAGGATCACGCCGTGCCGCTTGGCCAGCTCGACGAGCTCCTCGGCCTCCTCGACCGATGTCGTCATCGGCTTCATGACCACCACGTGCTGGCCCGCCTCGATGGCGGCCTTGGCCAGCGGGTAGTGCGTCCGCGCAGGTGTGGCGACCACGACCACGTCAACCTCGGGAGAGCCGATGACGTCGGAGGTGTCGGTGGTGGCGTTCGGCACGCCGTACATGCGTGCCACCCTCTGCGCTCGCTCCTGGACCGCGTCGCACACGATGCTGACCGTGGCCTCGTCGTGGTAGACGAAGTTGCGGATGAGGTTCGGTCCCCAGTACCCGCAGCCGATGACTCCGGCCCGAACGAGGTGGCTCATTCTGCGCCACCCGCGTCGACGAGCATGACCCAGGGGGTGCGCACCATGATCCAAAGGTCGCGGCGCAGGCTCCAGCCATTGATGTACTCGAGGTCGAGCCTGCACATCTCGCCGAAGCTCAGCCGGTTCCGGCCGGACACCTGCCACAGGCCGGTGATGCCGGGCCGGACGGAGAGGCGCGCCATCTGCCAGGGCTCGTAGTTCTCGACTTCGTAGCGCAGCGGCGGACGCGGGCCGACGATCGACATGTCGCCGCGCAGCACGTTGATCAGCTGTGGGATCTCATCCAGGGAGAGCTTGCGCAGGATGCGCCCGATCGCCGTCACCCGGACGTCGCGCGGCAGCTTGTAGGCGGCGCCGTCCTCCATGATCAGCGAGCCCAGGATGTAGCTGGTCACGAACGCGCGGTGCACCTCGTCGGAGGTGTTGACCCGCATCGTGCGGAACTTGTAGACAGTGAACGGCTTGCCGCCGACGCCGATGCGCTCCTGGCGGAAGATGACGGGGCCGCGCGAGGTCAGCTTGATGAGGAGGCTGCACAGCAGCCATAGCGGGCTGAACGCGACGAGCAGGAACAGCGCCAGGCCCACGTCCAGCGCGCGCTTTCGCCACGAGGTCAGTGCTGCCGGCGCCGTGTCGCTGGCCGGAAAATCAACCACCGGCAGCACCGGCAGCATTGCGGCCTGCAATGCCTCGCTGCGGTGCTGGATGCTATCAGCCAAGGTCCCTGCCTCCCCCTCGCGTAAAGAGTGAGATAAGTCCGCGATAAGCGCCGAGTAAGCGGCCCCGAGAGATTAGAGCCCGACTTTGCCTGAACGAAGGCCAGTCCTGCAATAACTGGGCCCTTCGTACCGTTGCGCGGAGGCAACTAACGGGACTTTGGAACTGGTTTCAGCGCATCCAGAGCGCGACGAAATCCCTTCCGAGCAGCTGTGACAGCTTTGCGGCCTCGGGCCGAAACGCATCTCGCAAGCGTTGTGCCGTCGCCTGCGGCACCGGCTGGCGACGGGCTGCCACGACGTTGAGATTCTTCGCTCGCTCGTACGCACCCCGCCGCAGGCGGGCGGGCACCACGTAGCGGAACGCCAGCCGCAGCGGCCGGGGCGGTCTGGCCAGGAAGTGGCGCAGCCACTCCGATCGAATCCGCCGGCTGGCGTTGATCGTCTCGAAAATGTCCGGGCGGAACGCGTCGGACACTCCCAGGAAGCGGAGCGTGTCGCGGTAGGCAGCGGCGGTATCGGCCGCAAAGTCGTCGAAGACGATGACGTGCACCCGATCGCGACCGAAAGCCGCGAAGTACCGTTCCAGCTGCTCGGCGTAGCGCGGCACGTCCAGGTACCTGAGGCCCTGCGGCAGGTGCGCGTGGGCCGGGATGCGTCGCCCGGCACGCCGGGCCGGCTCGGCGTCCAGCGCGGCAGTGAAGTCGGCAATGTCCTCGTTGCCGTTGGCCAGGTGCTCGCCGTGGAGCGCGGGCAGCATGTCGAGCGGGTTGCGCAGCATGGCGATGATGCGCGCGCGCGGGCTGAACGCTGCGATCTCGGCGGCCGCTGCCGTGGAGAAGAGGTACCAGACGTAGGCGGTGCCGACCAGTGCGCCGGCCGGAGCGCCGGCAAAGTACGCGAGGTACTCCTCGCGGCTCAGCGGCACGCGATCGCGGATCTCGAGGTCCGAGCCGAAGTAGCGCAGCTCCTTGCGCTCGGGCAGATACAGGTCGGGATGGGCGCGCAGGTACTCGTACATGGCCGTGGTCCCGGCCTTCGGCGCGCCGACGACGTAGAAGTCCGGGACCCTGGCGCCGTGCGCCGTCACGGCTCCAACAGGGATGGCAACGAGGTGAACAGCCTGGAGCGGGCCATCATCGGCCCGAGGCCGGCGCCGCGCGCCTCGCGGTGTGCCTCCAGGTCGGTGTGCGGCCCGAACAGGAGGATGCGCGGTGCTGCATCCTCGGCCGATCGGCCGGCGGTGCCGCGCCAGGCCTGGAGCGCTGCGGCCCACCCCGGCTGCCGTTCGGCCCAGTCGACGATCACCACGGCGACCTCGCTCGGCGCTGGCAGATCGCCAGGCTGATCGACCCGCCGCGTCACATACCCGGCGGCCTCGGCCGCGGCCACGATGCGTGAGGTGGTCATCAGGTCGCGAGCGACGATCGCGACCTGGCGTTGGTCAGTGGGGATTGCCGGCACGGTGGGCAGCTTCGTATGCCGGCTCCGTGCGGCGCGCGGTGGGGAGCTGTCCGTTGGCCTGCGGCCCGCTGCTCTGCGAGGCGTGGCCGCCGCTCGGCGACGGCTCGTGCGCGGCGAGCGGATGGCCGTTCGTCGCCGGCGACCAGCCATTACTGCCGTTGGCTTCCATCACGTAGCGCGCGATGCGCATGGGATAGATGCCAACCACCACCGGCGCACGGACCTCGACCGACAGCTCGACCCCCAGCTCGTCGCGGTTCCACAGCTCCTGCAGCTTGGTGGCCTCGCGCTCCGGCAGGCCGATCCAGGCAGCGGTTCCGTTGCAGTGGATCCTTGCCATGGCATCCGGATCATCCAGGCCGAAGCGCCGTCGCAGCTCGGCGACGGTGACATATGGCCTCGATGTGATGAAGCGTCGCAGGCTGGAGGTGCTCGGGCGTTTGCTGCCGCTCATGTTCGCCGGGATCCCATGGTTGGCGCCGAGTCTACGCCGATCCCCGCCGAGACGCAGACGCGGCCAGGTGCCGTCAGCCGCGGCGCCCGTGCCCCCAGCCGCGGGCGCGCTCGACGGCACGCCGGATGAGGCGCTTTCCGGGAATGGGCTGGCGCGGCGGTCCATCGAGGTCATCGTCGGCGGGGTACTCGCGCAGTCCCAGGCGCGCCGCGGGCGCGCCGGCCATGGGCAGGATATCGGCGCCGTCGATGCGAATCGTCGGCGACCCGGGGAAGCCCAGCAGCTCGGCATCGGCCTGCGAGTTGACGGCCACCATCTGGATCGGCGTCTCGAAGGCGTCCTCGGTCAGCACCTCCACCAGATGCTGACGGGCGGTCATGTAGTTCGGATCGGAGTCGGTGTACAGCAGCTCGACGCGCATCGGCACAAGGATCGGTCCGGGAACCGGATCGGCTCAGGTGGTGGCGAAGAAGCCGACCAGCAGGGCGACGCTGGCGACCGCCAGGATTGCGGCCAGCACCAGGGCGCGACGCTCGACGTTCGTGGGCCCCTCTCGCAGCGAGGCACTGCCCGGCGACACGGCACGGCCCCGCCAGGCAAGGTAGCGCTCGGCGTTCAGGTCGCGCGCCTCACGCTGGCGGAAGGAGGTCCAGGCGGGCCAGCCGATGCGATACGCCGCCGCTCCACACGCGATGGCACCCAGCAGGAAAAGCCACGGCATGGTCGAAGCCTAGCCGCTCGCCGCCTGTCCGCGCGCCGGCTCGTCGGCCCCCGCCTGGCCGGGCACGGCGCCGCTCTCGCCGGCCGCCTCGCGATCGACGATCCAGGTGGTCATGGCCGCGTCAACCCCGGCGGCCGGCACCTCCTGACGTCCGGAGCGCACCGATGCCACGGCCTGCGCCTTGTCGGCGCCGGTGGCCACGAAGTCGACCTGCCGCGCCGCGTTCAGGATCGGGTAGGTCAGCGTCAGCCGCCACGCATCGAGCCTCGGCACCCAGTTGGGCACAGCCAGCCGGTCCCGCTCGTGGAGCGCGGCAGTGTCGGGGAACAGCGAGGCGGTGTGCCCGTCGCTGCCCATGCCCAGCCACACGAGGTCGAACATCGGCAGGCCATCGGGCGAGGGCGGAACGACGCGGCGCAGGAGCGCCTCATAGGCGTGGCATGCCGCGTCGAGGTCTGCCGCCTCGCCGAGCATGCGATGCACCTGTCCGGGGCGCACGCGCGGCAGGTAGTCGAGCAGCGCCGTGCGGGCGGTGTTGTAGTTCGACTCCGGGTGGCGTGCGGGGACGGCCCGCTCGTCGCCGAAGTAGAACTCGACCTTCGTCCAGTCCAGCTGCTGCACCCGCGGCGGCACCACCAGCAACGGGCAGACCATGAGCGGCGTCGAGCCGCCGGTGAGCACGAAATGAAATGTCCCCTGGCGCTCGATCGCCTCCTGGCCGATGGCCACCACGCGGTCGGCGGTCTCGCGCGCGACGGCACCCGCGTCCTCCAGGACGTGGAACTCGCGCGTCACCCGGCGGCCTCGGAGGCGCGCGCCGAGGAGAGGAACACGCCGGCCGCACGGACTGCGGCCTCGTACACCGGCTCGTGGCTTCCGGCGACCATGGTCGACGCCAGCAGCTCGCTTTCGGGCGGCAGCTCCATGCGGACGCGGCGCAGCTGCGCGGTCATGCCGTCGGCGTTGGAAGCGACCACCGCCTCGTCGGCCTGGCGGTCGATGATGAACTCGGCCGCCCCGGTCTCGCCGCGTGCGCGCAGGCGGACGGACAGCAGATCGCCCCCTGGCACCTCCGCGGTCGGCACGCCCTCCAACACCAGGTCGACCATGGCGTACTTGCCCTCCAGGCCGAGCGCCATGCGCCCGCCGTCGAGCGGCTCGACCGTCACATGCCGCTTCCAGTCGAGACGGGAGGCGACCCAGCCGGCATACAGGATGGCCTGGGAGATGGGGCTGGCCACGCCTGGGGCCGGATCGTCGGGATCGCTCTCCGGCCCAGCGCCGCTGCGGGGCGGGAGGGCGTAGCGAATGATCGCGCGGTTGAGATTGGGCAGGTAGCGGCGGAAGCGCGGCGCGTCGAAGAACTGGGCAGTCAGCTCCTGCCACCAGCCGAGCCGCTTCCAGGCCAGGTCGCCGATCCCGCTGCGGCGTCGCAGCGTCGTGAGGCGCCGCAGCCCCAGCAGCAGGTCGCTGAAGTCGCTGGTGTCCAGGATCAGCCGATCCCCCATCTCCACCAGCTGGTCGAAGATCGGGTCGGCGAATGGCGGGTCTCCGGGCCACCACACCAGCGTCGGCAGGTCGTGGATCAGCAGCGGCGCCACGATGCCATCCAGGTGCTCGGCGGCCTCGCCACGGACGGTGAGCACCACCTCCTCGTAGCAGACCTGCTCCTTCTCGTCGCCGTGGAAGGCGTGGCAATGGGCGCTGACCGATGCGTCAAGCCACGGGCCATCTGCCCCAGGGCTGGGGACCAGCACGATGGCCCGCGATGGGTGGCGAAAGCCCAGGCCGAGCAAGGTCGACACCACGCGGTCCGCGGAGCCGACGTCGGGCACAGTGACGATCAGGTTCAAGACCGAGGCGCGGGCATGCGGCAGGCCCTTCTCGGTCACCAGCGCCCCGTCGTCGGCGGCCAGCGTCCACAGCCGGGCGAGGTGGCTTTCCACCGCGGCGACGGTGGTGCCCTGCTCCGACCAGACCGGCGCGACCCGCGACTCGTGCTCGCCGAAGCGCATCAGCCGCCGGTGAACGGCCAGCTCGTGCTCGGCTGCCGGGCTGCGCTCGTGCGGGTTGGCGCCGGAGCTCATGGTCGCCGCCAGCTGCGGCCGTCGCGGGCCAGCAGCTCATCGGCCGCCGGTGGTCCCCACGAGCCGGCGCCATAGAAGTGGATCGGCCCACCCTGGCCCGACTGCCAGGCGTGAAGGATCGGGTCCAAAATCTGCCAGGCGCGCTCCACCTCGTCGTCGCGAGTGAAGAGGCTGGCATCGCCGACCATGGCATCCAGCAGCAGCGTCTCGTACGCGTCCGGCGAGTCGACCGCGAAGCTGAATCCGTAGCGGAAGTCCATGTTCACGCTGCGGATCTGCATGCCCTGGCCCGGCACCTTGGCGCCGAAGCGCAGCAGGATGCCCTCGTCCGGCTGGATGCGGATGGCCAGGATGTTGGGCTCGATGTTCGGTGCGCCGGCCCGCTCGAAGAGGGCCAGCGGCGGGCTCTTGAACTGCACCGCCACCTCGGTGACCCGCGTCGCCAGCGCTTTGCCCGTGCGCACGTAGAAGGGCACGCCAGCCCAGCGCCAGGAGCCGATGTCCAGCCGCAGCGCGACGTAGGTCTCGGTGTCAGAGTCCGGCGCGCACTCAGGCTCGTCGCGATAGGACGGCACCTTCACGCCTTCCACCCAGCCCGATACGTACTGGCCGCGCACCACGTTGTGCGCCACGTCCTCCGGCGACATCTCGTGGATCGCGCGCAGCACCTTCAGCTTCTCGTCGCGCAGGTCCTGCGCCCGGAACTCGACCGGCGGCTCCATGGCGAACATGGCCAGCAGCTGCAGGGCGTGGTTCTGGACGATGTCGCGCAGCGCGCCCGTCTGGTCGTAGAACTCGCCGCGCCCCTCCACGCCGACCGTCTCCGACACGGTGATCTGCACGGAGTCGATGTAGCGCCGATTCCAGATCGGCTCGAACAGCCCGTTGCCGAAGCGGAAGACCGCCAGGTTCTGCACGGTCTCCTTGCCCAGGTAGTGGTCGATGCGATAGACCTGCTCCTCGTTGAAGACCTGGCGGATCTCCTGGTTGAGCTTCTGGGCGCTGGCCAGGTCGAAGCCGAACGGCTTCTCGACGATGACCCGCGACCAGCCCTTGCGCCGATCGGGCCGCTCCTCTCCGCTCGACGACAGGCCGGCCTCGCCCAGCTGCCGCACGATCTCCGGGTAGAGGGTCGGCGGCACGGCGAGGTAGAACAGCCGGTTTCCGGCCGTTCCGCGGTCGCGATCGATGCGGTCCAGCAGGGCCCGCAACTCGGTCCAGGCCGCCGGGTCGTCGAAGTCGCCGCGGTGATAGAACATGCCCTGCCCGAATGAGTCCCACAGCGACTCCTTGATCGGCCGGTTGCGGCTGTAGCGGTCCACACCAGCCCGCAGGTGCGCGCGGAACTGGTCATCGCTCATCTCGCGCCGGGCGAAGCCCACCACGGTGAACTCGGGCGGCAGGAAGCCGGCGAGCAGCAGGTTGTAGAGGGCGGGGCCCAGCTTGCGCTCGGTGAGGTCGCCGGTCGCGCCGCAGATGACCATGGTGCAGGGCTCGGGCATTCGCCCGGCGCGCAGTCCTTCCCGCAGCGGGTTGACGATGGCCTGCGCCGCGCCGTCGCCGGCAAGGTTCGCGGTCGGGCGGCTGCCCGTGGTCGTCATCGGCCCATCAGCCGGACTGGTCGCTGGATGACTTCACGGCGTGCCCGCCGAACTCGTTGCGCAGGGCTGCCAGCACCCGGTCGGTGAAGGAGTCGGGCTCGCGGCGGCTGCGGAAGCGCTGGATGAGCGCCAGGGTGATGATCGGCGCCGGCACGTCGTGGTCGATGGCGTCCTGCACTGTCCAGCGGCCCTCGCCCGAATCGGCCACCCAGCCCTTGATCGCCTCGAGGTCGTTGCCCTCGCGGGTGAACGCGTCCCCGGCCAGCTCCAGCAGCCAGGAGCGGATGACGGAGCCCTGCTGCCACATCCTGGCGATGGCGGCCAGGTCGAGGTCGTAGTCCGAGGCGTGCAGGATGTCGAAGCCTTCGCCGTAGGCCTGCATGATCCCGTACTCGATCCCGTTGTGGACCATCTTCACGTAGTGGCCGGCGCCGGCCGGTCCGCAGTACAGGTAGCCGCCCTCGGGCGCCAGATCGCGGACCACCGGCTCGAAACGGTCGAACACCTCGCGCTTGCCGCCGAGCATGGCGCAGAAGCCGACCTTCAAGCCCCAGATCCCGCCGCTGACGCCCATGTCCAGCCATTCCAGGCCGCGCTGCTCGAGGGCGGCCGCGCGGCGCTGCGAGTCGTGGAAGTTGGAGTTGCCGGCGTCGACAATCACGTCGCCGGGGGAGAGGATCGCAGCCAGCTGGTCGATCAGGTCGTCGGTCGCCTGCCCGGCCGGCACGCTGATGATCACGTGCCGCGGGCCGTCCAGCCGGTCGGCGAATGTGGCGATGGGCTCGGCAACCGTCACGCGCCCGCCGTTCTCCGGCTCGGCCGCCACGTCCATGGCAACCTGCTCCGTGCGGTTCCAGGCGACAATATCGTGCCCGGAGCGCGCCAGCCGGCGCGCCATGCCCGCTCCCATTCGCCCCAGGCCCGCGATACCGACCTGCACCGTTCGCCTTCCTCCTTCTGCGCTCCCGGGCGGGGGCCGCGGGGGCGCCTGTCCTCAGTGGTGGGTCAGCCGCCTACCCCGGCGCCCAGGGCATCGGCCACCATGGCGTCCAGCCCGTCCAGCAGCGCGTCCAGCTCGGCGCCGTGCAGCCGCAGCACGCGGCGGTCGCGTGACTGCAGCGAGCGCAGATCGCCCAGCGCCTGGGCGGCCACCAGCGTGCCGAAGCTTTCCTGCCACCCAGGAATCGGCAGGTCGCGCTGTGGCTCGGCGGTGAGCTGCAGGTAGACGCCGGAGTCCGGGCCGCCCTTGTGCAGCTGCCCGGTCGAGTGCAGGAAGCGGGGCCCGAAGCCCAGCGTGGTTGCCGCACCCGTCGCCTCCCGCACCTGCAGGCGAACGCGCTCCAGGCGTTCCGCGACCTCGGGCCGCGAGGGAAGGTAGGCCAGCAACGCGAAGTAATCGTCGCCCCGCAGCCCGCTCAATAGCTGTCGCACGGCGCCGGCCACGCTGTCGATCCCGCTCCAGCGCTGCGCGTCGCCGAACACGGCCACGTGGCCATCGCTGGCCAGCGGCGCCGGCTGCGGCAGCTGGCCGTCGCGGCGGAAGGCGTCGAGCAGCTCGCGCGTGGCGTCCTTGCTCTCCTGGACGTTCGGCTGGTCGAATGGGTCGATCTCCAGCAGCATGCCCGCAGCCGCGGTGGCGACCTCCCAGCGCAGGAACTCGGCGCCGACCTCGTGGGCATCGGTCAGGCCGATGCGCACCACCGGATGGCCCAGGCTCTCCAGGGCCGATGCGAGGTCCGCCAGTTCGGAGAGCTCCGCCAGCTGCGGCGCGGTGGCGTCGTCCAGGGTGACGACCACGAAGCAGCGGTCGGCGCCGTAGCGCGCCAATTCAGCTACCGGTTCGCCGACGATGGGCACGATCCCGCGGCCTTGCTTGCCGGTGCTCTCCGCCACCAGCTGCTCCGCCCAGTCGCCGAAGCTGGCCAGGCGGCGTGAGGTCAGAATGGTCAGTTTGTCGCGGCCGGCCAGCGCAGCCTCGCCCATGGTCGCCCCCAGCCGCAGGCCGGGATTGGCTGATGCCGGTCGGCGGCAGGCGTCAGCCATGGTCGCCGCGTGGTCGAGCAGCCGGCCCAGGTCGACGCCGTGCAGCGCCGCCGGCAGCAGGCCAAAGGCCGACAGGGCCGAGTAGCGTCCGCCGACGTCCGGCGGCCCGTCGACGATGGCGCGGAACTCCTGTGCGCGGGCGACATCGGCCAGCGAGCTGCCCGGATCGGTCACGGCCACGAAGTCGAGTGCCGGCGCGAAATCGGCCATGGCGGCGTGGAAGGCATTCGGCTCGGTGGTCGAGCCCGACTTGCTGCTGACGCAGAACAGGGTGCGCGCCGCGCGGGCCCAGTCGCGGAACTCGCGCACCGCGTCCGGATGGGTCGAGTCCAGGATGCGCAGCTCCAGGCCGTCGGTCTGCGCGAAGACGCGCGCGAACAGCTCCGGCGCCAGGCTGGAGCCGCCCATGCCCAGCACCGCCGCGCGGGCGTAGCCGTCGGCACGCACGTCGCGCGCCAGGTGCTCCAGCTCGCCGATGCGCTCGCGCATGCCGGTCGGCAGGTCGAGCCAGCCGAGCCAGCGGCTCAGCTCATGCGGCGCCTTGCCGGAGGCGGCCCACAGGCTGCCGTCCTTCTGCCACAGCCGCTCGGCGACCCGCTCCGCATCCCATCGGGCGAGCCGCTCAGCGATTGCCGCGTCGAGCGGGCCGTGGCTCATGCCGGTGCGAGGGCCTGGCGCTGGCTGTCGATGGTGGCGATCAGCTCGTCGAACGACTTGCCGAAGGCAGTCACGCCTTCCTCGATGAGCTCGTCGGTGACCTGTTCCATGCTGATCCCCTGCTGCTCCACCTGGCGCAGCAGGTCGCGGGCGCCATCAGGGTCACTGTCGAGCGTGCGCTCGATGCGCCCGTGATCCTGGAAGGCGTCGATCGTCTCGAGCGGCATGGTGTTGACCGTCTGCGGGCCGATCAGCTCCTCCACGTACAGCACGTCGCGGTAGTCCGGGTTCTTGGTCGAGGTGCTGGCCCACAGGCAGCGCTGCACCCGCGCCCCGGCGTCGCGCAGCTCGGCGAACTCTGGACCCTCGAAGATCTCCTGATAGGCGGCATAGGCCATTCGCGCGTTGGCGATGGCGGCCTGGCCACGCAGCGCCCGCGCCTCCTCGGAGCCGATGGCGTCGAGCGCCTTGTCCACCTTGGTGTCGACGCGGCTGACGAAGAAGCTGGCCACCGACGCCACGCGGCTCACGTCCTGGCCGGCGTCCAGCCGGCGGCGCAAACCATTGATGTACGCCCGCGCCACGTCGCGATACACGTCGACGCTGAACATCAGGGTGATGTTGATGTTGATGCCCTCGGAAATGGCATCCTCGATGGCCGGCAGGCCGGCCGGCGTGGCCGGAATCTTGACGAAGGCATTCGGCCGCCCGACGCGCTCGAACAGGTGGCGCGCGCGCTGCAGCGTCGCCTCGGAGTCATCGGCCAGCTCGGGCTCGACCTCGATCGACACGAAGCCATCGGCTCCGTCCGACTCGTCGTAGACCCCGCGCAGCACGTCGGCCGCGTCGCGGACGTCGCTGACGGCGATCTCCTCGAAGATGGCATGGCTGTCATCGCCGGCCTCGATCTCGCGCTTGATGAGCTCGTCGTACTGGCCGGAGGCCACGGCCTTGCCGAAGATGGTGGGGTTGCTGGTCAGTCCTCGGATGCCATCGTCCACCATCTGGCGCAGCCGACCCGACTCGATCAGCTCACGGTCGATGAAGTCGATCCACGGGCTCTGGTCCTGCTCCGCGTGCAGCCGCTGCAGCGCATTCATGTTCGTCACGCCTCCCTTACGCCTTGGCCGATGCAGTGCTGGCCGATGCCGCGCCGACCAGCTCCCGCGCTGCCGCCGCGATGTGCTCCGCGTCGATGCCCGCCGCTGCCAGCTGCTCGGCCGGGGTCGCGGAGCCGGGCATGGTGCGGACGGCCAGCTTGCGCACCGGGACGTCGAATCCCTCGCCGGCCACCGCGTCAAGGACCGCGTCGCCCAGCCCGCCCTCCGGGAAGTGATCCTCGACGGTCACCAGGGCCCGCGTCTGGCGCGCGGCGCGGCGCAGCGTCTCGCCGTCCACCGGCTTGATCGAATACAGGTCGACGACCCGGGCGTTGACGCCCTCTGCGGCCAGCGCATCGGCCGCCTTGAGCGCCTCGTGCAGGGTGATGCCCGCGCCGATCAGGGTCACCTGGTCGTCCTCCGACTCGCGCACCACCCGGCTGCCCCCGATTCCGAACTCCTCGCCCGGCGGGTAGATGACCGGCGTCTTCTCGCGGGTGGTGCGCATGAAGACGATGCCGTCGGTGTCCGCGGCCAGCGCCAGCAACGCGGCCGCCTGGTTGGCGTCCGACGGGTAGAGCACCGTGCTGCCGTGGACCGCGCGCAGCGAGGCGAGGTCTTCGAGCGCCATCTGCGACGGGCCATCCTCACCGATGCTGACCCCGGCGTGCGAGCCGGCGAGCACCACGTTGGCCCGGCTGACCGCCGCCATGCGCACGAAGTCGTAGGCGCGCGCCAGGAAGGCGGCGAAGGTCGCGGCGAAGGGCCGCCAGCCGCGGACCTGGAAGCCGACCGCGTACGACAGCATCTGCTGCTCGGCGATGTAGGCCTGCACGAAGCGCTCCGGATGCGCCTCCTTGAACTCCTCCGAATACGTGGAGTTGCCCACCTCGCCGTCGATCGCCACCACGTCGCCGCGCGCGTTGCCGAGCGCCACCAGCGCATCGCCGTAGGCCTTGCGCGTGGCCTCCCTGGTGCCGATCTCGTAGGCCGGCAGCGTCAGCGTGCCGCTGGCTTCGAACCGATGCGGTTTCCCGTCACCAACGGGCTTCGCCACCTGGACGCTGAGCCTCCGCTCGCCGCCCAGCTCGCGGATGGCCTCGGCCTCGTCCGAGACCGGCTTGCCATGCGCCCCGTTGACGTTGGCCACCGCGGCGACGCCATGGCCCTTCTCGGTGCGCGCCACGATGACCGTCGGCCGCCCGCCGCCGTTGCTGGCGGTGGCCAACGCCTGGTCGACCTGCGCAACGTCGTGGCCGTCGATCTCGATCGCCTCCCAGCCGAAGGCCTTGGCGCGGTTGGCGTACGCGTCCAAATCCCAGCCATGCATCGTCTCGCCGGTCTGGCCCAGGCGGTTGACGTCGATGATGGCCGTCAGGTTGTCCAGCCCGTGGAAGCCGGCCGCCTCGAACGCCTCCCACATCGAGCCCTCGGCCATCTCCGAGTCGCCGCACAGGCACCACACGTGGTACGGCAGGCGGTCCAGGTACTTGCCGGCGTAGGCCACGCCCACGGCGATGGGCAGGCCCTGCCCCAGCGACCCGGTGGCAACGTCGACCCAGGGCAGCACCGGCGTGGGGTGTCCCTCGATCCGGCTGCCCAGCTTGCGGAAGGTGAGCATCTCTTCGTCGCTGATGGCGCCAGCCGCCTTGTACATGGCGTACAGCAGCGGCGAGGCGTGGCCCTTCGAGAAGATCAGGTGGTCGTTCCGGGGATCGTCCGGCGTGCCGAAGTCATAGTGGAGGTATCGGCTCATCAGCACCGCCATCAGGTCCGCCGCCGACATGGACGACGTGGGGTGCCCCGACTTGGCCGCCGAGCTGGAGCGGATCGAGTCGACCCGCAGCTGCTGGCCGAGCTCGCGCCACTGTTCCTGTTCGCTGGTTGACACGCTATGCATTTCTCGCAAGTTCTCTGCCCGTCTCGTACGCCTCAATGATACGAGGGTCGGGCGTGAAGGCCGGATGGCTCGGTCGGGCGGCGGCCAGCCGCCTCACAGGCGCGGCGCAAACGAAACGGCGCCCTCGCGGGGCGCCGTTCGAACCGCTGCGGGCGAAGCGGTCAGCCGCGCATCAACCTGAAGCAGTCGCTGCAGTACACCGGGCGCGCCCCGGTGGGACGGAACGGCACCTGGGTGTCCTTGCCGCAGCGCGCGCAGACCGCGTCGAACATCTCGCGCGGACCGCGGCTGTAGTTGTCCCCGTAGCCGCCGGAGGCGAAGCCGCCGTTGCCGCCGCCGTTGGCTGCGCGCCGCTGTGCGCGGCAGGCCGGGCAGCGCTTGGGCGCAGAGGTGAAGCCCTTCTGCGCGAAGAATTCCTGCTCGGACGCCGAGAAGACGAAGTCGATCCCGCAGTCCGCACAGGTGAGCACCTGATCGGTGTAGGCCACCAGGAATCTCCCTGCGGTTTGATTGCCGCGCCGGGTGCGTCTCCTCGCTGAGCGCCGGCCACGGGTCTTGCCATTCCCCGCGAGCCGACGCTGAGACGTGGTGGGAGGGGACGGAAGGTTGCTGGCGCCGCGCGATGGGGGCCCGACTCGAGGCGAGTATACGCAGCCGATCCGGTGCCGCAAGGCTGCGACTATCCTCACCGCGTGCGGACGCTGACATTGGTGATCGGCGTGCTGGCCGCCCTGGCGGGTGCGGTGTTCGCGCTGCAGGGCGCCGGCGTGCTGCCCGGCAGCTACATGACCGGGGATCGCACCTGGCTGGTGATCGGCTCGGTGATGGTGGTCGGCGGGCTGGCCCTCGCCTGGTGGGCCCGCCGCCGGCCGGCCTAGCGCTCCTCGAGCTGCGCCCCGGCCTCAGCCATCTCCTGCAGGGCGCGCTCGGCGTCGCCCGGCTTGAGGTTGACCGCGGCCACGGCCCGCTTCAGGACCACGGTCTCGAAGCCCAGCCGTCGCGCGTCGAGCGCGGTGGCGTTGACGCAGTAGTCGGTGGCCAGGCCGCAGATCACGACCTGGGCGATCCCTAGCTCGCGCAGCATTCCGTCCAGCGGCGTCGCCACTTCGGCGCCGCTCACCGGGTCGCGCATGGTGAAGCCGGAGTAGCCGTCCTCACCGTTCGCTCCCTTGCGCACGACCTCACCGTCGACCAGCAGGTCCGGGTGCAGCTCGGCGCCCCACGTCCCGGCGACGCAATGCACGGGCCAGATCCCCCCGTCCTTGGCGAAGTGCGGCGTCGAGGGCGGGTGCCAGTCCTGCGTGTAGAAGACCGGCGAGCCCGTCACGCGAGCGGCCATCACCTCGTCGTTGATGCGCGGCATGATGTGCGCCGCCCGGGCGACTGACAGGCTGCCGGATGGATCGGCAAAGTCGTTCTGGACGTCGACCACGATCAGCGCGGTGCCCGGAGCGTAGTCCGTCATGAGCCGATCATAAGCCGCCGCTCAGTGATAGGCAGGCACCGGTGCCTGGCTGTCAGCGGCGGCTGCCGCCGCCGTCCCTTCCTCGGCGTGCTGGCGCAGCGGGGTCTCGGGAATCGCCATCGCCACCAGCGCGAAGGCCGCCGCCGCCGTGATCACGCCCAGCCACATGGCGTTGGCCACGGCGATCGAGAACGCCTGGTGGATGCCGCCCACGATGCCCGGCAGGAACTGCTCGACCATTGGCCGGAACTGCTCCGGCGTGTTCTGCAGGATCGTCTGGCCCAGGTCCACGCCGACCGCGGTGGCATCGCTGCCACCCAGCTGCCCGGCGCGCTGGAAGCCTTCGATCAGCGGCTGCGGCACATCGTTGCTGGCCAGCTGGCGCGGGATCTCGTCGGTCAGTGTGCTGCCGAACAGGGTGCCGGCGATGGCCAGGCCAACGGTGCCGCCCACCTGCCGGAAGAAGACCAGCGCGCTGGTCGCCACGCCCATGACCCGGAATGGCACGGCGTTCTGGATGACGATGGTGAAGACGGCCATGGTGGGGCCGATGCCAACACCCATCAGGAACATCCAGAACCACAGCTGTGCAATCGGGGTGTTGGCCCGTAGCCCGGTCAGCAGGAAGAGGCCGATTCCGGCGAGCAGCAGCGCTCCGGCGGACAGCCACTTGTACCGCCCGGTGCGGCTCACGATCTGGCCGGAGATGATCGAGCTGCCGATGACGCCGATCAGCATCGGCAGCATCTCGTAGCCCGATTGGGTGGCCGACGAGCCGTTCACGAACTGGAACCAGCGCGGGATGAAGATCACGCCGCCGAAGAAGCCGAAGCTGATCAGGCCGCCGGCGACCACCGTGGCGGTGAAGGTTCGGTTGCCGAACAGCTCGAGGTGGATGATCGGGTCCTTGGCCCGCGACTCGACCCATACGAAGACTGCGGTCAGGACCGCGGACACGGCCAGCAGGCCGCCGACGCTGGGATCCAGCCAGTCGGCCGACTGCTTGTTTGTCAGGCCCAGCAGCAGCGGCACCACCGCCGCGGCGAAGACCGCGGCGCCCAGGTAGTCAATCGACACGACCCGCTCCGGGTGCTTGATCGGCGGCAGCAGGCGCCAGATGACGGCCATCGCCACCAGGCCGATGGGCAGGTTGACGAGGAACACCCAGTGCCAGCTGATCGAGTCCGTCAGAAAGCCGCCCAGCGCCGGACCGATGAGCATCGAGATGCCGAACACACCGCCGAACAGGCCCTGGTATCGGCCTCGCTCACGCGGCGTGAAGAGGTCACCGATGACCGCCAGCGAGATCGGGAACAGCGCCCCTGCGCCAAGCCCCTGGATGCCGCGGAACAGCACAAGCTGCCACATCTCCTGCGACAGGGCGCTCAGGCCGGAGCCCAGCAGGAACAGGCCGATACCCAGCATGAGCATCGGCCGTCTGCCGAACAGGTCGGACAGCTTGCCGTACAGCGGTCCGGTGACGGTGGCAGTCAGCAGGTAGATGGTGACCACCCAGGTGTAAAGCTCGTTGCCGCGCAGGTCGGTCAGGATGCGCGGCAGCGCCGTGCCCACGATCGTCTGGTCGAGCGCCGAGAGGAAGAGGGCCAGCAGCACGGCGCCCAGGATCTCGAAGCGGGCGCGGTTGTCGACCTGCACCGGTGCGTCGTCGACGTGTCGTGCGGCGGTGGCAGAGGAAGTCACGAAGTTTCGTCTCCTTCGGTGATGCGCTCGAGAGCGTTGCGCAGCGATCGGATGCCGGTCAGCAGGTTCTTCCGCTCGGCCGGTGGAACCTGGGCGATGGCGGCGGCCATGCGGTGCTGCCGCGCCTCGTGGAGCGCGTCGATGTCGGCGATCCCGGCCTCGGTCAGGCTCACCAGCACGACGCGCCGGTCACGCGTGTCGTGGTCACGTCGTACCAGCCCGCGCTCCTCAAGCCGGCTGATGAAGCCGGTGGCCGTTGGCAGGCCGGAGCCGAGAAGCTCGGCCACGCGCGTCATGGGGATGGGGCCGTGGTGGTGAATCTTCGACATCAGGAAGACGTGGCCCATGCCCAGTCCACGCGCGTGGCAATGCGACAGGAACGCGGCGCGCTCACCAAGCATCAGCCCATTCAACTCGTCGATCAGCCGAGCGGTGGTGGAGTTGCCGTGTGTCGTTCGCTCGACCGCAATATTTCGTGCCAAGTAAACCATTTTACTCGAGCGAAAAGTTCGAAGTCAAGCGTTTCGACGCCGTGACATCGCGGGTATCGTCCGCTCATCACGTGGACACGCCGCTCACCCCTCACGACCTGACACTGCGCCCGGGCCGCGGCGTTCGCAGCCCGTGGCTGCGCGACGCGCTGGCTGCCGAGGGCAACCCGCCCGCTGCTCCTCCCCCGCCGGCGCGGCTGGACGTGGACGTTCTGGTGATCGGCGGCGGCTACACCGGCCTGTGGACCGCGTACCAGCTGCGCCAGCGCGCGCCGGACCTGCGAGTGGCCGTGGTGGAGCAGGACATCTGCGGCGGCGGCCCATCCGGCCGCAACGGAGGCTTCGCCAACGCATGGTGGGACGAGCTCGACACGCTGGTCGACCTCTACGGCCCCGAGCCCGCCCTCGAGGCGGCGCGCGCCGTGGGGGAGTCAGTCGCAGCCATCGGCGCGTGGTGCGAGCGCCACCAGGTCGACGCCCACTTCCACCAGGCGGGGATGCTGGTCGTGTCCACCACCCCGATCCATGACGAGCGGCCGCGCTCCGCGGCCCAGCTGGCGGCAGAGCTGGGCGTGGGCGAGGAGCTGGTGCCGCTCGACCCCGAGCAGATCGCCGCTCGCTGCCGCTCTCCGCGATTTCGCAACGGGGCGCTGATGCGCGCGGGCGGCACCGTGCAGCCGGCCCTGCTGGCGCGCGGGCTGCGCCGCGTGGCCCTCGAGCAGGGAGTGGCCATCCACGAAGGCACGCGCGTGCGGCCCGAGGTCCGCCATGACGGCCCGGGGGTGCGGTTGACGGCCGACAGCGCAACGGGCACGCATGACCTCCGCGCGCGCCAGCTGGTGCTGGCCACCAACGCCTGGTCTGCAGCATGGCGGCCGCTGCGCCGCTCGATGCTCGCCTGGGGCAGCTACATGGTCCGTTCGGAGCCGATTCCCGCTGAGCTGCTGGCGGAGCTGGGCTGGACGGGCGCCGAATCGATCTACACGGCGCGCTTCAATGTCGAGTACTTCCACGTGACCCGCGATGGCCGCATCGCCATCGGCTCTGGCGGCGGGGTGCCTGGCTACGACGGGCGCATCGGCTCTGCCTTCACCGATGACGTGCCGTCCGCCCGCCGTGCGGCAGCTGCGTTTCGCACGCTGTTCCCGCAGCTGCACGACGTCCGCCTCACTGATGCCTGGGGCGGGCCGATTGACGTGGCTGGAGCCCACCTGCCGCGTTTCGGCAGCGTCCCGGGCGTGCCGGTTCATTACGCGGTGGGCTATTCGGGAAACGGCGTGGCGCCCTCGCATCTCGCCGGCCGCGTGCTGGCGGCGCTCGTGGTTGGCGCCGATGAGCCACTGACTCGGCTGCCGGTCGTCGGCCCACCCCCCGCCCGGCTGCCGCCAGAGCCGTTGCGCTACGTCGGCGCGCGCCTCATGCGCCGGGCCATCATGCTCCGGGAAGCGCAGGAGCTCTCCGGCCGGCGAGCGTGGTGGCCGCTGCGACAGCTGACCGCCCTCCCCCGGCGACTGGGCTATCACCTTGGGCCCGGACCCTCATGACGTCGACCCGGACCTGACGTCCCTGCGCAGCGAGCTGCCGTCACTCGCCGGGCCGACGGATCTGACTAGCTGGGGAACAGCCGTCGCAGGCGGCGGTACGCGGTGGCTGCCGGGCCGCGCCGTCCCTTGAGCCACCGCGGATCGCTCATCGATGCCATGGGGTTGCGGCGGGCTGCCGGCCCGGCGGCCGGCGGCGGCGCCGGGCTTGTCGCCGTGTGGCTGCTGAACGTGGTCGGCCGTGGGGGGCTCACCGGCTGAGAGGCGGGCGTCGTCGGCTCGGCGCTCGCCGCCGTGGATCGGCCGAGCAGGTTGCGAATTGCCTCCACCTCATCGGCGTCCCAGCCTTCGTCGGCGGCGAGCTGGGCGAGCTCCGCGTCCGAGAGCTCAATGGCCTGCATGGGAGCGGACTGCCCAGCCCGCGGCTGTGACGGTGGCGGTGGAGGGGCATCGGCGCTGCGCCAGCCCTGCGTGGCGACTTCCAGCCCTGCCTCCTCGAACTCGTCGCCCAGCCACATCAGCTCCTCTTCGCCGGCAGGTCCCTCCGCCGGCGCCTGAGCCGGCGCAGCCGCCGCCCCGTCCTCGACGCTGCTCTCGGCGGCAATCTCAGCGACATCCTCGGCCGGCACCTCATTGGTCGGCGGCACGTCGGCTGCCGCTACCTCCGCGACCGGCGTCTCCTCAACCATGACAGCCGATCGGTCGTCGCCCTCGATCGTGGGTTCGGGCAAGCTGAACTCGGGGTATGGCTCCGCGGAAGCTGGCGGCTCTTGGAATGCGTCCTGGATGGCCGCCTGCGCCTCTTCGGCGCTCGCCTCGTCCGATGATTGCGATTCGGAGGCCTGGTCGAATCCGGTGGCCTCTGCGGGGGCGGGCGCTGCGAACGCGTCCTGGATGGCGGCTATGGCCTCCTCTTCGGCGACGTCCTCGCCAGTAGGCGCGGCTTCCAGTGCCTCTTCCATCACCGGCTCGTCAGTGGTAGCCGGCGTCTCGAACGCGTCCTGGAGGGCGGCTCGCGCCTCCTCCTCGGCCCGCACCTCGTCGTGTGCAGTCGGCTCGAAGGGAGCTTCCACCCGCTGGGCCACCTCCGCGGGCGACGCTTCCCCGTCCGATGCCTCGGACCGTGGCGCTTCCGCCGATGCCTGTTCCGCTGGTGCGGCTTCCGCCTGTTGTGCTTCAGCCTGTTGTGCTTCAGCCTGCGCCGCGTCCAGCCATGTGAAGTCGCCGTCGGCGAACCAATCGGGCTCGATGACTTCGCTGGAATAGATGGACGGCACGGCTCGTGCGACCGGCTGCTCCGGCTCCGCGACCAGCTGCTGCGTCTGCTCACTCGGTGGCTCCGGCTCCTCGAGCGGCGCCGCTTCGGACTCGGCCTCGGGGACGGGCTGCTCGTCAGCGATCACCTCAAGTGAGGACGCCGCGTCCGGATCGGACGCTACCTCGACGTCCCCCACGAGCGCGGCAGCTGGCGCCTCAGGCACGTCCGCGTACGTCACGGCGGCCCCGGCCTCAGGCTCGGGCTCGGCCATGTCCGCTTCCGTCAGGGCGGCTTCCCGCTCGTCGGCTTCCGGTCCGGCGGGAGCCTCGTCAGTCATGTCAGCTTCGGGAAGCTCCACTGCCGGGGCGGCGGCGCCCAGGACCTGGTCCTCGAGCAGGTCCACCTCGATGACCGTCGTCTCGGCAGTGGCGCTGGCGCCTTCCCCATCGGCGTGCGCAGCTTCGTCGTCCACATCGGTGACACCCGCAGCAGCGACGATGGGCTGGATCTCGTCCACCGGCACCTCGTCGGCCGGCGCTTCGGCCGGCGCTTCGGCCGGCTGCTCAGCTCGCAGGTCGCGCTGCAGGGCAGCGAGCGCGTCGGCAGCTTCCTGTGCGCCGGGCAGCTCGGAGAGCGTGGGGTCGTCGGCGCGGGCCAGCGCGTCGGCGAGGCCGGCGAATGCGGACCGCCCGCCGCGGATCTTTCGGCGTCGGGACTCGGCGCGTCGCTTCCGTCCCGACGACGGCTCTGTGGCAACCTCATCGACGGCCGCTGACGGCTCGGGCTCAACCGCCTGGACGTCCGGCTCCGTCGGTTCAGCCATAGTCGGCTCGGAAACCGCCATCTCTTCCGCCATCGGCTCATTCGCCATCGGCTCATCCGCCATCGGCTCATCCGCATCCGGCTCATCCGCATCCGGCTCTGAGGCAATGGATTCGGCCGGCGGCGCCTCATCGTCCTGGGGAGCGGGGCGCGGCACCGGCCGCTCCTCCTCGTAGCCGGGGATCTCCCACGCGACGGTGGAGGACGGACGGCTCGTCGGCAGTCGCAGGTCCATGCGCGCCTCGAGCAGATCGACGCGGGTGCGCAGCGACGCCACCTCACCGCGGGCCTCGCCAAGGGCCAGGAGGGCCTGGCCATAGCGCTCGGTGAGGCTCCGGAACTCGGTCAGCAGCTCGCGGAACGGGCTCATCTCATGCGAGCCGCCATTGCCGTTGGTGCGCGCCGCGGGTTCGGGCTCATCCGGGCGGTAGATGTGCGGCTCGGGCTGCGGCGGGGAGGCTGGCGGGGTGCGCGGCTGCAGGAAGACGCGCATGCCGTCCGGACCCTCCGGCGCGCTGGCGAGCACACCGCGGGCGATCAGCTCCCAGACGCGCCGCTCCGGGACGCCCAGGACCAGCGCCGCATCCTTGACCGAATAGCCGTCCATCACGGGTCCGATAGGGTAATACGCAGTGTCGAGCCGCCCAACCGGATCGCCATGCCCGGCGGGCGACCCGGGTGAGGGCCGGTCACCAGCCGATGGTACGCGTCACGGGCTGCAGCATCGGGCGGGGACCATCCGGTAGCATCGGATATCCATGAGCAGCCCCGCAGGCGCTTCGCTGCGCCTCCCCACGCTGGCGGGTCACGACTTCAACCTGCCGAGCGGGCTGGAAGGCCTGGATGAGCTCGCCTACAACCTGTGGTGGACGTGGACGCCACGGGCCGGCGCGCTCTTCTCTCGGCTGGATGCTGCGGCCTGGGCGCGGCATCGCAACCCCATCGCCGTCCTGGCGTCAATGCACGCCGCCCGCTGGGAAGAGGTCACCGCCGACGAGGACTTCATGGTCGACGCCAGCCGGCTGCTGGACGAGTTCCACCGCTACATGGCCAACGGCGCCGACTCGTGGTACCAGCGCCAGGTCGCCGCGGACCCGCAGCGCGCCCTTCCCGGGCCGGTCGCCTACTTCTGCGCCGAGTACGGCTTCCACGAGTCGATGCAGATCTACTCCGGCGGCCTGGGCATCCTGGCCGGCGACCACTGCAAGTCCGCGTCGGATGCGGCCATCCCCTTCGTGGGCGTCGGCCTGCTTTACCGCCGCGGCTACTTCCGCCAGCAGATCGACGCCGATGGGCACCAGGAGCACGCACAACCCGACCTGGATCCCGGGATGCTGCCCCTGCGTCGCGCGCGAGCCAGCAACGGCGCGGCGCTGCAGGTCAGCGTGGACTTCACCGATCGGCAGGTGCACGCCGCCGTGTGGGTCGCGCAGGTCGGTCGTGTGCCGGTCCTGCTGCTCGACACGGACGTGCCGGCCAACGCCGGTCCGGACCGGCCGATCACCCACATCCTCTACGTGCGCGGCCGCGAGATGCGCCTGTGCCAGGAGCTGGTGCTGGGTGTCGGTGGCGTGCGGGCACTGCGCGCGCTGGGCGTGGAGCCGGCAGTCTGGCACCTCAACGAGGGTCATTCCGCGTTCCTCCTCCTGGAGCGCGCGCGTGAGCACATGGCCGCTGACCACGGGCTGGCGCCCGCCAAGGCGCTGGAACGGGTGGGCCGCAGCTCGGTGTTCACCATCCACACTCCCGTCCCGGCCGGCAACGAGACCTTCGACCGCGGGCTGATCACCGAGAACCTGGCTCCGTGGGTCGAGGAGACGGGCATGCCCGCCGGCGAGCTGCTGGAGCTGGGCCGCGGCCGCACCGAAGATCCCGAGGCGCCGTTCGACATGACCGCCTTCGTGCTCCGTCACGCCAGCGGCGCCAACGGCGTCAGCCGCCTGCACGCGGAGACCGCCACCGC
>DATBIY010000052.1:0-7808 GCA_036556695.1 Candidatus Limnocylindria bacterium
CACCAACGACAGCCGCAACATGGGCGGCAGCTACATCGCCGACGTGACGGTCATGCGTCCCGGCGTGCCGTCGATGCACGTGGAGGCCAACTTCCGCGTCGAGGGCGGCGAGATCGTCAGCCTCTTCCTGCAGCCGATCTCTGGCCGCTAGGCCGCCCAGGACCGCACGCCCGCCCCTCAGGGGAAGAGGTCGCGCTCGCGTGGCATCACCAGCTGGTGCGCCCCCGCACCGTCCCCGACACGGCCGAACGCGTAGCCGCGCACCAGCACCACCGGCAGCTGGCTCACCTTGCCGCCCGCCAGGTCAGCCGCGGAGGCGAGCTCATCGGCCACCGCGATGACCGTGGCCAGCATCTCGCGGCCCTGCGCATCGGGCGTGCCGCGCAGGTCCTCCAGAACCTCCAGGCCCGCCGCGCCCACCGCCACGTTCACGATCCCGTTGCGCCACGGTCGACCGAAGGAGTCCGAGATGACAAGCGCCGGATGCGCGCCGGTCAGCGTCCCCAGCCGCTCGCGCAGGCCACGCGCGGACGCATCCGGATCCTCCGGCAGGAGCGTGGCCAGCTGCTCGGCGCCGGTATTCGACAGGTCCACCCCGGCGTTGGCGCACACGAACCCATGGTGGGTGCGGCTGATGATCAGGCCGCCATCGGCCCAGCGCACCACCTCGGCGCTCTCGCGCAGCACCAGCTCCACCTGCCGCGCGTCCTTGCCCCAGCGCTCGGCCCACTCCAGCGCCCGGGGTCGTGGCTCGATGGTCGCCAGGTCGACCACGCGACCTTCCGCCTTGGACACGACCTTCTGCGTGACCACCACGACGTCGGCGTCCGATAGGCCGATACCTCCCGCGGCCAGCCCGCCGGCGATCAGGCCAGCCAGGTCATCGCCCGGCCGCACCTCGGGGATCGAGGGCACCGGGATCAGCGAGATCATGCCGCGTCGCCGAGCTCCAGCCAGCGCGCCAGGTCCTGCGGCGTGTCCAGGTCGAAGGCCAGCCCCGGCCGATCCACCACTGCCGGCTCCACGCCGGCCGCCAGGGCGGCGTCGCGATGCTTGGCGAATGACCCGACGCCGAAGGCGAAGCCGATGATGCCCGGCGGGCTCAGCGCCAGGCCGTTCGTGCCGCTCCCGGCGCGATCGGGCGCGATGGCCAGCGCCGGCGCCCGCTCGGCCGCTGACATCAGCGCGGCGACGTCCTCGGGCGCCAGGTTCGGCAGGTCACCGTGCAGCACGCCAAGCAGCTGCACACCGTCGGCCGCGGCCTCTTCGCGTGCCTGGTCCAGGCCCTGGTTGAGGCCCATGCCACGCTGCACCACCAGCCGGGCGCCGGCTTCAGCCACGATCCGCTGCAGGTCGGCGGCCGGGCTGATGACCACCACATCCTCCACCGCCCCGCGGGCCGCCGCCAGCACGCGCTGCAGCAGCCGCTCGGCAAGCGCCATCCGCTCGCCGGCGTCGAGCACGCTGGCCAGGCGGGTCTTGGCCGAGGCCACCCCGCGATGCGGCACGATGATCCGGCTGCTCATCGGGGGAGCATACGCTCAGGCCAGGCCGATGACGGCGCGCGCCAGTTCGGCGCGATCCGCATCCGTGCGCATGATGCTGGACAGCACCACCGGCTCCATGCCCAGCTGGGCGATGGACGGAGCGAGGTCGGCATCCGCCTCATCGATCACGAAGCGGTCGAGCAGGCCGGCGTACAGCTGCGCCACTCCGCGGGCGGTCGCCTCGTGGCCCAGCGTGGCCAGCATGCGGTCCGCCGGCCCGCGCAGTGCCTTGCCGGCCACGATCCCGCTCACCCCGATGCGCGTCACGCTCGCCTGGGCGAGCGCCTCCCGGTAGCCGCTGATCGCCAGGATGGGCCCGATGCTGACCAGCGGGTTGGATGGGCCGATGACGATCAGCTCGGCGTTGCGCAGCGCATCGAGCGCGGCCGCCGTGGGCCGGGCGGCATCGGCTCCGTCGAATCGCAGGCCACGCACCTCGTCACGCTGGCGGTGGCGCACGAAGTACGCCTGGAAGTCGATCTCGCCGGCATCGGTCCGGATGACGGTGCGCAGCCGCTCGTCGGTCGCCGGCAGCAGCCGGCTCGGGACTCCCAGGGCAGCGGCCATCGCGGCGGTGGCATCGGTCAGGCTGGCGCCTGCGCGCAGGCGCTCGGCGCGATGCAGGTGGGTCGCCAGGTCGGCGTCACCGACGCGAAACCACGTCTCCTCGCCGTAGCGCTGGAGCATGGACATGGCGGTCTGCGTGTCACCGGCCAGGCCCCAGCCCTGCTTCGCATCGGCCAGCCCGGCAAGGGTGTACATCACGGTGTCCAGGTCGGGGCAGACCAGCAGCCCGCGCAACTCGAAATCGTCGCCGACATTGACGATCACGCTCAGCTCGCCTGGCGACAGGACCTGCTGAAGCCCGTGCGCCAGCTTCGCCCCGCCAGTGCCGCCGGCCAGGAGGACCGTCCTCATGGCGCGAACAATAGCCGCGGAGGGCCGGTCAGCCCTCCAGCATCGGCTTCACCTCGGTGATCAGCCGGTCGATGGATTCGGCGTCGTACGGCGCCGGGCAACCGACGCTGAAGTGCCGGAAGCCGATGCCCAGGAAGGGCCGCAGCTTGTCCGCCACCTGCTCTGGGGTGCCGACGAGCTGGTCCGTCCAAGGGCGAGCATTCCCGTTGCTGCGGAACGTCGCGTCGAAGACGCGCCGCGCCTCGGCCGGGTCGTCGCGGATGATGCACACGCCCACGCCCGCGGTGCGCTCGATCTCCGACTCGTCGCGCCCGAGCTCATGGCAGTGGCGGCGCAGCACGTCGTCCTTGTGCTTGACGTTCTCGAAACCGCCGCCCACGTTGCACCAGTCGGCGTAGCGGGCCACCGTGCGCAGCGTCCTTCGTTCCCCGCCCCCGCCGATGAGCAGCGGCAGCCGCGCCTGCACCGGCGGCGGGTCGTTGCGCACCTGCTGGGTGGCGTAGTAGCGGTCGCCGGACGGCTGCTCGCCGTGGAGCATGCCGCGCATGATCCGCGCCGCCTCGTCCAGCCACTTCAGCCGCTCCCCTGGTGAGCCGCCGAACTCGATGCCGAAGGCGCGGTGCTCGGTCTCGAACCACGCCCCGCCGATGCCCAGAATCGCCCGGCCCTGGCTGATGTGGTCCAGGGTGGTGATCATCTTCGTCACCAGGGCCGGATTGCGGAACGTGTTGGCGCCGACCATCAGGCCGATGCGGGCGCGCGACGTGACCTCCGCCCAGGCCGCCATCACCAGGTACGCCTCGAGCATCGGGCCGTGGTGCGAGCCGACGATTGGATATAGGTGGTCCCAGGTGAAGATGTCGTCGTAGCCGAGCTCGTCGGCGCGGATGCCGGCGGCGCGCATCTGGGGCCAGGTGGTGTACTGGTTCCAGAGCAGCAGGCCGAACTGGACGCCCCCTGACGGGGCGTCAGTCATGCCGGATCACCTTCTCGACGCGCATCCGGATGGTGACCCGCTGCTGGCCGTCGAAGTCGTGCGGGTCGTCGCCGTAGCGGACCGCCAGGCGCTGGATGTCGGCCAGGGCGCGCTCGCGGTCATCGTCCAGCTCCGCGCGACCGCGCAGCGCCACCCAGGTCAGCTTCTCCTCGAAGCAGAGGCTGATTCGCGGGTCGGCACGCAGGTATCGATCCTTGGCCCGGCCGACCTTGGTGTTCATCAGGATCGTGTCCGGGTCATCCGGGTCGATGTCGAACCACATGACCGACTGGCTGGGCGCGCCGTCGGGGGTCGAGACCGCCAGGACGGGATAGCGCAGCCCGGTGGTCAGCCACTCACGCAGCTCGTCATCGATCACCCGCTCTACGGTCAGCGCCGGATCGGTCAAGGAAGGCTCCCTTCATGGTTGTGCGGTCAACCGATCGTAGACCGATACGCCCCAATCCGCTTTCGGAGCCCCGTGACTAGACTCGCAGGATGCGCATCGGCTTCAAGACCAGCCAGACCAACGTCGACTGGCCAACTCTGAAGGCGACCTGGGAGCTGGGCGAGGAGCTCGAGGTCTTCGACTCGGCCTGGATCTTCGACCACTTCGTGGCGCTTGGCGACGAGGGCGGCGGCAGTTACGAGGGCATCGCGCTGGCCGGGGCGCTGGCCGTGCTGACCAAGCGGCTGCAGTTCGGTCACCTGGTCTTCGGCAACACGTATCGCCACCCCGCCGTGCTGGCCAATGCCGGCGCCACGCTGGACCACCTGGCGCCGGGGCGCTTCGTGATGGGGCTGGGCGCGGGCTGGCACGAGGGCGAGCACGAGATGTACGGCATGCGCCTGCCGCCCATTGGCGAGCGGATCACCATGCTGGAGGGAGCGGTGCGCGTCATGAAGGCCATGTGGCAGCAGCCCGCCGGCGTTTCGCTGGACGCCCCGCCGTACGAGCTGCGCGACGCCCGCTGCGAGCCGGCCCCGCTGACGCCCGGTGGGCCGCCGCTGTGGCTGGGGACGCAGGGCCTGCGGCGCGGCCTGCGGATCGTGGCCCGCTACGCCGACGGCTGGAACCAGACCGGGGACCCAGCCACGTTCTCCGGCAAACGCGACGCGCTGCTTGGGCATTGCGAGGCGGTTGGCCGCGACCCCGCCCAGATCGAGATCAGCGCCCAGGCCTTCATGCGCGAGGGCGGCCACCCGGCGATGCTGGAGACGGCCACCACCTTCGTCCGGCAGGGCGCAGACCACGTGATCCTGGTCATGCCCGCCGACCAAGGCCCGGACGGGCTGCGACTGCTGGCGGAGCGCGTGGCGGAGCCGCTGCGCGCCGCCTTCGGCTAGCCCGGCTCGTGTCCATGGGACGCCCGCCGGCACCGCAGGCCGTCGTGCTGTCTGTTGGCAGCGAGCTGCTGGCCGGCGAGACGGTGGACACCAATGCCGCGTTCCTGGGAGGACGGCTGCGTGACCTGGGCGTGGACCTGACGGAGGTCAGGCAGCTGCCCGACGATCGCGCCGTGCTGGCGGCTGCCTTCCGCCAGGCGGGCGGCGCCGCGGACATCGTGCTGGTCACCGGCGGGCTGGGCCCGACCCACGACGACCTGACCCGCGAGGGCCTGGCCGATGCGCTTGGCGAGAAGCTCGCCGCGGATCCCGTGCTCGAGGACGAGTTGCGGGAGCGCTTTGGCCGGCTGGGCAGCATGCCGGCCACCAACCTGCGCCAGGCGATGCGGATACCGTCAGCCGACGCCCTGCCGAACCCCATCGGCTCCGCTCCCGGCTGGTGGCTTGACCGCGGCACCGAGGCAGTCATCGCCCTGATGCCCGGCGTGCCATCCGAGATGCGGCGCATGTTCGACGAGCAGGTTGCTCCGCGCCTGGCCGGGCGCCTCGGCCCCGTGCCGCTGCACGTACGCACGCTGAAGACCTTCGGCATCGGCGAGTCGGCAGTGGCCGAGCTGCTGGGGCCGCTCCTCGAGGAGCCGGGCGACGGCGTGATCTCCGGCATCTACGCCCGCGACGACGGGGTGCACCTGCGCTTCACGACCCGTGAAGATCCCGCCGCGGTGGACGCGGCGGCGGCTCGCGTGCGCCAGGTAATGGGCGACCGGCTGTGGGGTGAGGATGGCGACGACCTGGCGTTTGTGGCGCTGACCCGTTTCGCCGCCGCCGGCTGCGCTACGGTTGCCAGCTGGGAGGCAGACACCGGCGGGGCGCTGCTGGCTGCCCTGTCAGCGGCGACTCCGACCGGTCCCGCCGCCAGCTATGTGGGCGGTGTGCTGGACAGCGGCGGCGCACCGGCAGCGCCGGCAGCCGATGGCTGCGTCCAGCTGTCGCTGCTGCCCGAGGACAGCCGCGGCCGCAGCCGCGTCCGCGTGGCGGTCAGCGGCCGGGTGGCAGTGCCGCGTGAGGAGCTGCGTATCCACGGCAGCGGGCCGCAGCGCCTGCGGCGTGCCGCCTTCGCGGCGCTGGACCACGTGCGCCGCAGCCTTCCACCGGGCTAGCCAGCCCACGGTCGAGAAACAACGAGGCCGCCGGACGGATCCGGCGGCCTCGCAAGGTTGCGAGCGGTCAGACGCTGCGGCTCAGTGGCCGAACGTCAGCTCGTATGGAGCGTAATCGGCCTCTCCCTGCGGAGCGTCGTAGGTCACGATCGCGACCAGCAGTTTCGAGTTCCGCAGCGCCTGCCGGATGTGGGTCGCCGACGCCTCCTCAGTGGCCTCGTCGGTGATCAAGTGCAGGACCTTGAAGCTCGAGTTGCCGATGCTGCCCTCACGCGGGAGCGACACGAGGTCGACGGTGAAGTTCGCGTCGATCGGCTGGTAGAAGGTGATGTCCCTGAACGCGGAGGCGTCCGTGCCGTCGCTGACGGGCGTGGTGCCGACGCTCACGTTGTCGACGTACCAGTTCGGGTGGTCCAGGACGCCGTTGCCGTTCGTGCCCCAGTCGGACATGAAGCGGAATCCGACCAGGATCGAGCCCGAGTAGGCCGAAAGGGCGAACGACTCGTGGACCCAGTCGGCAGTCGCGCCGCCACCGCTCACCCCGGTGAACCCTTCACCCAGCTCGTCCTTGATGGCTGGGTAGCCCTCGGGGACGATGTCGCTGCGGGTGTTGGCGTTGGTGAGCGCCGTCCACGTCTCGCCGCCATCGGTCGAGACCTGGACCAGGCCGAAGTCCCACTGCTCCTCGATGTCGTACAGGGTGTCGAACTCGAGGGTTCCGCCACCGGTCGTCTCGAAGATGGCGAAGCGATCGACCTCGTCACCCTCGCCCGAATAGAGGACGGCGTTCTCCGCATCCAGCGGATCAGCCACCGACGTCCACGGGGTTGCCTTGGTGATGGTATCCACCCCGTTGAACTCGATGGTCTTCACGCTCTTGGGGTTGTCGACGCGGATGTAATCGCTGCCCCATGGCGGCGCACCCGGCGTCGAGAAGGCCTCGTCGTTGAGCACCACCGGCGACGGGATGTCCGGGATGCGGTAGATGCCCTTCTTGGCGAGCACCAGCCGCGCAACCGCGAAGTCGTGATACAGGTCCTCGAAGGTCTCGCTCACGCCGACCTCGGCCAGCGCGGCGTTGACCCCGGCAATGCCGAAGCCCTGGTTCTCGAAGATCGCATGCAGCGCCGGCTCTCCGAACCTGCCGTAGATGTAGTGGAAGAACATGAACGCCTCGCCGTAGTCGGCGAGGATCTCGGTCGATTGTCCCTGGTCACCCCAGATCACCAGTGAGTTCTCGGCGAACTCCTGGGCGGTGTCCCAGTGGCCGTCCGGGATGCCGTAGCCAACCAGGAACTCGGTCCAGTCGGACAGCCCCTCGTTGACCCACGACTCCTCGCCGGGGTTCTGGTCGGCGTGCAGCAGGTGCTGATACTCGTGGGCGAAGGTGCCCTCGTACAGATGCGGACGGTCGTTGTCGGGACCATCGTTCGGGCGCCACGGCGAGTCATTCGGACCAACCCGGTTCGCCCAGTCGTACGCGTCGATGGTGATCACGTTGCGGTCCATCAGGCTGTTGATGGTGCCGCTGAAGAAGCCCCCGACGTAGACCGGGAACGTCGGGTCGAAGTAATTCTCGTCCCGGACGTTGCTGATCATGGCGATGACCCGATCCTGGCCATCCGCGGACACGTAGGCGTCCGGGTCGAGGTGGAAGATGTCGTCCAGCACCGCGTTCTCGCCGGAACGGTGCGCCGGCTCACGCCAGAACTGCGACTCCTTGGGGTAGATGTTGTTGTCGAACTGGTCGACCAGGTAGGCGATCTGCTCCGGGGTGACGACCACCGGGTTCCGCGGGTCGTTGGCCGGGAAGTTCAGGTTCTGCTGGACCCAGACCTCGATGTGCTCGCCAATGGCCAC
>DATBIY010000053.1:0-6624 GCA_036556695.1 Candidatus Limnocylindria bacterium
CGCGCCCAGCGCAGCGCGAGCCGAGGCGGTCTTGGGCTGGCCGATCCGCTCGGTCGTGTGCAGCAGCTGGCGCTGCAGGTTCGACAGCTCGACCACGTCGTCGTCGACCAGGCCGATGGTCCCGACCCCGGCGGCTGCCAGGTAGAGCGCCGCCGGCGACCCCAGGCCCCCGGCGCCGATGACCAGCACCCGCCCGGCCAGCAGCCGCCGCTGGCCCTCCTCGCCGATCTCCGGCAGCAGCAGCTGGCGGCCGTAGCGCTCCAGCTGTTCCGCGCCCAGCCCTTGTGATGGGACCTCCCACGCACCGCCGGCCGCGCGCCACTCGTCCAGGCTGCTGGTCAGGTTGGCGACCTGGCGATAGCCGAGGCTCGCCAGGTAGGCGGACGCGCGCGCGGATCGGGCGCCGTGCGCGCAGTGCAGGAGCAGCGGCGCATCGCGATCGGGCAGCACCTCCGCGGCACGCGCCGGCACATCGGTCAAAGGCAGCAGCGTGGCGCCGGGGATATGGCCGCGCTGCCACTCGTGGGGCTCGCGCACGTCGATGACGCGGTAGCCATCGGCGGCCAGGCGCACCGCCTCGGCCGCTCCGACCTGGCGGACGCGCGCGATGGTATCGGTCATGCGGGCTCCCTCAGGCGAGGCTGGCCTCGGCCTCCTCCGGCCACGGGACCTCGCTGCCCTGCACCGCGCCCTGCAGGACCTTGTACGACAGCAGTGCGCACTTGAGCCGGGCCGGGCCGATGGGCACGCCCAGCTCGTCGAGCAGGTGCTTGGGGTCCATGGCGCGCACCTCGGCCAGCGACTGCCCGCGCAGCTCATCGGTCAGGATCGAGGCCGATGCCTGGCTGATGGCGCAGCCGCGGCCGTCGAAGGCGACGTCGGCGATGGAAGACCGACCCTCGTCCAGGCGCAGGGTCATGCTCATCTCGTCGCCGCAGGTGGGGTTCGAGTCGGCGAAGTGCAGGTCATGCGGGTCGAGCACGCCCTTGTTGTGCGGGTTGCGGTAGTGCTCGAGGATGAAGTCGCGGTACAGGTTGTCCATGGGTCTCAAGCTTGCCCGCCGAAGATGCGCTGCGTGGCCTTGACGGCGGCAACCAGCGCCTCGACGTCGTCCAGGTCGTTGTAGACGTAGAAGCTGGCGCGAGTGGTGGCCGGGATGTCGTAGCGCAGCATCACCGGCTGCGCACAGTGATGGCCGGCGCGCACCGCCACGCCCTCGTGGTCGAAGATGGTGGCCACGTCGTGCGGGTGCGCCTCGTCGAGCACGAAGCTGATGACGCCGGCGTGGATCTCCGGATCGTCGGGCCCAAGGCGGCGCACCCCCGGGATCTCGCCCAGCGCGCGCCAGGCTGCCTCGAACAGGTAGCGCTCGTGCTCGCGCACGTTGTCCATGCCCAGTGCGGTGAGGTAGTCGATGGCGGCGCCCAGGCCCACCGCCTCGGCGATGGCGTGCGTGCCCGCCTCGAACTTGGCCGGCACCGAGTTCCACTCCGCTCCCTCGAGCGTGACGCGCAGGATCATGCTGCCGCCGGTCATGAACGGCGGCATGGCGTCCAGCAGCTCGCGACGGCCCCACAGCGCGCCGACCCCTGACGGGCCCAGCATCTTGTGGCCGCTGATGGCCAGGAAGTCGCAGCCGATGGCCTGCACGTCGACTGGCATGTGCGGCGCCGCCTGCGCGGCGTCGATCAGCACCAGCGCGCCCGCCTCGTGGGCCATGGCGGTGATCTCGGCCACCGGGTTGATGGTTCCCAGCGCGTTGCTGACCTGGGCCATGGCCAGGAGCTTCGGCTCCTGGGCGAGCTTGGCGCGCAGGTCGTCCAGGTCCAGCCGACCGTCGTCGGTGATGGCCACGTAGTCCAGCGTGGCGCCGGTCTCGGCGGCCAGCTGCTGCCAGGGCACGATGTTGGCGTGGTGCTCCAGCTGGGTGGTCACGATGCGATCGCCTTTGCCCACGTTGGTGCGGCCCCAGCTGAAGGCCACCAGGTTGATGGCCTCGGTTGCGTTGCGCACGAACACGATCTCGCGCTCCGACGGGGCGTTGAGGAAGCCGGCCACCTTGCGCCGCGCGGCCTCGAAGCGGCCGGTGGCGTCCTCGGACAGCTCGTAGATGCCACGGTGCACGTTGGCGTAGTGATGCGCGTAGGTATCGGCCACCGCGTCGATCACGACCTGCGGCTTCGGCGCGCTGGCGGCCGCGTCCAGGAAGACCAGCCGCTTGCCGCCACCGGTCGGCCGCTCGAACACAGGGAAGTCGGCACGCAGCGCCGTCCCGGAGAAGGCTCCCGGCAGCTTTGCCCCGTCGGACGTCGCCGCGGTGAGCTTGGTCGCGCTGGCAGCGGGCTGAACGGCCATCGGCTAAGTCTAGACGTGCTCCGCCACGGGCTCGGCGTCCGCCGACGCCTCGTCGCCCACGCCGGCTGGCAGTCCAACCTGCTCGCGCACCCAGTCGTAGCCGTTCGCCTCGAGCTGCTGCGAGAGCTCCTCGCCGCCGGACATCACGATCCGGCCGTCGAGCAGCACGTGCACGAACTGCGGCTGCACGTAGTTCAGCATGCGCTGGTAGTGCGTGATCATCAGCACCCCCATCTCCGGGGAGAGGGTGGCGTTGATGCCCTCCGCCACGTTGCGCAGCGCGTCGATGTCCAGGCCCGAGTCCGTCTCGTCCAAGATCGCCATGCGCGGGCTGAGGATGGCCATCTGCAGCATCTCCAGCCGCTTCTTCTCGCCGCCGGAGAATCCCTCGTTGACGTAGCGGCTGGCGAATGAGGGGTCGATGTGCAGCAGCGCCATCTTCTCCTCCATCAGCTTGCGGAACTTGGCCAGCGGGATGCCGGTGTACTTGACCGATGCCTGGCCGGTCTCATCCGCGGGGCGGGGGTGATGGACCGCGTTGTAGATGTTGCGCAGGAAGCTGGCCACCGTCACGCCCGGGATGGCGCTGGGATACTGGAACGCCAGGAACAGGCCCAGGCGTGCGCGCTTGTCAGGCGACAGGCCCAGCGGCGTCGGGCCGTGAAGCAGGTCCACGCCGGCCCAGGTGATGCTGCCGGCGTCCACGGTGTAGTCGGGGTGGCCCATCAACGTGTAGGCCAGGCTGGTCTTGCCCGATCCGTTTGGGCCCATCAGGGCATGCACCTCGCCCTGGCTGACGTCCAGGGTAAGGCCCTTGAGGATCTTCTTGCCGGCGATGCTCACCTCGAGATCGCGGATCTGCAGCTGGTCGGTCATGCGGTGCGTTCGTGCTCCTGCAACTGGATGTGCGGCGCCTACGACGCCGGCTGGCTTGGTCGATTCGATTGGGCGGCCGACGCGCCGCGTGTCGCCCGCTCGGCGGCGGCGCGCTCGGCGGCGACGCGGGCCGCGTGCTCGGCCACGCGCTTGCGGCGCACGGCCAGCGGATAGGGCGGTCCGCCGGCGGACATGGCCACCTCGGCCAGGGTCGTGGCCGACAGTGCTCCCGCCAGCGACTCGTGGACGCGCTGGAAGACGTCATGGACGCTGCAGTCCTGCGGGCGGGCGCAGACCTCCAGGTTGTCGGAGCCGGCGCACGGCATCTCCAGGATCGGGCCGTCCAGCACGCGGACCGCCTCGACCAGGCTGATCTCGTCGGCGGGGCGTGCCAGCGCGTAGCCGCCCGCCTTGCCGCGGGTGGCTGTGACCAGCTGCGCGCGGCGCAGGTCGCCGACCAGCTGCTCCAGGTAGGCGTGCGGCAGCTTCTCGCTGCGCGCCACGGCGGCCAGGGAGACAGGGCCGGTGCCCTCGGCGCGAGCCAGCGCCACCAGGACGCGGATCCCGTACTCGGCGCGGGTAGAGATCTTCATGGCAGCTCCACCACCACTTCGCCGTCCGCCACGCGGACCGGATAGGCGTTCACCGGGCGGACCGGCGGCAGGGCCAGCACGCGGCCGCTGAACAGGTCGAAGCGGCCGCCGTGGCGCGGGCACTCGACGGCGTCGCCGTCCAGCTCGCCCTCGCCCAGCACGCCGCCGTCATGGCTGCACACGTTGTCGATGGCGCCCCACTCGCCCTCCTCGGTCAGGCCGACGCACAGCGAGCGCCCGGCGACCTGCACCACCCGCACCGTGCCGGGGGCCACGTCGGCGGCGGCCAGGCCGGTGGCGAAGCCGGAGCTGGTGGCCGTCACGCGGCCGCCTCCTCGCCGGGATCGGAGCCGATGCGCTCCGCCAGCGCGCCCAGCACCGCGGCCTTGATGGTCTCGGACGGAACCTGGGCCACGACCTGCTCGAAGAAGCCGCGCACGATCATGCGCTCCGCCTCGTCCGCCGTGAGGCCGCGGGACTGCGCGTAGAAGCGCTGCACCGGATCGATGGCGCCGGCGGTGGCGCCATGCCCGCAACGCAGGATGTCGTTCGTCTCGATCTCCAGCACCGGGATCGGCTCCGCGCCGGCCTGCGGCGAGAGCAGCAGGTTGCGGCACTCCTGGTAACTGCTGGTGCCCTTGGCCTCGCGCTCGACGCGGGTGATGCCGTAGAAGGCGGCGCGCGCCTGGTCGTACAGGGCCGATAGGTACAGCAGGTCCGACGTGGTGTGGCTGCCGATCAGGTCCTGCACCGAGTTGATGTCGATGTGCTGCTCCCCGCCGGCGGCCAGCAGGCCCAGCAGGCGCGAGGTGCCGCCCTTGCCGCTCATCCGCACGTCGACGCCCAGCTTGGTGACCTTCGAGCCAACTTCCGCGTTGAGGGTGACGACCTCCGCGTCCTGGCCGACCTCGACGCGCTGCGCGCCGATGTTCCAGGCGGCGTCGCCCAGGCGCTGCAGGCTGGCATAGCGCACCCGCGACGCCTGGCCGGCGACGATGTCGCTGATGCCGCCGAACCAGGTGGCCACGCCATCGGGGGAGCGCACCTCCTCCAGCAGGGTGACGCTGCTCCCCTCCTCGGCCACGATCAGGCTGATCGGGAAGCTGGCCGGCGCGTCGCCCACGTCCACGCGAGCGACGAGCGTGCCGTCGACAATCACGTTGCGCGGCACATACACGAAGGTGCCGCTCTGCCAGCGGGCATGGGCCAGCGCCCAGAAGTGCGCCTGCGCATCCAGCGTCTGGCGCTTGCCCAGGTGGCGCTGCACCAGCTCCGGATGCTCGGTGGCGACCGTTGCCAGGTCGCCGAAGATCACGCCGGCGCGGCGTGCGTCATCGGGCAGGTCGAAGGAGCCCGCCGTCGGGACCGCGGATGCCTGGGCGTCCCAGAGCAGCCCGTCCAGCGACGTGCGGCGCCACTCTTCTTCCTGCCCGCTGGGGGGCGGCGTGCCCTCCAGCCGGGAGTGCCACTCGGCGCGCAGCGCGCGCAGCCAATCGGCCTCCCGCTCGGCCGGCGCGGCTGCCGGCCTGATCGAATCGACGGTCATCGGCTCAGCCGACCGCGCCTTCCATCTGGAGCTGGATGAGGCGGTTCATCTCGACCGCGTACTCCATCGGCAGTTCCTTGACGATCGGCTCGATGAAGCCGTTGACGATCATGGCGGATGCCTCGGCCTCCGACAGCCCGCGGCTCATCAGGTAGAACAGCTGCTCGCTGCCGACCTTCGAAACCGTGGCCTCGTGGCCGATGGTCACGTCCTCCTCGTCGATCTCCATGTACGGGTAGGTGTCCGACCGCGCCTCGTCGTCCAGGATCAGCGCGTCGCAGCGCACCGTGGACTTCGACTTCTCGCAGCCGGGATAGACCTTCACCAGGCCGCGGTAGCTGGTGCGGCCGGTGCCCTTCGAGATCGACTTCGACGTGATGAGCGAGGTCGTGTTCGGCGCGGCGTGGATGACCTTGCCGCCCGCGTCCTGGTGCTGGCCGTCGCCGGCGAAGGCGATGCTCAGCACCTCACCGTGCGCCCGCTCGCCCAGCAGGTAGATGGACGGGTACTTCATCGTCACCCGACTGCCCAGGTTGCCGTCGACCCACTCCATCACCGCGTCCTCGTGGGCCACGGCCCGCTTGGTGACGAGGTTGTAGACGTTGTGGCTCCAGTTCTGGATGGTCGTGTAGCGCACCCGCGCGCCCTTCTTGACGATGATCTCGACCACTGCCGAGTGCAGTGAGGCGCTGGTGTAGGTCGGGGCGGTGCAACCCTCGACGTAATGCACGCTCGAGCCCTCGTCGGCGATGATCAGCGTCCGCTCGAACTGGCCCACGCTCTCGGTGTTGATGCGGAAGTAGGCCTGCAGCGGCAGCTCGACGTGGACGCCCTTGGGCACGTAGATGAAGCTCCCGCCGCTCCATACGGCGGTGTTCAGCGCGGCCAGCTTGTTGTCGTTGGCCGGGATGACCGTCCCGAAGTGCTCCTTGAAGATCTCCGGGTACTCCTTCAGGGCTTGGTCGGTGCCCAGGAAGATGACGCCCTGCGCCTCGAGCTCCGAGCGGATGTTGTGGTACACGACCTCCGAGTCGTACTGCCCGCCGACGCCGGCGAGATACTTCTTCTCTGCCTCGGGGATCCCGAGCTTGTCGTAGGTGCGGCGGATGTACTCCGGCACGTCGTCCCACGACTGCACCGCCTTGTTGGTCGGCGCGGCGTAGTAGTAGATGTCCTGGAAGTCGATGTCGGACAGGTCGGCGCCCCATTTCGGCATCGGCCGCGACTCGAAGTGGCGGAACGCCTTCAGCCGCA
>DATBIY010000054.1:0-2938 GCA_036556695.1 Candidatus Limnocylindria bacterium
GGTGGACCTGCGGGTGGTGGCCTCGGAGATCGGCTCGTACAAGCCCGGTCTGGCGCACTGGCAGGTCTTCTTCGACCGCGCGCGCGCCCGACGGGAGGCGCACGTGCACGTCGCGGCCTCGCTGTTCCACGACATCGAGCCGGCCGCGCGCCAGGGCCTGCGCGCGGTGTGGATCAACCGCCTCGGCGAGTCCAGCGACCTGCCGCGCGATGCCGAGCTGCCGGACCTTGCCGGCCTGCCGGAGGTGCTGGATCGCCTGGTGCCCGACGCATGAACGAGCTGCCGATCCTGCCCCGCGACACGCTCGGCCGGCCGCTGCACGACCTGCGCATCAGCGTCACCGACCGCTGCAACTTCCGCTGCGTGTACTGCATGCCGCGCGCGGTGTTCGGCCCGGACCATGCCTTCCTGCCGCGCGAGGAGCTGCTGACCTTCGACGAGATCACGCGACTCGTCCGCCTCTTCGCGCAGCTTGGCGTCCGCAAAGTGCGCCTCACTGGCGGTGAGCCACTGGTGCGCCGCGACCTGCCGTCGCTGGTGCGCTCCCTGGCCGATATCCCGGACGTCGAAGACCTGACGCTCACCACCAACGGTGTCCTCCTTCCGCAGCACGCCGCCGCCCTGAAGCAGGCTGGCCTCGACCGCGTGACCGTCAGCCTGGACGCGGACGACGACGAGACCTTCACGCGCATGAACGACGCGCGCGTGCCGGTGGCATCGGTCCTGCGCGGGCTGGAGGCGGCCGAGGCAGCCGGTCTCGGGCCGATCAAGCTGAACATGGTGGTGAAGCGCGGCTGGAACGAGCATGCGATCCTGCCGATGGCCCGGCGCTTCCGCGGGACCGGCCGCATCCTGCGTTTCATCGAGTACATGGACGTCGGCCACTCGAACGGCTGGCGCCTGGACGAGGTGGTCTCCGCGGACGAGATCCTGGCCACGGTGTCGTCCGAGTTTCCCGTGGAGCCGATGCCTCCCACGAAGCCCGGCGAGGTGGCGGAGCGCTACCGCTATCTCGATGGCGCGGGCGAAATCGGCGTCATTGCTTCCGTGTCGCGGCCGTTCTGCGGCTCGTGCGATCGCGCCCGCCTCTCGGCCGATGGCCAGCTGTACACCTGCCTGTTCGCGACCCGCGGCCACGACCTGCGAGCGCTCGTGCGCGGCGGCGCTTCGGACGCCGAGCTGCTGGCCGCCCTGCGCGCCATATGGGAAGGGCGCGACGACCGCTACTCGGAGCTCCGCTCCGCGGATACCGTGGAACTTCCGAAGGTCGAGATGAGCTACATCGGCGGCTGACCCTCTCGATATCGGCAGTTCCCGTCCCACGGGACCAAGAACGAAGCAGCTCGTCCGAAACTGCAGTTTGGCCGCATTTCCCGCCGCTGATTCCCGCAGAGCGAGAATCAGCAACACGTTCAGACCCGAATGGCCGATTCCATGTTCGTTAGTCCCGCTGGACGGGAATTCGCGACCTACGGATCGTGGATCGGCCGGCGGCGCTCGCGCAGCGGACCGCCCGATCGGCCTCGGGTGACCGCCAGGATCTCGGCCACGATCGCTCGGGCTACCTCTTCCGGCCCCTCCGCCCCGATGTCCAGGCCGGCCGGCGCATGCAGCCGCTCCAGCAAATCGGGCCGGCCCATCTCCGCCAGCATCTGCTGGGTCCGGCCGCGCGGCCCCATGACACCCAGGTAGGCCCACGGCGCGTCCAGCAGCGAGCGCAGGTAGGCGATGTCGCGCAGGTAGTTGTGGCTCATCAGCATCACCGCTGTCCGCCGATCGGTGGACAATGCCTCCGCCGCGCGGTCCGGATCGGCGTTGCAGAAGTCCGTGGCACCGGGGAAACGCTCATGGTTGAGCAACGCGCGCCGGACATCGGCCACGGTGACGCGCCAGCCGAGCGCGGCCGCCTGCTCGACCAGCGGGATCGCGTCGTGGCCGGCGCCGCAGACGATGAGTCGCATCGGCGGCTGGATCGGCTCATGAAAGATCCGCGCGCCATCCTCCTCGCGAATGGATGGGCGGTCGCCATGGGAGGTATCGGCTTCGAAGGCATGCGTGCCGGCATTGGAGCCGGAGATCACGGTCTCCAGGCAGCCGGCGTCGTGCCGGCGCAGCAGGTCGGCCACCTCAATGGCACTGGCGGTCGGCTCGACGAAGATCTCGAAGGAGCCGTTGCAGCCGAGGCCATAGCCCCAGACCGCATCATCATCGGCCGTCAGGTCGAAGCTGGCCAGGCGGGGTTCGCCGGTGCGCAGGACCTCGAGGCCGATGCGGGCCACGTCGTCCTCCAGGCAGCCGCCACTGACGTTACCGAGCCAGGGACCGTCAGCCGCGATCAGCATGCGGGCTCCCGCGCGACGGTACGTGGAGCCGGTGGTGGCCACGATGGTGGCCAGGGCCATCGGCTCGCCGGCGGCCTTCATCGCCTCGATGCGCGTCAGGATCGACTGCAGCTCCGACACGCCGCCGATGGTACCCGCGCTCGAGGCGTCAAACTCATGGCGTGCAGGACCCGCTGGCGGATCGGCCGTTCGACTGGGCGCGGCGCGGCGACGAGGTGCTCATCACGCACCGCGGCCGGCGGGCGACCACGCTGCGCAACGAAGCGGCGGCGCGGTTCCTGGCAGACGTGGAGCAACTGGACGACTCCGCCGCGCAACAGCTGATGGCGCGGCTGACGGGCAACTTCAAGCGCGGCAACGAGCGGCGCTAGCACCCCTGGTCAGACGGCGCGGAAGACGAGCGCGGCGTTCATGCCACCGAAGCCGAACGAGGTCGAGAGGGCCGCGGGCGGTGAAGCGGAGAGCGGCTCGCGCAGCACGTTCAGGTCGACCTCGGGATCCAGGTCGACCAGGTTGCAGGTGCCCGGGAGGCACCCGGAGCGCAGCGCCAGGAGCGTGATGGCCGCCTCGAAGGCCCCGGACGCGCCCAGCGCGTG
>DATBIY010000055.1:0-14445 GCA_036556695.1 Candidatus Limnocylindria bacterium
CCGGCACGTCGTCCCACGACTGCACCGCCTTGTTGGTCGGCGCGGCGTAGTAGTAGATGTCCTGGAAGTCGATGTCGGACAGGTCGGCGCCCCATTTCGGCATCGGCCGCGACTCGAAGTGGCGGAACGCCTTCAGCCGCATCTTCGTCATCCACTCCGGCTCGCCCTTGAAGCGGCTGATCTCTTCGACGATCTCGGCGCTGAGCCCCTTCTTCATGATGTTGAGGGGCACCATCTCCGGGTCGTGCCAGCCGTACTTGTAGCTGTCCGGGATCTGCTGCAGGGCGGGATTGGGAAGGGCCATGGTTCCTCGCGGATTGGTGTCGGGACGAATCCCGACTCAGAGGGTCGGTTTTGCCCTCACATTGTGCCCCAGCGCCCGCTCCCGGTCAACGCACCCGCCTGCGCGAGGGAGCTTCCGAGGGCCACCCGCCCTCGGCCCCACGCCGAATCCCCGCCGCGTGCGTCAAGCGCGGGGAGTGCGGAACTCCTCGAGCGACGGCCGTGTAGCCATCAGCTCGCGAGCGGCTTCGACCGGGATCGCGCCACCGATGATCGCCAGCTGCGCCACGCGCCCGCCGACCACGTACGCGAAGCCGCCGGGCACTTCGACGACCTCGTCCCAGGTAGGCGCCCAGCCGACCACGTCGAGCGTGGTGCCGGCCACCTCGCTGAAGACCCACGGCGCCGGGCGCGGCGGCAGCTCGGCATCGAGCATGGCCAGCGCGGCGCGTTCGCCGGTCTCGCGCGCGGCATGCCAGTGCTCGATGCGAGCACCGCCCCGCGGGCGCGCCATATCGCCCGCCGCGAAGATGCCGGCGGCCGAGGTCCGCTGGCCGTCCTCCACCAGCACGCCGTCGTCCACCTCGAGGCCGGCCACCGCGGCCAGCTCGACCCGCGGCGTGACGCCCACGCCGGCGACCACCAGGTCGGCGGGCAGCGTCTCGTCCACGAGGCGCACGCCCGCGTCCGTCACCGCTTCGCAGGCAGCCGACAGCCGGACGGCCACACCGGCCTCGGCGAGCCGCGCCAGGGCCCAGGTGCTGAGCTCCGTCCCGAGCGAGCCGGCCCACAGTGCATCCGCCAGCTCGATCATCGTCACCGCCATGCCCCGCGTGGCGAGCGACGAGGCGACCTCCACGCCGACGAAGCCGCCGCCGATCACCACCGCTCGCTGCCCGGCGACCGCCCGCGCCCGCAGCCGCTCCGCGTCCGGCAGGGTGCGAAGCAGGACCGCCCGCTCGGCACCGGGGATGGCCGGCCGCCGCGGCGCGGCGCCGGTGGCCAGCAGCAGCTGCCCGTAGCGGAGCAGCTGGCCGTCAGCCAGCTCCGCGGTCTGCTGCTGCGGGTCCAGCGCGACGGCCGGCATGCCCAGCTGTAGCTCGACGCCGCGGCGCTCGTACCAGGTCAGCGGCTCGGCAAAGGCCAGCTCGGCCGGCAGGTCGTCGCGCAGCAGCTCCTTGGAGAGCGGCGGGCGGTTGTACGGGGGCAGCTCCTCGTCCGAGACGAGGAGGATCGAGCCGGCGAAGCCGTGGCGCCGCAGCGTGCGCGCGCAGCGCGCGGCGGCGACTCCGCCGCCGAGCAGCAGCACGTCAGCGTGGCGCGGCTCCATCGGCCCATGCTAGCCGGGCGTGTCGTTGACAAGCGGCCGGGCGGATGGGTACCGTCGCGCGACCAGCGAACCCGCAGGCGAAAGGAGCGAGCACCGATGACTGTCGTCACGCCTGCGCGCCCGCGTCTGCCAGGGAGCCTCATTCGGCCCTGAATCGCCGAACCGCGGCTTCCGGCTCGCGACGGGCGCGCTCCACCCGCCCCAACCTTTCCTCGAGTGGAGATTCATCCTTGGCCATCACGCCAGCCACCCTGGGCGCCGCCGCGCCCGCATCCGTATTCGGAACCATCATGCGCGCCCAGTCCGGCTTCTACGCCGTGCTGGGCGACGACGGCCGCACCTACGACGCTCAGCTGCGCGGCCTGCTCAAGAAGGAGCGCCAGGCCACCGACCTGGCGGTCATCGGCGACCGCGTGCGGCTCTCGGTGCACGGCCCGTCGCAGGCCTCCATCGAGCACGTCGAGCCGCGCAGCTCGAAGCTCAGCCGCCGCCAGCCTGGGCCACGCGGTACCTGGAAGGAAGACCTGCTGGCCGCCAACGTCGACCAGGTGCTGGTCGTCTTCGCCTGCGCCGATCCGATGCCGCATGTGCGCATGCTCGACCGCTTCCTGGTCGTGGCCGAGCACAACGAGGTGCCGGCCGCGGTGGTGGCCAACAAGGTCGACCTGGTGGGCGAGGCCGCAGCGCGACAGACGTTTGGCGCCTACGAGCGCATCGGCTACGAGGTGCACTACGTCTCGGCGCGCGAGGGCATCGGCGTCGAGGAGTTGGCTGACCGGCTGACCGGGCGCACCAGCGTGGTGACCGGGCCGTCGGGCGTCGGCAAGTCGACGCTGCTGAACGCCATCCAGCCTGGCCTGCGCATCGACACCGGCGACGTCAGCCAGGCGCTGCACAAGGGCCGCCACACGACGACGACCGCCGAGCTGCATCGGCTCAGCGGCAGCCGCTCCGGCTACGTGGCCGATACCCCCGGCCTGCGCGAGCTGGGCCTGTGGCAGATCCCGCCCAACGAGCTGGCTTGGTGCTTCCCGGAGTTCGAGCCGTTCCTGGGCAGCTGCGCCTTCAACGACTGCCGCCACCTCGACGAGCCGCGCTGCGCCATCCTCGCGGCGGTGGCTGCCGGCGAGGTCACGCCTCAGCGCCACGACTCGTACCGGCGGCTGTTGCTGAACGTCGACTGACGGACAGCAACGCGCCCCGGGCGGGGGGCACAAGTCATCGGATAGCGCCGTCTATGCGGCCGGCTGCTGTCGTCGTATCCTGCGGCAACCAAACCTGGAGGCACCCGCGTGGCGCGCGACGAGAAGCTTGACCTGCTGCATCGCATCCCGCTGTTCTCCGCCTTCGACCGGCGCAAGCTGGAGCGGCTCGGGATGCTGGCCGATGAGGTCGACGTGCCCGCCGGCTACACCCTCATGCGCCAGGGCGACAGCGGTGCCGAGATGTACGTCATCGTCAGCGGCCAGGTGACCGTCGACCGCGACAGCACGCGGGTCAACACGCTGGGGCCGGGTGACTTCTTCGGAGAGATCGCGCTACTGGATGGCGGCCCGCGGACGGCGACCGTCACCGCGGAGCAGGATTGCCGCCTGCTGGTGATCACCCATCGCGAGTTCCACTCGATGATGGACGAGTTCCCGGAGATCGCGTCCGAGGTGCTGAACGCCCTCGCGCACCGCATCCGCCGCCTGGAGCCCGACGTCCCGCACTAGGCGCCACCGCCGCGAAGAGCCCCTCGACCCGACGCCGAATCCCAGGCACTTGACACGCCATGGCATCCTCCTTGCTTACTATCTCGACTAAATTGCTCAACATGAGCATCTTGATCGTATCCGGAGGCTTGAAGGGCTTGAAGCGTTCCATCTCCTTGCTGCTTGCGACGGCTCTGCTCGCGGCCTGCTCGTCCGTCACCGGGCAGAGCTCGGACGGTGCCGGAGTCGCTCTGCGGCTCGGCTACTTCCCTAACGTCACGCATGCCACCGCCATCGTGGGCGTCGAGCGCGGCATCTTCGCCGACAAGCTCGGCAGCGGCGTCACGCTGACCACCCAGACCTTCAACGCCGGCGGCGACGTCATCGAGGCGCTGTTCAACGGCGGCCTGGACGCCAGCTACATCGGCCCCAGCCCGGCGATCAACGCCTGGGCGCAGTCGCAGGGCCAGGCGATCCGCATCATCTCGGGCGCGACCTCGGGCGGCGCGTCGC
Source organism: Candidatus Limnocylindria bacterium (assembly GCA_036556695.1). Classification (GTDB taxonomy): domain Bacteria; phylum Chloroflexota; class Limnocylindria; order QHBO01; family QHBO01; genus DASSCW01. Next base: position 3,820 of record DATBIY010000055.1, read on the forward strand.
TTGTTGTCAGCCAGGACGTCACCAGCCCGGAGCAGCTTGCCGGCAAGACGCTGGCCACGCCGCAGCTGGGCAACACGCAGGACGTCGCGCTGCGCGCCTGGCTGCTGGAGCAGGGGTTCGAGACGGACCTCGAGGGCGGCGGCGAGGTCGCCATCACGCCGCAGGCCAATGCCGATGCGCTGAGCGCCTTCACCGCCGGCGAGCTGGATGGCGCGTGGGTGCCGGAGCCGTGGGCGACGCTGATGGTCGAGCAGGGCGGCGGACACGTCCTGGTCGACGAGCGTGACCTGTGGCCGGACGGTCGCTTCGTGACCACGCACCTGATCGTGGCCACCAGCTTCCTGAACGAGCACCCGGAGGTCGTGAAGAAGCTGCTGGAGGGCCAGGTCGCGGCCACCGAGTTCGTGAACGACAACCCTGAGGACGCGCAGGAGGCCGTCGCCACCGCCATCGACCAGCTCACCGGGTCGGAGGTCGATCCGGACGTCCTGGCCGATGCGTGGGACAGCATGGAGTTCACGAACGACCCGATCGCCGCATCGCTGACCACGTCGGCGGCCGACGCGGTGGAGCTGGGCATCATCGACCAGGTGGACCTGGCCGGGATCTACGAGCTCGGCCCGCTCAACGAGGTGCTGGCCGCCGAGGGCAGGGAGCCCATCGCGCAGCCATGAGCGCCACGCTTCCGGTCTCTGCGCCGGCTCCATTCGAAGTCCTGACGGGTGGTGGCCAGCAGCCGGCCATTTCGGTCCGCGACGTGCACAAGGTCTACGGTCCGCGCGGCAGCCACGTCCTGGCGCTCAGCGACATCAGCCTGGAGGTGCAGCCCGGCGAGTTCGTGTGCCTGGTGGGCGCCTCCGGCTGCGGCAAGACGACGCTGCTCAACCTGGTCGCCGGGCTCGACAAGCCGGATGCCGGCGAAATGGTCGTCCGCGGCCGCAGGGCGCTCCTCTTTCAGGAGGCGGCGCTCTTCCCGTGGCTGACCGCCGCGGGCAACGTCGAGCTGGCCCTGCGGCTGGCCGGCGTGCCGCGCCACGAGCGGCACGACGAGGCGAGGCGGCTGCTGGGCCTGGTTCGCCTCGAAGGCTTCGCCGATAAGCGTCCACACGAGCTGTCGGGCGGCATGCGCCAGCGCGTCGCGCTGGCAAGGGCGTTCGCCCAGAAGGCCGACATCCTGCTCATGGACGAGCCCTTCGGCTCACTGGACGCCATGACCCGCGACCTGCTCCACGACGAGCTCGAGCGGCTGTGGGCGGATGCGCGCTTCACGGTGCTGTTCGTCACCCACGACGTGCGCGAGGCCGTCCGCCTGGGAGATCGGGTGGTGGTGCTCACCAGCCGGCCCGGCCGCGTGGCCGAGGAGATCCCGGTCGACCTGCCACGACCGCGGGAGCCGGGCGACGCCGCTGGCGCCGCCCTGGTGGCCCGCATCACCACCCGCCTGCGCGAGGAGGTACGCCGTCATGCGACGCGCCACTGACCCGCAGGTCGGCGACCTGGAGCTCGCCGGCCTGGATGCCCTGGAGCTGCCGATCGCGCCGCGGCAATCCGTTGCGTGGCGCATCTGGCGCGCCACGTGGCCGCAGCTGGCGGCGGCGGCCGTGGTGATCGGCATCTGGCAGCTGGTGGTGCTGAGCGGCGTCAAGCAGCCGTGGCAGCTCCCCGGACCGCTGGTGGTCGGTGAGCGGCTGCTCAGCGACCTGGGCGACTCGCGGCTGCTGATGGCCATCGGCACCACGCTGCGGCGCATCGCCGTGGGCTTCGGCCTGGCGTTGCTGATCGGCAGCGCCATCGGCATTGCGATCGTGCGCTGGCAGTTCCTGCGCACGGCGATCGCGTCGCTCATCACCGGGCTGCAGACCATGCCGTCCATCGCCTGGTTCCCACTGGCCATCCTGCTCTTCGGCCTGTCCGAGCAGGCGATGCTGTTCGTGGTGGTGCTGGGCGCCGCGCCGAGCGTGGCCAACGGGCTGATCGCCGGGGTTGACCACGTGCCACGCCTGCTCCTGCGGGCGGGCCGCGTGCTGGGCGCGCGCGGGTTCGAGGCCTATCGGCTGGTGATCCTGCCGGCTGCCCTACCGTCCTTCATCGGCGGCATGAAGCAGGCCTGGGCCTTCGCCTGGCGCTCGCTGCTGGCTGGCGAGCTGCTGGTGATCATCGCACAGCAGCCGGCGCTCGGCGTGCGGCTTCAGCTGTCGCGCGAGTTCGCCGATGCCGCCGGTCTGCTGTCGACCATGATCGTCATCCTGGTCATTGGCATCGTGGTCGACGCACTGCTGTTCGGCCGCCTGGATACGGCGATCCGCCGCCGCTGGGGCCTGCTCGAGGGTCGCGAGTAGGTTTCAGCGGCCCACGCCGCGCACCCGTCCCAGCGAGACCCAGGCCTCCGGATCGGCGGTCAGCTCGTCCACCCGCTTGGGCAGGGTGCCGTCCACCAGGTCCTGGACCGATGTGCGCTCCAGCAGCTCGCGCAGGCTGGCACGCACCGCGATCCACACGTCGCGCAGGTGCTCGGCGGCGCCGCGGTACTCGACCTGCTCGGGCCGCGAGCCGCGGACGTTGGCCATCGGCCCGTCCACCGCGCGGATGACATCGGCCAGGCTGATCTCGTCCGGCCTGCGCGCCAGGCGGAAGCCGCCACTGGCGCCGCGCTGGCTCTGCACGATGCCCACGTGCTTGAGCTCGAGCAGGATGTTCTCCAGGTAGTCCATGGGGATGTCCTGCGCGGAGGCGATCCGCTCGCGTTTCAGCGGCATGTCGCTGGCGGTCGCCAGCTCGGCCACCGCCCGCAGCGCGTAGTCGGCCTTGGCGGAAACTCGCACACCGCAATTCTGCCACCCCGGTGTGCACGCTCAGGGCAGCAGCTCGCCCTCCGCCAATGCCCGGGCCGTCTGCGCAATAGCCGCCGCGTACACCGCCACGAGGTCCGCGTCGACGTTGTCGGTCGTATCGCAGGGCAGGTGGTAGCAGGCGTCCATCGGCTCATCGGCCGTGCCGCCGTGGGCTGACGCCTGGTCGGCGGTCTTCTTCTCCGCGGCGCCGCTGAAGATGCCGCCGGTCGGGATGCCGGCGAACTGGAAAGCGGCATGGTCTGAGGCGCCGCCCAGATCCATCGGCTCCGCGGTCACGCCCAAAGCCGTCAGCGCGGCCAGCAGGTAGTCGCGGACCTGGTCGGAGCCGTCCGCCGCCTGGCTGTCGTCGTAGACGAACGGCACGCCGTTGAGCGAGCCGAGCATGTCGAGGTTGAGATAGGCGATGGGCGTCTGCAGTTCCCCGTCGGCCAGGCTTTCGACATAGTCCCTCGACCCGTAGATGCCGTACTCCTCGCCGGCCCACAAGCCGACCCGCAGCCTGCCGCCCGGCACCTCGGCAAACGTGCGGGCGATCTCCAGCACGGCCGCCACGCCGGATCCGTCGTCGTTGACGCCCGGCCCGTCGAGCACCGAGTCCAGGTGCGCGCCCACCATCGCCACCCTGCCACCCGGCTCGGCGTCCTCCGGCTCGGCGATGACGTTGTGGGCCACGGCCGGCGTCAGCTCCACGTTCACCCGCAGACTCACCTGCTTCCCTTCGGCCACCGCAGCCAGCAGCGCGTCGCCCGCCTCGGTGACGACCGTGAGCGCGGGGATGTCCATGCCCTCCGGCGATATCAGCGTGGGACGCAGCGCCGTGCCGGGCTCGCGGTCCGCGTAGACGGCCAGCAGCGCCACGGCACCGGCGGCCACCGCGTTCTGCACCGTCTGACGCCGGAAGCACGGCCCGGGCGGAGTTATGGCAATGGCGCCCGCCGGGAAGCCGGCGAAGTCATCGGCGTCGCAGCCCTGGTTGCCCTCGCCGCCCGGTGAGTCGGGGAATCCCACCGTGGCCAGTGGCGCGGTCAGGTCGCCCGCCGCCGAGTACAGCATCGCCCGAAAATCACGGCCGCTCTCCAGGGTGGCGCCGCCCTCGATTGCCAGCCTGGAGCCTGGAAGCTCGCGGAAGGCGGTGATGTCGACGACCGGCGTGCTCACCGTGTAGCCCATCTCCCGCAACTGCCCGACCACGTAGTCGACCGACGCCGCGTAGCCGCTGCTGCCCGCCGCTCGATTTCCGCCGTTGGCGGCGGCGATCTCCTCCAGCGCCTGCAGGTGCTCGCGCACGCGGTCGGCGCTGATCTCCCCCACGTCGCCGGGAGCCACCGAGAACGACGGCAGCGGCGTGGACGGCACCGGCGCCGTGACGCAGGACGAAAGGACGGTCAGCGCCAGCGCGGTGGCCGCCGGGATTCGCAAGCGAAGCATGCTGATGGGAACTACCCCAGCATCGCGCTCCCCGTTCGATCCGCGCAGCCACCCGCCTGGGCGCCACGCGTCTTGGCGCTCTGTGGCGCTGTTGCTAGAATCGGCTGCGCCGCGGGAGTAACTCAGTTGGCAGAGTGTCTGCTTCCCAAGCAGAATGTCGCGGGTTCGAATCCCGTCTCCCGCTCCACCCCACTTCCTGGCTGATCGTCGTCAGTCGTCGCCGTCTTCGAAGTCCGGCCATGCGGCGATGTCGACGCCGTGGTTCTCCGGCGAGGCGAGCGTCCACCAGTGCGGAGCGTGGCTGTCATCGGCCAGGCGCCCGCCCGCCGCCAGGGCAGCCGCAACCCTGGCCTGTGCCTGATCCGCCGGCACGCTGACATCAATGTGCGTCCGCCCGCGGCCGGGTCTTGGAGGGCGCAGGCGCTGGAACGAGAAGTACGGGTTGCGCCGGTGCCGATCGATCACGTCCTCGCCTGGGCCGATGCTCCGATACCCGAGCGCGGCTGCCAGGAAGGGACCAACATCGGCGCCTTCGTCCTGGGCCACGGCGATCCCGATCACCTGGACCTGGGACGGGTCGGGCTCGAGTTGAAGCCTCCGGGCCTCGACCGAGATGCGCCGGGCAAGCTCCACGTCACGCTTGCTGAGCGCGCCATACTCGCCCGACGCGGTGCGGACAGTGACCCCTTCTGGCCGCAGGTCGACGTCCGGGACGTGGCCTACCTCCCGCGCGACCTCGGCGATCGCGCCCACCAGTTCCGCGCCGTGGTCGAACGACGTGGCGCGGAAGTACGCGTGCGCGCCGGAGAAGAGCACGCGCCAGTCCTCCACTCCATCGGCTTCGTGAAATGCTCGTGCCGTGGTTCGCTTCTCGCTCATGCGTGAACCATAGAGGCACGGCCTGACAACCCGACGCCAGGAGCAGCGTGATGCAAAATGCTGTTCCGAGGCCTACCTGGAGATGGCATCACCGTGATGGATGAAGACCGGCTGACCCAGCTGAGCAACGACCTCAACGAGGTCCACACCCTGGTCGAGATCGCGCGCCGCATGGTGTGGGCCGCGGAGGGCGACGCCGAAGGAGCCGATGAGCCCTCCGAGCGCATGCGCCGCATCCTGGCGCACCTCGACGAGGCGCACACCCAGCTCGACCAGGTGATGGACGAGGTCGAGGCCGAGCGCGGCGGCCAGCCGTTGGCCGGCGATCACACTCCGGGGCCGATCATCCACTAGCCCCGCGGCGGGTCAGATGGCCCGCACGCGGTTGTTGCGCGGGTTGTGTTCCAGCTCGACCAGGCCCAGCGCCTCGAGCAGCGGCGGCAGGTACATGCCGAAGCGCCCACGGTACCCCTTGCGCAGCCCGTACCAGCCGCCAACCGGGTTGTCGGCCGATCGGCCCCAGGCCTCGACCGTGCCATCGGCCGCCGGCTTCTGCTCATCGGCCGCGCCAAGTGGCACCCAGTCGCCCTGTGCCTTGAGCCAGGCGTGCAAATCCTCGATCGCGCGCAGGTGGTACATCAGCTTCGTGGATCCGACCTGGCACACCAGCGCCGGCGGATCCGCGGCTTCGTCCCGATACATCTCGTAGTCGCTGGTGCCCGGCGCCGTCTTCAGGCGCCACGGGTTCTCCTTCGTGCCTTCGCCCTGAGCCATGGGTCGCACCTCCTGTCGAATTGTGTCTCGCGTCGCGAGCCTTGTGTACGGCATCATGCCGCCGTGAACGAGCCACGCAGCATGCTGGTCATCGACGGCGCTACCGCCCGGGGGCTGCTGCCCATGGACCGCTGCGTGGACCTGATGGCCGATGCGCTGGCGGGTCTCGCCCGCGGCGCGGCCACCAACCCCCTCCGCACCATCGTGCCCGTGCCCGCCGAGGAGCCCTCGGTGCTGGCCACCATGCCCGCCGTGCTGGCCGATCCACCGGCCATGGGGGTGAAGGTCATCAGCGTCTTCCCCGGCAACCACGGCCAGGGCTTCGAGTCGCACCAGGGCTTCGTGCTGCTCTTCGAGGGCGAGCACGGCACGCCGGTGGCGCTGATCGACGCCATCGCCATCACCGCCATCCGCACCGCGGCGGTCAGCGGCCTGGCCACCCGCCTCCTGGCGCGCGCCAGCGCCACCAGCCTGGCCATCCTGGGGTCCGGCGTACAGGCCCGCTCGCACCTCGAGGCGATGCGCGCCGTGCGCGAGCTGGGCGACGTGCGCGCCTGGAGCCCGCATCCCGAGCGGCTGCGCGAGTTCGTGGCCGACGCGGCGGAGAGCGGCGTACGGGTGCAGGCCACCGGCAGCGCCGAGGAGGCGGTGCGCGGCGCCGACATCGTCTGCACGGTGACCGCCTCGGCGCAGCCGGTGCTGCTGGGCGAGTGGCTCGAGCCGGGCGTGCACGTCAACGCCGTGGGCGCCTCGATGCGCACCAGCCGCGAGCTGGACAGCGAGGCGGTGCGCCGCTCCCGGCTGTTCGTCGACCGCCGCGAGTCCGCCCGCAACGAGGCCGGCGACTACCTCATTCCGCTGGGCGAGGGAGTGATCGGCGAGGACCACATCGTCGCCGAGCTGGGCGAGGTGGCGGCGGGCATGTCTTCCGGCCGCACCGCGGACGAGGAGATCACGCTGTTCAAGTCCCTGGGCCTGGCGGTCGAGGACCTGGCCGCGGCGCGCTGGATCCACCAGCAGGCGGTGGCCACCGGCGCGGGCACTCCCATCCCCCTCGCCTGAGGCATGGCCGAGGCCTCGCTCGCACCCGTCAGCCTGGCCGATGCGCGGGCGGCCTCCCAGCGGATCGCCGGCATCGCCATGCGGACGCCGCTGCTGCGCCTGGAGGGCAGCAAGGCTCCGACCGTCCACCTCAAGCTCGAGAACATGCAGCCGGTCGGGAGCTTCAAGCTGCGGGGTGCCGCGAACTCGGTGGCCATGCTCGACGGCGAGGACTTGGCTCGCGGCATCGGCACGGCCAGCGCCGGCAACATGGGCCGCGCCATTGCCTGGCTGGCCCACCGGCACGGCATCCCCTGCACGGTGGTGGTGCCGGATGACGCCCCGGCGGCAAAGGTGGAGCCGGTGCGCGCGCTGGGCGCAACCATCGTTCCCGAGCCCTTCGCGCGCTGGTGGCAGGCACTGGTCGAGGGCGCCCATCCCGCCATGGGCGGCACGTTTCTCAGCCCGTTCGCCTCGGAGCCGATGATGGCCGGCAACGCGACGATTGGCCTCGAGATCGTCGAGGAGCTGCCCGAAATCGACGCCGTGGTGGTTCCGTACGGTGGTGGTGGTTTGTCGGCCGGCATCGCCTGCGCGGTGCACGCGCTGCGGCCGGAGGTCCCGGTCTACGCCGCCGAGGTGCAGGGGGCCGCTCCACTGGCTGCCGCCCTGGGGGCCGGGAAGCCGGTTGAGATCGAGATGCAGCGCACCTTCGTCGACGGCATCGGCAGCACGCGGGTGGTGGATGCCATGTGGCCGCTGGTCTCGCGCCAGCTCGCCGGGTCGCTGGTCGTCAGCCTGGACGAGGTAAGCCAGGCGGTGCGCATCCTGGCGACGAGCGCCCGGGTGATCGCCGAGGGGGCCGGTGCGGTGGCGCTGGCGGCCGCCCGTGCGGGCGGTGCGGGCACCGGGCACGTGGCGGTGGTGGTCTCCGGCGGAAACATCGACCCGCCGGTCCTCGCCCAGATCCTGCAGCGCGGTTGAGCCGAGCCGCGTCATCGGTCCGTCACGCAGCCGCCGCATGATCGTGACATGAGAACCGCGTCAGTCGTGCTCTCCCTGGTGCTGGCCGGCTGTGCGGTGGCGCCCTCCGCAAGCCCCAGTCCGACGAGCAGCGCAACGCCCGTGCCCGCTTCCGCATCGGTCATGCCGACTGCTTCCGCAACGGAGGCCCCGTCGCCCACGGCGACTGAGATCGCATGGCAGCGGCTGGAAGTTGCGGGGCCGGCGGCGCGCGAGGACCACACCTGGACGGTAAATGGACGCGGCACGACGGCGTATCTCTTTGGCGGGCGGGCAGCTGACGGCACGGCCTTCTCCGACCTGTGGGCCTTCGACCTGGCGACGGACGCGTGGCGGCGCCTGGAGGTCGCAGGCCCGCCGGCACGCTTCGGGCACAACGCGGTGTGGGTCGACGGCATGGGCCTGGTGGTCTTCGCCGGCCAGAGCCCCGCCGGCTTCTTCGACGACCTGTGGCTCTTCGAGCCCGCGGCGGAGCGCTGGCGGCAGCTGCCCGGCGACGGCGCGCGGCCGCTGGCGCGCTACGGAAGCTGTGCCGCGCTCAGTTCGGACGGGCGGCTCTGGATCAGCCACGGCTTCACCAGCGACGGCTCGCGCTTCTCCGACACGCGAACCTACGACTTCACCACGCTGCGCTGGCAGGACGTCACGCCGGACAGCGAGCGGCCGGTGGAGCGCTGCCTGCACGCCTGCTGGTGGACCGACGACGGCAGGCTCGCCCTGTACGGCGGCCAGACGACCGGCGTGCCGGCCCTCGGCGACCTGTGGTTGCTGGACGCCGCCGAGCCGCGGTGGCAGGAGGTCACGCTTGATCGAGGTCCGGACGCGCGGCAGCTGTATGCCTCGGCCCGCTGGGGCGCCGGCACCGTCGTCGTCGGCGGCGGGACACTGGACGGCAACTACCTTGCCGATGGCTGGCTCATTGCCGATGACGGCAGCGCCAGACCCTTGGATACCGGCGATGGCCCCGCGCCGAGATCCGGTGCCGAGCTGATCCCCGACCCGGAGCGTCAGCGCCTTCTGCTCTTCGGCGGCCGCGACGGTGGCGGGGCCTTCGACGACACCTGGTCATTGGAGCTGCCGGACGGCTGAGGACTGAGCCGGCGCCGGTGGGCGATGGCCAGCAGGCCCATCGGCTCGCCGCGCGGGTCGTCGCGCTCGGCGAACTCGTCGCCAAGGTCGCGAATGCGCTGTCGCAGCTCGCGCACGTCGGCCGCCTTCAGCCGCACACCCAGCCGGACGGTGGTGACCGCCGCCTCGCGCCCCGCTTCCAGGATCTCGGCGCGGACGGCCTCCATGACCGTGGCGGTGTGATCGGCGGTGGGCGCCATGCGCACCTGCCACGACTTGCCGGTGGCCCGATACGGCCGCTCCAGCGCACCGCGACGTCCCTCGCGGATGGGCTCGGCCGCCAGGAACCCGGTCTCGACCAGGCGCTTGACGTGGTGCAGCACCGTCCCGGGGTCGCGGTCCAGCCGCTCGGCCAGCTGCTTGTTGGTCATCGGCTCATCCAGCGTCAGGCGCAGGATGCGCAGGCGCAGTGGGTGGCCCAGCGCCTTCATCTCCCCTGGCGTGGCGTCGCGGACGGGCGGCGGCGACTTACTGATGGACTTTTCCCCATCGGTGGGCTATGCTCCATCACATGATGCCACGACCCGAGCCTCGCGCAACCCTGCTCGCCGCGCTGACCCTGATGCTGGCCGCCTGCGGCAGCGGCACGCCGGCCTCGAGCGCAGCGACCCTCAGCCCTTCGGAGGGACCGTCCGTGATGGATGCCGCGGCACTGACCGCCTACGACCCCGCCGCGCCGCTGAACGTCAGCGAGGTGGCGGAACCGATCGCGCTGGATGACGGCATCACCGTCCACGACCTGGCGTGGGACAGCCCGCTCGGCGGGCGCGTCTCGGCCTGGCTGGTGCTGCCCGCCGGCGAGGGGCCGTTTCCCGGCATCGTCTATCTGCACGGCAGCGAGACCGGCCGCAACGACTTCGTGGACGAGGCGATCGCCATGGCGCACGGCGGCGCGGCCTCGCTGGTGCTGGACGCTCCGTTCAGCCGCACCGGCGACGATCAGCGTGCCCATCTGTCCGACTTCGGGAAGCCGGACATGGAGCGCGACATGACCGCACAGGCGGTGGTCGACGCGCGGCGTGCCTACGACGTGTTCGCCGAGCGCGGCGACATCGACATGGAGCGGCTTGCCTTCGTGGGCCACAGCTGGGGCGCCTCGTTGGGCGTAGTACTGGCAGCGGTCGACCCGCGTCCCGGCTCGCTCGTCCTGCTGAGCGGCCGCCCGTCGTGGACCGGCTTCCTGCGATCGGAGACCGATGGCTCGATCCGGGCGCTCCATAACCTGTACGGCGACGAGAAGTGGAACCTGTACCTGGACACCATGGCGCCGCTGGACGCAATGGCGGAAGTGGCGAACGTCGATGGCGATCGGCTCTACTTCCAGTACGGCGAGACCGATGACGTGGTCCCGCCCGATGTCGCCAGCGAGCTCACCGACGCGGCGAGCGGTGCCCGCCTGGACCTCTACGACTCAGGGCACGCCCTGGATGACACAGCGACGGCCGACCGCGTGGCCTGGCTGGTCGACCGCCTGGGCATGGAGCCGATACCGGCGGCGGCA
>DATBIY010000056.1:0-27505 GCA_036556695.1 Candidatus Limnocylindria bacterium
TCCGCAATCCGGGAAGGCGCGTCGAGCATCAGGTCCGCCCCGGACTGGGTCTTGGGGAAGGCCATCACCTCCCGAATGTTGTCCACCTCGGCGTACTGGGCGGCCCAACGGTCCAGGCCGATGGCGATGCCGCCATGCGGCGGAGCGCCGTACTCCAGCGCGTCAAGCAGCGCGCCGAACTGGTCGCGCGCCCCCTCGAGCGTGTGGCCCATCAAAGCAAATGCGCGCTCCAACAGGTCGCGGCGGTGGATCCGGATGGAGCCGCCGCCGGCTTCCCAGCCGTTCAGCGCAAGGTCGTACTGCTGCGCGTGGATCGAGCCGGGGTCCTCTTCCATGCGATCCGCCTCTTCCCAGACGGGCGCGCTGAACGGGTTGTGGGTGGCGTCCCAGCGCTGGCCATCGGGATCCCACTTGAACATCGGGAAGCGGGTCACCCACACGTAGGCCAGGACGCCCGGCGTCCGCAGGTCCAGCCGATCCGCCACCGCCAGGCGCACCTGGCCCAGCGCCTCGGCGCCGCGCACCGGATCGGCGTCGGCCACGATCAACAGCAGGTCACCGGCCGCCGCCCCGAGCAAGGAGCGCAGCGCCTCCTGCACCGAACCGTCCAGGAACTTGGCGGCCGGCCCGGACAGCGCCCCGTCCTCCCCCACGGACAGGTGCACCAGCCCGCCGGCGCCGTGGCGCCGCGCGACCTCGGTCAGCTCATCGAGCTGCTTGCGCGACCAGCCGCCGCAGCCGGCGGCCAGCAGGCCGCGAACACGGCCACCGCCCGCGATGGGCTCGGCGAAGACCCGGAAGTCGACGCCGCGAACCGTATCGGTCAGGTCCACCAGCTCCAAACCGAAGCGAATGTCCGGCTTGTCGGAGCCGTAACGGTCGATCGCCTCCTCGTAGGTCAGACGCGGGAAGGGCTCGTGCAGGATCGGCCGGTCCGGGAGGACCTCCTTGGCCACCCGGGTCACCATGCGCTCGATGATGCCGAGCACGTCCTCCTCGGACACGAAGCTCATCTCGATGTCGACCTGGGTGTGCTCCGGCTGGCGGTCGCCACGCAGGTCCTCGTCGCGGAATGCGCGCGCCAGCTGGAAGTAGCGGTCGTAGCCGGCCACCATCAGCAGCTGCTTCATGACCTGCGGGCTCTGTGGCAGCGCGTAGAACTCGCCCGGCCGCAGGCGGCTGGGCACCACGAAGTCGCGGGCGCCTTCCGGCGTGGAGCGGATCAGGTTCGGCGTCTCAATCTCGACGAACCCGTCGTCCTCCAGCGCCCGACGGATGGCCGATGCCAGGCGCGAGCGCATAAGCATCCGCGCCTGCACCGGCGGCCGCCGCAGGTCCAGGTAGCGGTGGTTCAGCCGCAGGCTCTCGTCCAGGCCGGGCTGCTCCTCGTTGATGTAGAACGGCGGCACCTTGCTCTGGTTGAGCACCGTGAACCGATCCACCGCGACCTCGATCTCACCGGTCGGCAGCTCGGCGTTGGTGGTGCCCTCAGGCCGATGCCGCACGGTCCCCTCGACCTGCACCACCCACTCGCTGCGGGCCGCCTCCGCCGCCGTGTGGGCCTCCGCGCCCTCCTCGGCGCTGGTCACCACCTGGGTGATGCCGTAGCGGTCCCGCAGGTCGAAGAAGGCCAGGTGCCCGTGGTCACGGCGCCGATGCACCCAGCCGGACAGCATCACCCGCTGCCCGACGTGCTCCGGGCGCAGCTCGCCGCAGGTATGGCTGCGAAATGCCTGTGCCATGGGAGGCGCAATGGTACCGGCTGCACCAGCTGTGGCGTGCTGGCTGCCGGGCTGCTGGTGCTCATCGGCCGGGCGCTGGCAGAGCGGCGGGCGCGCTGAGCAGCTCGCGCAGCTTCTGCAACGAGGCCTCGTAGAGGGGCACCATGGCGGGCAGCACCTGCTCGAGCTTCGCCCGCTCCGCCGCCGAGCGTGGCTTCTGGAATCGGATGGCTACGTGCGCGCCGCCGTCCGTCGCCTGCACCTCCTCGGTGACGACCCAGCTTCCAATGCCGGGCACCGTGCTCTTCAGCGTGAAGTAGTCAAAGGGACGCCAGTCCAGGATCTCCTCCAGGGTCGCCCCCTCGCCGTGCACGCAGTGGTTGGTGGTGCCGATCCCCCGGCGCCCGCCCATCGGCGCCTCGTCCACGCGCGCCACTCCGGGCACGAAGTCTGCCCGGCGATTCGGGTCCGTGACGACCGCCCACACCTCCTGCGGCGTCGCCGGAATATCGGCTTCGACGGCCCTCAGCTGCGCCTTGGCGGTCACGCGCACCCGCCGCGTCTCCTGCTCGGACTGCCAGCGCGGCTCGAGGTCATGCACCCACCCGGCCACCTCGCCGATCCCCTCGTACGCATGCCGATGTTCCGCGAAGGCCAGCGCTTGCGGATCAAGGTTGGCGGCCCGCACCAGCGCATCGGTCAACAGCGCGTAGGCAGCCACGCCCTGCACGCTGGTGACGTCGTTCTTCAGGAGCCGATGGGCGACGATCACATCGGTCCCGGTCAATTCCTCGACGCCGTACATGCGCTCACGGACGAACTCGCCAAAGTGCGCGACGAACTTGAGGTTCAGCCCGGGAATCAGGATGCAGGCGTTGCAATCACAGGTGGTGGCGCGCTTGATGGCATCCAGCCGGCGGCGAAAGGCGAAGTACGAGGCCTCGAGCGTGTCGAGCAGTGCGGAGCCATCGGGCTTGTCCGTCAGCGAGTAGCTGAACGAGGCGTCACCCTCGAGCTTCGCCAGCTTCAGGAGCGGCCGCTGGGTGCCGACCACGGTCTGGATGAGGTCGCGCAGCACGTCCTGGGCGTGCGCCAGCTCGCTGTCCGCCAGGAAGCCGGTATAGCCGGAGATATCGGCCAAAACCAAACAGCCTCGCTCGGCCTCCTTCAGCATGAAGCGGATTGTTCCACGCACCCAGTACGCGGGGAAGGGCCGCGCGCACGCCCCGTGTCGCTGCCTAGTCGGTCATCACGTCCACGCCGGCCGCCTCCGAGGCCCGGCTTGTGATCGCCTGAATATGACGGGGGTGTTATCGAAACGACCGATTACGGCGAAAACACGTCGGATCCATTACGGCCGGTCATGAACCAGGCAGAAATCAGCCGCATCACGCCATTTCCATAACCGGGCAGTGATGCTCGGGCCCCACGGGCCGCGGTCGGGCCGCTACCCGGCTTTGATGAACTCCACCACTCGAGCAAGCGTCTCTTCAGCCTGCGTGCCGGCGTCGAGGTCGCGGAGCGTGAGCTCCCCGCCCGCTCCGATGATCACCGCCCAGCGTGCGCCGAGCTTGGCGGCGCTCTCCAGCTGCTTCCCGAGTTTGCGGCTGCTCGTATCCGGCCGGACGCGCAGCCCGGCCTCGCGCAACGCGGCTGCGGTGGCAAGCCGCGGCTCCATGGCCTCGGGGTCCGCGGAGAGGACCGCGACCAGCGGCTCAACGGGCACCGTGGCGCCTGCCTCCGCAGCAGCCAGCGCCACCCGGTCGATGCCCAGCCCGAAGCCGATCCCCGGCGTCGGGCGCCCGCCGAGCAGCTGCGCCAGCCCGTCGTAGCGGCCGCCGCCCGCCAGCGCCTGCTGCTGTCCCTCGCGGCCCTCGACGAAAAACTCGAACGTGGTGCGGGTGTAGTAGTCCAGCCCGCGGACGATGCCCGGGTCGATCTCGTAGCGGATGACCATGGCATCCAGCAGCCGAAGGACGCCGTCGAAGTGCTCGCGGCACGGGTCGCACAGGTGATCGATGCTGCGCGGCGCACCCGCCGCCAGCTCGGGATCGAGCAGCCGATCGTCGAGCACCCGCAGCGGGTTGACCCGCAGACGGCGCCGGGAGTCATCGGACAGGCGATCCTGGAGGGGCGTGAAGTAGTCGAGCAGCGCCTGGCGGTATATCGGGCGGCAGACCGCGTCGCCAATCGAGTTCAAATGCGCCACGGCGCCAGACACCCCGGACTCCAGGATGTAGCGGTGGCCCAGCTCGATGAGCTCTGCGTCGACCATCGGCCCCGAATCACCCAGCACCTCGACGTCCCACTGCGTGAACTGCCGGTAGCGGCCGGCCTGCGGTCGGTCGTAGCGGAACATGGGACCGATCATCCACAGCCGCAAGGGGCCGGGGCGCACGTGCAGGCCGTGTTCGATGAACGAGCGCACGATCCCGGCGGTGGGCTCTGGGCGCAGCGCCCACTCGGCCCGCGCCTCGTCCGATCCGGCGGCCCCGGAGACGCGGAACATCTCCTTCTCCACGGCGTCGGAGGACTCGCCAAGGCCGCGGGCGAAGAGCTCGACCCGCTCGAACAGGGGGATGTCAACACGGTCGAAGCCGTAGCGTCGGCTGAGTTCGGCGGCCAGCTGCTCCAACCTTACCCACGCCGCCCCGTCCTCGGGCAGCAGGTCGCGGGTGCCGCGCGGGGCGTTGATCTGGCGGGCCACGTGACGAGTGTACCGGTGGCCACCGGCGCGGTTCGGGGCAATAATCCTGCCCCACCACGGAGGCGGGAACGCTGAACACGGCCCGGCTCGCACGCGCGAGCCTGATCCTGGTCACGGCGCTGGCACTGGTTGGCTGGCTGCCGACGCCCGTCCACGCCGCCGACTCGACGGCGCGCATCACCGCCAGCACGGTATACGCCGTCCAGCCGCAGCGCGGCAGCATCCGGGTCGCGGTGCGGGGCCAAGTGGTAACCGCCAGCGACGTCGGAGCGCTGGGCAGCTTCACGGTCCGCCTGCCGGAGGGCCGGCGGTACCGCGCGGAGGTCGACGGCCAGGTGGCCAGCGTCCGGGAAGCGCCGGACACGCCCGATGCCTTCGACCCGGTGACCATCGTGCCGGGACAGCCGCTGGCCCCGGGACAATCGGCCAGCTTCGAGCTGACCTTCGCCCTCGGACCTGATGACGCCGCCGGCGAGGTGGAGATCCGCCAGATGGTGGCCGCCTTCCCCATCCAGGCGGCGGGATCGGCCGGCGTGCCGGGCAGCGCGGTGTCAGTGGTCATCCCGGAAGGCTGGGAGCTCGACGTCATCGGCGGCGACGTCCCGCGCCGCGCACCCAGTGCCAGCGGCGGCTTCAGCTACCGCTGGACCGACATCGACGACCCGGCCACCTTCGCCGCGTTCGTGACCACCGACCGCGCGGACGTGCCGGACTCGTTCCTGCGCTCATCGGTCACGCAGTCGCGCGTCGGCCGCCGCGAGGTGTCGATCACGGTGCTCGCGTGGCGTGACGACCTGCGCTGGGGCCAGCACGTGGCCGCGCGCATCGGTGAGGCGCTGCCGACGCTGAGCAGCCTCATCGGCCTGCCCTACGTCGGGCAGGCGACCATGGTCGTGCGGGAGACGTCGTCGCGCAGCATCGGCGGGTACGCGGGCGTGTTCGAGGGCAATCTGCGCCAGGACGACATCAAGATCGCGTTCGACGTCGACGACGGGGTGGTGGTGCATGAGGCGGCGCACGCCTGGTTCGACGACAAGCTGGCCACCGAGCGCTGGATCCTGGAGGGCTTCGCCTCCTACTACGCCGACCAGGTGGTGCGGGCGGCGGGCTGGCAGGGCACCCAGGTGGAGCTCACCGACGACCTCGAGGCGCACGCCATCCCCCTGAGCCGATGGGGCGGCCTGGGCGAGGAGGACGACCTCACCGAGCTGTACGCCTATGGCGCCTCCCTGCGGCTTGCGCGAGCCATCGCCGAGCGCGCCGGAGCCGATGGATTGGCGAACGTCTGGCGCGCGATGATCAATCGCGAGTACGCCTACCAGCCGATGGGCTCCACCACGCCATCGGCCGATGACGAAGCCGAGCGCTGGCCGTTCGCCCCGGGCGACGCACGCTACTTCCTGGACCTGCTGGAGGAGCGCACCGGCGAGGAGTTCGGCGACCTGTTCGACGCCTGGGTCTTCGAGCCCACCGACTTCTTCGGCCTCTCCAGCCGCTCCCTGACCCGCGGCCGGTACCACGCACTGCCCCAGCAGCTGCCCGGCTGGAACGTGCCGGAGGTCCTGCGCCGCGACATGGACAACTGGAACTTCGATTCAGCCGGCCAGCGCATCGCAGATGGCGTGGCCATGTCAGAGGCCTGGCACCGCTCCGCCGCGCTGGCCGCGCGGCTGAACCTGCCACTGGCCGACGACGTGCGGCGACGATGGGAGTCTGGCGACACCAGCGGTGCGCTGATGACGGCGCGGCACACGGTGGAGGCGCTGCAGGCGCTCGCCGCCGCCGATCCGGCTTCCGCCCCGACGAGCGTCCTTGGCTGGATGGGCACGCTCGGCCGCGACGTGGCCAACGAGCGGGCGGAGGCGCTCGAGCTCTACACCCAGCACCGCTACGTGGCGGCCACCCGGGCAGCGTCCGCGCTGAATGCCACGTCTGCCGACGCGGAGAGCCTGGGGATCGGCCGCCTGACCTTCGGCGTCGGCGGCTTCGCCGCCGTGCTGCTGGGGAGTCACCTGCTCCGCCGCCGCCGCGAGCGTCAGTTCACTCTCCGCGACTACGGCCTGGATGGGGAGTAGCAGACCCGCGTTTGCACGGGTGACGGCGGAAAGCCCCAGCTCACCTCCGACGAGGCATCACTGGCCCGTTATGGGAATGACCCTTTCGGCCAGAATTGCGCAGCTTTCATGACCCCCGGTCGTAGGGGCAGCACGTTTTGGGAGATATCGGTCAATTTGAGAACCCGGCAGTTATGAGCGGCGACTGCGGCGACCGCGGCGCTCCGCGGCAGGCTGCGGGGAGGTATCGGCGCCTAGCGGGCCTCGCGGGTGACGCTGGTCACGTCGCGGATGCGCTCGATGCGGGTCAGCACCCGTGACAGCTGCTCGAGCGAGGTGACCTTGAGCGTGGCGCTGATGGTGGCCGTGCCGTCCGGGTGCGTGCCGATGGACGCGGCCACGATGTTGACCTTGGCCTCGGCCACCACGTTGGTGATCTCGTTGAGCAGCCCGGCGCGATCCAGCGCCTCGATCCGGACCGAGATCGGATAGGTCTGCAGGTCGGCCGACTCCCAGTCCACGTCGATCAGCCGCTCGATGTCACGCTCGGAGAGGACCGACGGGCAGTTGGCGCGGTGGATGGTCACGCCCTTGCCGCGCGTGACGTAGCCGGTGATCGGGTCGCCCGGGATCGGTGAGCAGCAGTTCGCGAAGCGCACCAGCAGGTCGCCCACGCCCTTGACCCGCACGCCGGTGGTCGACGGGGCGGCGCTGGCCGGCGCCACCTCGGGCAGGGTGATGGCCGCGTCGTCGTGGATTTCCAGCTTGGAGACCACGCTCCCAGGCGAGACGGCTCCATAGCCGATGGCGGCGAAGAAGTCGTCGAGCTCCTTGTAGTGCGACTGGGCGGCGATTTCGGTCAGCTTCTCGGATGACACCGAGCTGAGGGTCTCGTGGGCCACGCGACGCAGCTCCCGGTCGAGCAGCTCGCGCCCCTGCGCGATGTTCTCGTCGCGCTGCTGGCGCTTGAACCATTGGCGGATCTTCTCGCGCGCCTGGTTGGTCTGGACGATGTTCAGCCAGTCGCGGGACGGGCCGTGCGCGGCCTTGGTGGTGATGATCTCGACGATGTCGCCGTTGTGCAGCCGGTAGTCGAGCGGCACCAACCGGTTGTTGACCTTGGCGCCGATGGTGCGATGGCCCACGTCCGTGTGGATCCGATAGGCGAAGTCCAGCGGCGTCGCCCCGTTCGGCAGGTCCTTGACGTCGCCCTTGGGCGTGAAGACGAAGACCTGGTCCTGGAAGACCTCCAGCTTGAGGCCCTCCACGAACTCGGTGGCGTCGGCCACTTCCCGCTGCCAGTCGATCAGCTGCCGCACCCAGGCCAGCTTCTCGTCGTAGCGCCGATCGCCGCGGGAGCCCTCCTTGTAGCGCCAGTGCGCGGCAATCCCCGCCTCCGCCACCTCGTGCATCTGCCGGGTGCGAATCTGGACCTCCAGCGGCTTGGCATCGGGCCCGATGACCGCGGTGTGCAGTGACTGGTACATGTTGGCCTTGGGCATGGCGATGTAGTCGTCGAACTGTCCGGGTATCGGCCTCCACATGGAATGGACCACGCCCAGGGCGGCATAGCAGTCCTTGACGTCCTCGACGAGGACCCGGATGGCGTGGAGGTCGTAGATCTCGTTGAACTCGGCGCCCTTGCGCTCCATCTTCTTGTGGATGGAAAACAGGTGCTTGGGCCGGCCGCTGATCTCGGCCGCGATGTTCATCTTCGCCAGCTCGCGACGCAGAATCTGGATGCTCTTGTTGATGAAGCTCTCGCGGGCCTTGCGCCGGTCGGCCAGCATCTCGACCAGCTGGCGGTACTTTTCCGGCTCGATGTACTTGAAGCTCAGGTCCTCGAGCTCCCACTTGATCTGCCACATCCCCAGCCGATGGGCCAGCGGGGCGTAGATCTCCATCGTCTGCCGTGCGATCCGGGCCTGCTTGTCCGCCGGCAGGTAGTTCAGGGTGCGCATGTTGTGGAGCCGATCGGCCAGCTTGATGATGACCACCCGCACGTCCTCGGCCATGGCCATGAACATCTTTCGGATGTTCTCGGCCTGCTGCTCCTCCATGGAGCGGGCGCTGCCGAACTTGGACAGCTTGGTCACCCCGTCGACCAGCCGGGCCACCTCGCGCCCGAAGCGCTTCTCGATGTCCTGGATGGTCATGTCCGTGTCTTCGGGAACGTCGTGGAGCAGAGCTGCCGCGAGCGTCTCGGCATCCATCTCCAGGGTGGCCAGGTAGTGGGCCACTTCCAACGGGTGCTGGACGTACGGCTCGCCTGAAGCGCGAACCTGGCCCTCGTGGGCCTGCGCGGCGACCTGGTGGGCGCGCTCGATCAGGCCGACGTTGATGCTCGGCCGATGCAGCCGAGCCTCGGCCACGAGATCTTCGATCGAATGGGTCGGCTCCGCCGGCGCCTGCGTGCGCGAGATGCGCGATACGACGGCAGCCGGAGCCGCCCGCAGGCGGGCGAGGTCCACGCTCAAATGGTATCAGCCCGTGCGCGGCACAATGTCCGGGTGAGATGGGCGGCCTTCGAGGCATCGGCGCCCGAGCTGGCGAAGCTGGGCATGGACGGCTTCCGGGAGCGAAACCTCTGCCTGGTCGGCACGCTGCGCGCGGACGGCTGGCCACGCATCAGCGCCAGCGAGATCTATACCGACTGGCTAGCCGTGCCCACGTATAACCACGCTGTTATAGAAACGACCAATCTCGCTGAAATCGGTCGGTTTCATTACCCGCGGTCATGAACGGGACACGTTCGAGCCCGAATCGGTCAAATCCATAACTGCCCAGTCATATGCCGCGGAGGACGCGACCAAACGACTAGCGGCGCGAGGCGGAGGCGATCTCGGCGTGCATCGTCTCGATGGGGATCGCCGCCCCGCGTGCGGGCTGCTCCTCCGGCGTCGATTCAGCCAGCCGCTGCAGGTAGCGGTGCACCTGCTGCACCGCGGCCGATCCCTCGCCGACCGCGGCCGCGATGCGCTTGACGGAGCCTGACCGCACGTCGCCCAGGGCAAAGACGCCGGGCATCGTCGTCTCGAACGGGAGGCGCGCGTTCTTCGGGCTGGCCGGAGGCGGCGCGTCCTCACCGGTGAGCACGAAACCACGGTCGTCGCGGGCGATCTCCTTTGGTATCCAGTCGGTGCGCGGCTGGGCACCGATCATGATGAACAGGCCCGAGACCGGCCTCTCCGTCACCTCCGCGCTGCGCCGGTTGCGCACGGTAACGGAGCGCAGCCGCTGCGCATCGGCCGCGTCGACGACCTCGCTGTCCAGGTGCAGGGTCAGGTCCGGCTGGCCGTCCAGCTGGGTGACCAGGTACTCGGAAGCGGACTCGGACAGCGAGCTGCCGCGCACGATCAGGCGGACCGAGCGGGCGTATCGGGCCACGTGCAGCGCTGCCTGGACTGCCGAGTTCGCGCCGCCGACCACCGCCGCGTCGGCGCCGGTCATGGCCTGCGCCTCCAGCGCCCCGTAGCCGTAGAACACGCCCCTGCCGACCAGCCGGTCGATGCTCTGCACCCCGATGCGCCGGTAGTCGACGCCGGTCGCCAGCATTACGGCGTTGGCGGTGATCACCGAGCCGTCGTCCAGGGTCACCACGTTGCGACCCTGCTTGTGCCGGATGTCGGTGGCGGTGCGCCCGATGCGTGCCACCGCGCCGAACATCATGGCCTGCGACCAGGCGCGGCGCATCAGCTCGGCGCCGGTCACGCCCGCCGGGAAGCCCAGGTAGTTGCGCACCAGCGGGCTGGAGCTCGCCTGGCTGAAGGTGTCGTTCACCAGGATCACCCGCAGGCCCTCTGAGGCGGCGTTCACCGCGGCCGAGAAGCCGGCAGGGCCAAGGCCGATGACCGCCACGTCGAAGGTCGTCTCGCGGGGATCCACGCCTGAGCCGATGGCGTCCGACAGGTTGGCGATGTTCGCGCCGGTCACCACGCGGCCGTCAGTCATCGCAACGATGGGCAGCGGCCCACTGATGCCGCGTTCCTTCAGGAAGGCGTCCGCTGCCGCCGTGCCCGCCTCCAAGGTGCGGATGGGCTGCGGCTCCCAGCGCTGCAGCACCTCGGCCAGGACGGTGAAGTGCGGATCGCCCTGCTCACCGATGACGGTGATCCGCGGGTTGCCGCGGCCGATCTCGTGGGCCCAGTCGGCCAGGATGTCGGCGATCACCGCCAGGAAGTGCTCGTCGTTCTCGCTCGAGGGCAGATATTCCCAGTGGTCGACCAGGCCCAGTGCCGCGGCCTGCGCGACCGAGGGCAGCACCCAGTTGTCGCCGACCAGCGACAGGACCAAACGTCGCGCGTTGGGGTACTCGTCACGCGTCTGGCCCAGGAACCGCGTGCCGTCGCCGTCCAGCTTCACGTTGGCGGCGATCAGCGCCACGTCGGTGTCTGCGTCGCGCAGGCGCTGGAGCTCGGCGAGGGCCGCGCTGGAGCCGTCGAGGTCGATGACCTCGTAATCCATGCCGTAGCGCCGGCGCAGCGCACCCGCCGCAAGCTGGCGGGAGGTCGCCTGGTCATCGACCACGATCAGAACCGGTCGACTGGTGGAACTCCCTGACGTCATTGCGTCACCTCCCCTGGGTGCGTTGATGCTACCAAGGTGCTCGCGTCGCGTGCCTTTGGTGCCCTTTGGTTGGACTATCACTGCCGGGTTATGGCGATGACCGAAATCACCCGAAACATGCCGGACTTATGACCCCGGGTCTTGATTTGGGACGATTTCGCCGGGAATCAGTCGTTTTCATTACCGGGCAGTTATGGTCAATGGAGCAGTCATGGTCGTTGGCGGTTCAACCGTTCACGCAACGCACGCAGCCGGTACCAGAAGCGGTCCGTGACCAGGTCGTACAGGCCGGGGTGGCGCAGCGGCTCCCCGCCGAAGGTGCGCTTGAAGTCGCTGAACCCGCGCCACGCCGGATCGGCGTCCGTGTCGTCGGCCTCGACCACGCCCCACATGTCGACGCTGCGGCAGCCATCGGCCGCAAGCGTGCGCAGCATCTCGGCCATGACCGCGTGCGAGCCGTAGTTGTGCTTGAAGCGCTCGTCGCGCTTCTGCGCGCCGTACAGGTAGTAGGCGCGATCGCCGACGCGCGGGAAGGCCATGACGGCTATCGGCTCACCCTTGACTCGCGCGATGCCCAGGTACCAGCCGCCGGCGCCTGAGAACTCGCTGGCGAGGCGCTCCAGGAACTCGGGCGAGCGCACGCGAAAGTCGGCATGCTCGGCGACATCGGCCAGGAGGTCATGCAGGACCGATACCTCCGCCGGGTCCGGCTGCCGTGAGACGTTCACCACGGTGCCCTCGCGCGCCGCGCGCTTCGAGAGGCGCCGGGCGTCGGCATGCCACGAGGCCTCCAGCTGCTCGCCGCCGTCCAGCAGGTCGACGATGCGCGTGGTGGGCGCCTGCAGGTCCGGCGCGCGTCGCAGCTGGTGCGCGGCGGCCAGGCGCGCGAAGTCCAGCTGCTCCCCAGGCTCCGCCCGGGGATCCATCTTGACGACGATGGCCTTCTCCTTGCGCGCCAACGTGCGCAGGCCCTGGATCAGCCAGGCGAAGACGCGATCCGCGTCGGGCTCCGAGCGGTCCCACAGCGGGCCGTGCGGCACGTAGGCCACCCGCTTGCCGAACGGCGCCGATCGCATGAGCACCTGGGCCACGCCGCGGATGGCGCCGCCATCCTCGACCAGGATGCGGATCGGCGGCTCTCCGGCCAGCGCGGTGCACGCTCCCCAGCCCCACGCCTGCAGCAGGTCGCCCTCCGGGCGCGCGGCCACGAAGGCGTCCCAGCGGGGACGGTCGGCGTCGTCGGCCCGGCGGGCGATGGGCGGCATGCCGGGAGCCTAGCGCCTCGGGCAGGGCGCTACAGCCGCCAGCGGGTTGCTCCCTGCGGATCCTCGGTCGCGACCGCGTAGAAGGTCGTCGGCGTGATCTGGTACACGTCCCACGGCGGCGGCCCGGCGCTCGGCGCGCTGTACTCGTGCCAGAAGGCCCCGTCGCGCACCTGCGGGCCCCAGCCCTCGTACAGCTTGGCGATGCGCTGCAGCTCGGCCTCGTCGCGGATGATCTCCGCCTCGCACTCCGCCACGATGTCGGCGCCCGGAGCCGCCACGGTGATCACGCAGCGCGGGTCGCGGGCCAGGTTTCGGCTCTTCTGGGTACCGGGACCGCTCACCAGGTAGAAGTGGCTGCCGTCCCAGACGATACCGGCGGCCATCACGTGCGGCCGGCCGTCGGGTCGGGTGGTCGCGATCCAGTAATGGCTGGCCGAGTCGCTGATCGGCAGGCTCATGGTCTTGTCCAGCGCATCCACCACGCGCTGCCACTCCAGCGGCGCATCGCCGTAGATGTCCAGGTTCTTCGTTTCCCGCGGGGCGAGGGTGGCGGTGGTCATGGCTGAATCTCCAGTGCGAACTTGCCAATGAGACTGGGCGGGCGCGGCCCGCTCATCGGTCAGTCGTCCGAGCCTGCAAGCCGGCGGCCAGCCAGCCGCAGCCGAGTGCGCTGGGCGAGCCCGTACGCCGGCAGCAGCAGGCGCAGCGCGGCGTCCTCCGCTGGACGCAACGGCAGGTCTCGGGCGCCGACGTAATCGACCTGGCGCCCGCCGAAGCCCTCCTTGAACTGGGCGATGCCGCCGGTGGCCAATCCCCACAGGTCGTAGGTCGCGAAGCCGGCGCGCTTGAAGCCGACGATCGCCTCCCACTTCAGGAGGTAGTTGGCCCTCGAGTCGGCGCCCTCGTCGGTCATGCCGCCGAACGCCTCCGCCGCGCGGTCGCCCACCATGAAATGGAAGAGCGTCGCCAGCCGCTGCCCGTCGCGCACCGCAAAGGCAATGCTGGCGTGCCCCGACGGCGCGAAGAGCTCCCAGGCGCGCTGGTAGTAGTGGCGGGCGCGCGCCACGAAGCCGGCCCGCTCGGCGGTGTGGGTGTAGATCGCGTAGAAATCGTCCAGGGCCCGTTGCGCCGTCGCCGCGTCGACGGTGCCGTCCAGCCGCTCAACCGTCACGCCATCGCGCTCCGCCTTGGAGACGTACTGGCGGTGCTTCTTCTTCATGGCCGCGCGCAGCTCGTCCTCGTCCGGCGCCAGGTCCACGATCCGGGTGCGCGGCGGCTGCACCTTCTCCGCCGCGCGCCATGGGGCGGCCAGCAGCGCGGCACCCAGGGGCGAGTCCGGCGTGGCCTCGGGGTCGACCTTGATCGTGGCGACGCCCTCGGTGCGGGCCAGCGAGCGCAGTGCGGCGAAGAGGGCGTCGCGAACCGGTGTCTCGTCCAGGTGGCCAACCGGCCCGCGCGGCACGTAGGCCAGCTGCCAGCCCAGGGCGGGGACGCGGCGCAGCAGCACCTGGGCCACCGCCGCCGGCGGGCGCTCCGGATCCTCCCCCACCGCGATGCGCAGCGGCCGCCAGCCGAACGGCTCGCGCAGCTCGCCCCACTCCCACAGCTGCGGGAACGAGCGGTACGGCGCCGACTCGACGAAGGCATTCCACGCCTGGCGCTCGGTGACACGCCACGCGCGAAGCTCAGGCATCGCGGCCCCACCCGGCGTCGCGCAGCGCGCGGCGCGCGACCTCCTTCTCGTCCCAGGGCCGTCCCTCGGTGCCGTAGATGATGGTCTTCTCGTGGCCCTTGCCGGCCAGCAGGATGACGTCGCCCTCGCGCGCCAGGCCGATGGCGTGGCGGATGGCCGCCGTGCGGTCATCGATCACGACGAGCGTCTCGCCATCGCGGGCGCCGGCGCTGCGCGCTCCATCGGCGATCGCCTCATTGATGGCGCGCGGGTCCTCCAGCCTCGGGTCCTCGTCGGCCACCACGGTGATGTCCGCCAGCTCCGCCGAGACCCTGCCCATGGCGGGCCGCTTGGTCGGGTCACGCTCGCCCGCCGAGCCGAACACCGCGATCAGCCGTCCGGTGCTCAGCGGCCGCAGGACGCGCAGCACCTTACCCAGCGAGTCGGCGGTGTGGGCGTAGTCGACCACCACCCCGAATGGCTGACCCTCGTCCACGGTCTCCATCCGGCCGGGCACGCCCGGCACCTCGCCCAGCGCCCGCGCGGCCAGGTCCAGGTCGATGCCCTCGACGCGCGCCAGCGCCATCACCGCCAGCGCGTTGTGCACGTTGAAGCTGCCGGGCAGCCGCAGGCTGACCCGGCCCGCCCAGCCATCGGCCTTCACGTCGAAGGCGGTGCCGGTGGCCGAGGCCTCGACGGCTGACGCGCGCACGTCGGCATCGGCCTCCAGTCCGTAGGTGGTGACCACGCCGGCAGCCCGGTCGCGGAAGTAGGCAAAGGAAGGGTCATCGGCGTTGAGGATCGAGATTGGCGCGTGCTCGAAGAGCAAGGCCTTGGCGGCCCGGTAGTTCTCGAGCGACCCGTGGAATTCGAGGTGCTCGCTGGTCAGGTTGGTGAGGATGCCGACGTCGAACGCCACGTTCCGGACCCGCGCCTGCGCCAGCCCGTGCGAGGTCGCCTCCATCACCAGGCTGTCGTTGCCGGCGTCCACCATGCGCGCCAGCAGCGCCTGCAGCTCCAGCGCCTCCGGCGTGGTGTTGCGGTTGGGATTCGGATTGCGCTCGCCGCCGATGCCCAGCTCCACGGTGCCGATCAGCCCCGGCCGCCGTCCGGCGGCGCGCAGCATGGCGGCGGCCAGGAAGCAGGTGGTGGTCTTGCCATCGGTGCCGGTGACGCCGATGACGTGCAGGCTGCGCGACGGGTGGCCGAACCAGGCGTCGGCGGCATCGGCCAGGGCGTTGCGCGCCCGCTCGACCACCAGCTGCGCGACCTCCACGCTGGGCAGCTCGCGCTCGACCACCAGCGCCAGCGCACCGCGCTCGATCGCCTGCGGGACGAAGTCATGGCCGTCGACGTGCACGCCGGGGATGGCGAAGAACAGCGTGCCGGGCTCGACCTGGCGCGAGTCGTAGGCCAGGCCGCGCACCTCGCCCACCGGGAGGCCGCTGACCCGCTCGGGCGCGATGACGTCGGTCAGCGCGCCGAGCGGCATGGAGCGCGGCTGGGTCATCGGCTCCTTCATCGGCTCCGTCGCAGGAAGCCGCGCAGCTGGCCGGCCATGGCGCGCATGCGGTACAGCGTGCGGTCGACCACCACGTCCCAGGTGCCGGCCCACGTCACCGGTCGCCCGCCGAAGCCCTTCTTGAAGAGGCCCACGCCGTACCAGGCGTGCTCCGGCCCGGCGCCCTGCGGCGCAATGCCCCACAGGTCGTGCACCGTCGCGCCCCCGTCCCGGGCGTGGCGCATCATGGCCCACTGCAGCGCGTACGAGGCGTAGTGCTTGGGCTCGCCCTTCTCCTCGCGGCGAGATCCGGCGAACAGGTAGTAGGAGCGCTGCCCCTCCATGACCAGCATGCCGCTGGCCAGCAGCTGCTCCCCGCGGCGCGCCTCGAATATGCGGGCACGCCCCGCGCTGGCCAGCCCCCGCCAGGCGATGCGGTAGCGCTGCAGCGGGGGCTTGGGGAAGCCGGCGCGACGCTGTGTCTCGAGCACCAGGGCGTGGAGCGCGTCGATCGCCTTGAGATCGCCGGCGTCGTCCGTGCTGGTCACGCTCACGCCCTCGCGCTCGGCGCGACGGACGGCGTAGCGCGTGTCCTTGTCGAAGCCGGCGAGCATCGTCTCGTCGTCGGCCAGTTCCACGAGGCGGGTCCGGCCGACCTGCAGCGTGGCCGGCTCGTGGCGCAGCTTGCTGAAGTAGCTGCTCGCCTTGTCGCCCCGTTCGAGCCGAGGCTCCACCTTCACGGCCAGCGCCCGGTGGTTGCGAGCCGCTTCCCGCAGGCCGATGGCCACTGCCCGCACGCGCTCGGCGGCGCGTGGATGGTCGTAGTCGAGTACCGGGCCGTGCGGCACGTACCAGAAGCTGCGCCCTAGCCGCAGCCTGCGCACCTGCGCCGCGGCGATGGCCACCAGCTCGTCGCCGTCGAAGGCCACGAAGCGGCGCTGCGGCTGCCCGTCGAAGGCGGCCACCTCGGCCCACGACCAGTCGTGCAGGAAGTCGCCCGACGGCTGAGCCGCCAGGAAGTCCTGCCAGGCGGCATGGTCGGCGTCGGTGGCGGCGCGGACGCGGATCATGCCGGCGTTGCTCCACGGCCCCGGCGCCGGGACAGGAGCGAGCGCAGCAGCGCGATCTCCGGTGCGCGCAGCGCGGAGGCGACCAGCAGGTAGATGGCTCCGCCGCCGGCGGTCAGCACCACGACCACCAGCAGCCGGCTCAGGCCGCCGTCCAGCGCCGCCGGCAGCCACTCGCGCACCAGCGTCAATCCCCCCAGCATCAGCAGCGCGGCCGCCAGCGCAGCCACGGCCGAGCGTCCCGCCGAGCGCAGCACCTCGCGTTCCTCCACCGACTCGATGCGGCGATGCAGGGCGAGCACCAGGCCGATCACCTCCAGCACGGCGCTGATCGAGAGGGCCAGCGCCAGGCCCTGCACGCCCATCGGCCCCACCAGCCAGGCCATCAGCGGCACGTTGATGGCCACCGCGATGATGGCAAACAGCACCGGCGTGCGGGTGTCCTGCATGGCGTAGAAGGCGCGCGTCAGCACGTGCACCACGATATGACCGCCCAGGCCGATGGCGAAGAAGGCCAACGCGCCAGCTGTCCGATCCGCCGAGCTGGCACTGAACAGCCCGTACTGGAAGAAGACCGATGCGATCGGCCCGGCCAGCACGATCATGGCTGCGGTCAGCGGCGCCGCCAGGAAGATAAGGACCCTCAGGCTCGTCGCCACCTGGCTGCGGATCTGGCTCACATTGCCCAGCGCCGCGTCGCGGCTCAGCGTCGGAAAGAGGGCCACCGCCACGCTGACGCCCAGCACGCCCACCGGAATCTGGCTGAGCTGGAAGGCGTAGTTGTAGGCGGTCAGGCTGCCGGCCGGAAGCCCCGAAGCCAGCACCGTGGAGACGATGAAGTTCAGCTGCCCGGCAGCCAGGCCCAGCATGCGCGGGCCCATCAGCCACACCACCTTGCGTACGCCCGGGTGGCGAAGGCCGATGGTCAGGTCGTAGCGCTGCCCCACCTTACCCAGCTCCGGCAACTGGATGGCTAGGTGCGCCAGCGAGCCCAGCGCCACGCCGACGGCCAGCCCCTCGACGCCCATGATCGGCGCCAGGAAGATGGCCGCCGCGATGATCGCCAGGTTATAGGCCAGCGGCGCGAGGCTGGGCACCGCGAAGCGCTCGTACGAATTCAGCACGCCGCTGACCACCGCGCCCATGCCGATCAGCACCGGGCTGAGCAGCATGATCCGGGTCATGCGGATCGTCAGCTCGGTGGTCGGCGCGTCGAAGCCCGGCGCCACGATGGGCACCAGCAGTGGCGCGAAGACGGCCATCAGCAGGCTCAGCGCGGCGAGCGCAATGACCACCAGGTTGATCACGCTGCTGGCCAGCCGCCAGGCCTCCGCTTCCTGCTGCCGCGCGCGGTAGCCGGAGAACACCGGGATGAGCGCCGCAGACAGCGCCCCGGCCACCACCAGCTGGAAGATGGCGTCCGGGATGCGGAAGGCGGCGAAGTAGGCATCCAACTCGCGGCTGGCGCCGAACTGTGAGCCGATGACCAGCAGCCGCACCCATCCGAGCAGCCGGCTGGCCAGGGCGGCGATGGTCAGAATCAGGCTGGCTGTGGCCAGCACGCGCCCGGCGGAAGGGCGCGATGCCACCTCCTCCGGTGGCGGCTCGGCGCCGGCTGCGCCTGGCGTGCCGAGCGGCGGTGCCTCGCGGATCTCCTCGCTCACCGGCGGTCGCCCGCGGCGCCGCGACCGGAGCGCGGGTGCGCCGCACGGTAGGCGCTGCGCAGGGCGGCGTCGGAGAGGTGGGTGTAGACGGTGGTGGTCGCCAGGTTGGCGTGGCCCAGCAGCTCCTGGACCGAGCGCAGGTCCGCGCCTCCCTCCAGCAGGTGCGTGGCGAACGAGTGGCGCAGGGTATGCGGGCTGGTGCGTGGCGACACCCCGCTGGCCTCCACCCAGCGGTCCACGATCAGCCTGGCGCCGCGGGCGGAGAGCGGGGCGCCGCGGGCGTTGAGGAACAGTGCGGGCGCCGGCTGCGCGGATCCGCGTCCGGCCAGCCGCGGCCGTCCTTCGGCCAGGTAGCCCTGCAGCGCGGCCTGCGCAGGCTCCCCGAAAAGCAGCTCACGCTCCTTCGAGCCCTTGCCGATCACCCGCAGCCGGCGCCGCGCCAGGTCCACCCGGTCGATCGTCAGTGAGGCGGCCTCGCTGATCCGCATGCCGGTGGCGTACAGCAGCTCGAGGAGCGCGGCGTCGCGGCGAGCCAGCGCATCGGCCAGCGGGGCATTGATGCCGCGTCTCGTCGGAGCCTCGCTGCGCGCCGGCGCCTCGACCAGGCGAGCGGCATCGTCCACGCTCAGCACGCGGGGCAGCCGGCCGGGCTTGCGCGGCGAGCGGACGCCGGCCAGAGGGTCGCCGTCGATCCAGCCCCGCCGGGCCGCGTGGCGGTAGAAGGAGCGAATGGCAGCCAGCCGCCCGCCGACCGACGAGGCCGCCAGGTCCCGGTCGGCCAGGTCCGCCAGGTAGGCACGCACCGCCGCGCGGTCCGGCTGCCGCCAGTCGGTGCCGCGGGACGCCAGGAAGGTGAGGAACTCGCCGGCATGTCGCCGGTACTCGACGATCGTCCCGTGGGACGCGTTACGGCTCTCGAGGTGGGAGAGGAAGCGCTCCAGCGCGCTGGACGCGTCGGCCGCCGGCGCGCGGTCAGCCACGCGCCCCGCCGGCGCCGGCGATGGCAGTCTCGGCATCGGGCCCGGATCCGTCTTCGGCAGGTGTCCCGTCCGTGGTCGACCCATCGGACGCTGCAGCGGCGGTCGCGGGCTTCGTCCAGGTGGCGTAGTCGCAATCGGGGTAGCGGTCGCAGCCCCAGAAGGGCCGCCGCCCACGGCGGGCGCGCTTGGTGACGACCGTGCCCAGGCCGCACTGCGGGCAGGTGCCGAACTGCTCGGACGGCGGTGGGGCGTTCTTCTTGATGTATTTGCAATCGGGGTAGCGGTCGCAGCCGACGAACGGGCCGTATCGGCCCCGCTTGGCCACCAGGTGTCCCTGGTTGCACAACGGGCAGACCTCGCCGACACCCGGCAGGTCGGGCGTCTCCTCCGGCTCCTCGCCGGGCAGCGGCTGAGTGTACTTGCACTCCGGGTAGCCCTGGCAGCCCAGGAACCAGCCGTTGCGTCCGAAGCGCTTGACCAGCATGTCGCCCTTGTCGCCGGTCAGCGGGCATGGGATGTCCGTCACCTCGACCTGCTTGGCGATCTTCTCCTTGCCCTCGGTGACCTTCGCGCTGAACGGCACCCAGAACTCGCGCACCATGGGCACCCACTCGTGCTCGCCACGCGCCACGTCGTCCAGCTGGTCCTCCATGCGCGCCGTGAAGTCGAGGTCCACGATCTCCGGGAAGTGCTCGACCAGCAGGTCGGTCACCCGGAAGGCCGACTCCTCCGGGAAGAGCCGGCGGTCCTTGACGGTCACGTAGCCGCGCTGGCGGATGGTCTCGATGGTGGGGGCGTAGGTCGACGGCCGCCCGATCCCTCGCTCCTCGAGCGCGCGGATCAGCGTCGCCTCGGTGAAGCGCGGCGGCGGCTGGGTGAAGTGCTGCTCGCTGGAGATGCCCAGCAGGTCCAGCGCCTCGCCGTCGTGCAGGTCCGGCAGGATGGTCAGCCGCTCGTCCTCCTCGTCGTCGCGCCCCTCGACGTACAGCGCCTGGTAGCCGGCGAAGACCCGCTTGCGGGCGCCGGCATGCAGCGTGTAGCGCCCGGCGGCGATGTCCACGCCCACCTGGTCGAAGCGTGCCGGCGACATCTGCGACGCGAGCGCGCGCTTCCAGATCAGATCGTAGAGCCGCAGCTCGTCCGGCTTGAGATGAGCGGCCAGCGACTCGGGCGTGCGGCTGAAGCTCGACGGGCGGATCGCCTCGTGGGCCTCCTGCGCGCCGCGAGCCTTGGTGCGGAAGGCGTTCGGACGCTCCGGCACGAACTCCGCGCCGTAGCGGGAGCCGGCCACCTCGCGCGCCTCGGCCACCGCCTGGCTGGCTATGGCGACCGAGTCGGTGCGCATGTAGGTGATGAGGCCCACCTGGCCCTCAGGCAGCGCCACGCCCTCGTACAGCGACTGGGCCACGCTCATCGTCCGCCGCGCGCCGAAGCCGAGCTTCCGCGACGCTTCCTGCTGCAGCGTGCTCGTGATGAACGGGGGCGGCGCGTTCTTGCGCTGTTCGCTGCGCGTGACCTTGGCGACCTCGTAGGATTCGCCCTTCAGCGCCTCCTCGTGCTTGCGGGCCTCCTCCTCGGAGCCGATACGGACCTTCTCGCCGTCGATCCTGGTCAGCTCGGCGGCAAAGCTGGTCTCCGCTTCCGGCCGCCGCAGCTGGGCGGTCAGCGTCCAGTACTCCTCCGCCACGAAGCTCTGGATCTCGCGCTCGCGGTCCACCACCAGCCGCACGGCCACGCTCTGCACCCGCCCTGCCGACAGGCCGCGGCGGATCTTGCTGCTGACCAGCGGGCTGAGCTTGTAGCCCACCAGGCGATCGATGACGCGGCGTGCCTGCTGCGCGTTGACGAGGTCGAGGTTGATGGTTCGTGGGTTGGCGAAAGCCTCGTCGATGGCGCCCTTGGTGATCTCGCTGAACGTCACCCGCCGCAGGCGCTCGGGTGGCAGCTTGGCGTACTCGGCGATGTGCCAGGCGATGGACTCGCCCTCGCGGTCGAGGTCGGTGGCCAGCCACACCTGGTCGGCGCGCTTCGCCTGGTCGGCCAGCTTGTCGAGCTCCCTGCGGCGCTCCTTCAGCGGCTCGTAACGCGGGGCGAAATCGTTGTCGACATCCACGCCGAGCTTGCGCTGCGGCAGGTCGCGCACATGGCCATACGAGGCCAGCACGGTATAGCCCGGGCCAAGGTATCGTTCGATGGTCTTTGCCTTGGCGGGCGACTCGACGATCACCAGATCGCCCGCGGATCGCTTCCTAGGAGGCATCGGTCAGGGAGTGTAGCACCGGGTCTGAGCGTGGCCGGGCCAGCGGCCGGACCGCGTGTTTGACCGGTCGCCGGATTCGGTGAGGCCGATGGCCTCGGCCGGGCGGGACCTGCCTAACCGGCGAAGTCCCACACGATGATGACCTTCGAGCCGCTCTGGGCGATCCCCACACCGACCCGTGTGAAGTGGCCGCTGAGGATGTTGCCGATGTGGTTGGCGAAGCCCGGGTACGGCTCGCTCATGAAGGTGCGATGGCACCAGTCGAGCATGGCGCGCAGGCCGAGCCCGTTGTAGTAGCACATGTTCTCGCCGGACCAGCTGAAGCCGATGCCGGCACGCCGCAGCCGATCCGACACCCGCGAGCCGTCGCGGCCGGTGTGGCTGAAGTAGTTGTACCGGATCTGGTCCCAGGCATGATCGGCGGCGACCTGGCTGATCGCGGAGTCCAGGCGCAGGGGGGCGAAGCCGTAGTCGGCGCGCGACTGGTTGATTTGCCACAGCGCGTAGTCCAGCGTGCCCGCCGGCGCGTTGGGCCCGCCGGTCTGTAGCGGTGGCGCGGCCGGCGTTGTCGTGGTCGGGACCGCCTGGACGGGCGGCGCCTTGGTCTCGAAGCGCCAGCTGATGCTCAACCGGTTGCCGTCCATGTCGCGCGCCAAGCGGTTCAGCGCCACCTCGATGGTGTGGCCCCGCGGCAGCGCACGCGTGAAGACGAACGCCAGCCTAGTATGGCCGTCGTTCCAGCGGAACCGGCCGTGCAGCCTGGCGCCGGAATCCACGTCGGTGACCCGCAGCGCGTCTTCGGTGCGCTGCACGTGCATCGGCTCGCTGAAGCGGATCATGACCCGGCGCGCAGTCACGCCCCTGGCGTGCCGGTCCGGGGTGAAGCGAACCAACTCTGCGTCGCTGCGCGTGGTGAACGAGAACGACACGTCGCCACGCAGGCGGTTGCCCTGCTCGTCGTGCGCGCCCAGCACGCTGACGGCATAGCGCGCGCCGGCCTCCAGGCGCTGGCGCGGCGTGAATACCAGCTGGTTCCTGTTCCAGCTGAAGCGGCCGCGCACGGCGGGCTGAATGTGGAAGCGCGACTCCACATCGGCGCGGTCCATGGCCGATGAGAAGCCGATGCGGATGCCCGTCGCCGAGCTGGCGTCCTGAGCTGTGTCCTCCGGCACGTCGACCAGCGGGGCGTGGCCGAGGTCCGAATTCTCCACGCCGAAGGGGATGCTGCGCGCCAGGGTCATGCCCGATTGGACGTCCTCTGCACCGCGCTCCGAACGTCCCTGCACCAGGTTGACGCGGAAGTCGGCCACGGTCGGCGCGGTCTGGGTCGTGAAGCTCGCCTGGCGCTGACCGCTCAGCGTGCCCCCCGCTGCGGTGCGCGCTGCTCCGTCCACCGCGATCACGTAGCGCGCGTCTGTGTGCCAGCGGGGCTCGGGCCGCAGCACCAGCCGGGAGTAGTCGCTGCTCCAATACAGGAGAACGTCGGTGCGCGGCGTCAGCTCCAGGTTGGCCTCGACCGAGGCAGGGTCCATCGGCTCGTCGAAGGCGAAGGTGACGGGCTGGGTGGTCAGGATGCCGGTTCCGACGTCTGCCGGAAGGATCGAGAGTGGCGCGGTCCGGGCCGGAACGGGTCCGGCGGCAGCATCCTGGAGCGAGACGCCCAGCGCGACGGCGAGGGCAAGACCCGCGAGCGAGAGGCGGGTGATGGCCCGATGCTGGCGGAGGCGAGCTTCGAAGCTCGGGTAGGAGGTGTGCAGGGCAGCACGCAGGTTCGAAATCGAACGCAATAGACCAAGGACTCCTGCGGCGGTATTCACCCGTCGGGCACGACAGGCAGTGCCAGTTGGCGGGGCGCAGTATAGCCTGCCTCCATCGGTCAACGTTCACGAAGGCTGCCCGATGCGTCTCGCGGCGAGCGTCGGATGGAAGGTCGCGCCACCGTAGGCAGTGACCAATCCGCGCGCCTCGAGGAGCGTCAGCGCGCTTGCCAGCGTCGACGTCGCGAGCCTGGTCGAGCTGCGCAACTCCTCCACCGATGCCGGTCGCCGCATCAGAACGTACAGCAGCCGCGCTTCCGACTCTGACAGCGAGGCGACGCTCACCGGGCGCTCGCCGGCGCGTGCGCCGATGCTGGTCAACAGCCCCGCCGCCGATGTCACCACTGCGGCGAGCTGGTCGGCGATCAGCCGGTTGCATCCGCGGGACGCGACCGAGTCGATGGGACCAGGCACCGCGAAGAGATCCTTCCCCAGCTCCACTGCCGCGGCAGCGGTTAGCAGCGCGCCAGAGCGGTCGGGTGCCTCGACCACCACCACCGTACCGACCAGTCCGGCGATGATGCGGTTGCGTCGCGCGAAGTCCGGCTTGCCGTGCGGCATGCCCGGCGCCAGCTCGCTGAGTAGCGCGCCGCCGCAGGCAACCAGGCGCATGGCCAGCGCGCGATGGCGCGGCGGGTAGACCCGATCCAGCGGCGAGGGCAGCACCGCCACGCCGCGGCCGCCGGCGGCCAGGGTCGCCTCGTGCGCCTCGCCGTCGATGCCCAGCGCCAGGCCGCTGACCACCGTCACACCGGCGCGCGCCAGCTCGTCGGCGATCTCCTGCGCCACCGAGCGCCCGTACCCGGTGGCGCGCCTCGTCCCGACCACGGCGACGGCGGGACCCATGAACGCCGCGTGGTCGCCGGCGCAGTACAGGACCGGCGGCCGCGGGTCGCTGGTCGTGAGCGACGGCGGGTAGTCGGCATCCAGCGCGGTCAGCACCTGGCCCCCGACCCGTGCCACCTCGGCGATCACGGCGCGCGCCACCGGCCCGGCTCCGCGCCGTCGCAGGCGGCGCAGGGCGGGCGCCGCATCCGGTGTCGGTCGCGAGAGGCACCCCAGCAGCCGCCCCCCCGTGCTCCACGCCGCACGCGCCGAGCCGAAGGTCCACAGCATTCGCGCGAAGCCGACGGGTCCCATGCCGGGTAGCAGCGAAAGGGCGATCCAGTACGGCCGCTCGGCTTCGGGGTCTAGCGGAGAGAGGTCGAGCCCGCGCCAGCTCATCGGCTCCTGAGCCCGCTGGTGATCTGCCAGCGCTGGCGCTGCCGCAGCGCCGCGGCCAACGCCGATCACGTCGCCGCCTCCGGCCGGTAGTGCAGCGCCTCGTCCACGTGCTCGGACATCACCTCGGCGCTCCCGGCAAGGTCGGCGATGGTGCGCGCCACGCCCGCGACGCGATGCAGGCGCCGGGGCGAGAGCCGGAAGCGCGTGCCACGCCGCTGCAGCAGGGTCTGGAGCAGCAGCGACAGCCCGGCGACGTGCCCGCCACGCTCTCCGTTGGCCACGGATTGGCGCTCCCGCTGAACACGCCACGCCTGGCCGATGCGTGCCGCCACCACGGCCGAGGGCTCGGCGCCGTCCAGCTCCAGGCGACGCGGCTCCTCTGCTGTGATCCACAGGTCCAGCCGATCGCGCAGCGGGCCCGAGAGCCGTGCGGCGTAGCGGCGCGCCTGCCCCTCGTCGCAGCGGCAGCGACGCGACGTCGATCCAAGCCAGCCGCAGGGGCACGGGTTGAACGCCATCAGCAGGCTGAACCGGGCGGGCAGCGACAGCGCTCCCTCGACGCGCGCGATGGTCACCGTCCCGGCCTCGAGCGGCTGGCGCAGCGCGTCGAGCGCGTCGGCGCGAAACTGCAGCGCCTCGTCCAGGAACAGGATGCCGCGGTGTGCCAGTGACGCCTCACCGGGACGCACGCGTGGCCCGCCGCCAACGAGCGCCTGGGTCGAGCTGGTGTGGTGCGGCGCGCGGAACGGCCGGCGCCGGACCATGGGTCGTCGCCGATCGAGCAGCCCGGCCGCTGAGTAGATTCGGCTGACCTCGGAGGCCTCCTCGTCCTCGAGCGGCGGCAGCAGCCCCTCCCCGCAGCGCAGCAGCAGCGTTTTGCCGACGCCCGGCGGGCCGCAGACCGCCATGTTGTGGCGCCCCGCCAGCGCAATCTCCAGCGCCCGCCGTCCGCTGGCCTGGCCCATCAAATCGGCCAGATCCGGCACGTCAGTGGTAGCCAGGCCAGGAGCGGCAACAGCCGATGCCGCCGCCAGCTCCCGCACGTCGGCCAGGTGGGCCACCACGTCGCCCAGGCTCTGGGCCGGCCGCACGTCGATCGCTCCGGCGCAGGTGGCCTCGGCCTCGTTGCCGGCAGGAACGATGACCTGGCCGATGCCGGCGGCCTGCGCTGCGCCGACCAGCGCCATCACGCCGTTCACCGTGCGCACGCCGCCGTCCAGCGCCAGCTCCCCGATCAATGCCGTGGTGGACAGGCGTGAGGCGTCCGGCAACTGCCCGGAGGCCGCCAGGATGCCGACCGCGATGGCCACGTCGTATGCAGTGCCGTCCTTCGGCAGGTCCGCCGGCGCCAGGTTGACGGTAATCCGGCGCGCAGGCAGCTCGAAGCCGCTGTTTCGCAGCGCGGCGCGCACACGCTCACGGGCTTCCTGCACCTGGCTGCCGGCCAGCCCCACGATGGTCAGCGACGGCAGGCCGAACGCGACGTCAACCTCGACCCGCACCGGCACGCCCTCCACCCCGAGCAGCGATGCGCTGAGCGCCTGGGCAAGCAATGGCCGCTCCTGGCTGGGAGGCGCCGCAGGGGGATGTGGCGCAGAAAGTGCCGGCCGCCCGCCTGCTCGCCTCCCAACTTCCAGCGGCGACCGGCGAGGCAGGAGGCTAGGGACAGCGGCTTATCGGCTGGTTAGCCGCCGGTTATCGGCCCAAACGAGCCGGACGGCGTGAGCGCTAGGCGCGAGCGGCGGTGACCTCTGCGGCCAGCTGCTCGTCCACCTTCTTGGCGAAGTCGGCCACCGAGCGGCCGAGCGGGCCGTCGGGACGCGAGGACATGAACGGTTCGCCGGAGTTCAGCGCGCTGATGGCGCCGCGGTACTCGTTGATGACCTGGTAGTCGATCTTGCGGTTGAGCGCTGACTCTGCGTTGTTCACGTTGATGCCGGTATAGGCGTTCGATCGGTTCAGCACCAGCTGCACCTTGCTGCGCTCGTAGCCCAGGTGGTCCATGGTCTCGAGGACCGATCGCACGTTCTTCAGGCACGACAGGTCGGCGGTCATGATCACGAAGATCACGTCCGCCTCGTCGAAGAGCTGCAGGTTGAAGTCGTCGATGGTCTTGACCATGTCGACCAGGGTGTAGTCGTACATGCGGCGGAACAGGTTGAGCAGGCTGGTTAGCGTGCCTGGATCCGTCCGCTGGCGCTCCATGACGATGTCCGCGGCCTCCGGGGAGGGCGGGGCGAGCAGCAGGTCCACGCCGCTGTGATGCTTGACGATCAGCCTGCGCAGCAGCTCCTGGTCGAGGTCCGGCTCGCTGACCGCGTTCACGATGGAGGCGGTGTCCAGGCCCAGGTCCAGGAAGACGCGCAGGTCACCGAACTGCAGGTTGGCGTCCACCAGCGCGGTGCGGCGCCGCAGCTCGCGGGCCATGGCGATGGCCGTGTTGATGGCGATGGTGGTGGTTCCGACGCCACCCTTGGCGCCGTACAGCACCGCCAGCCGGCCCAGCGTCTCCGGCTCGCTGCCCGTCGTGACCGGCGTGAGCTGACCGCCACGAGCGAGCAGGGCCTTGATGCGGGCCATCAGCTCCAGAGGGTGGAACGGCTTGACGATGTCGTCGTCGGCGCCGGCGCGGAGGCCCTTCACCCGCTCGCCGACATCGGCCTCGGCGGTGAGCATGATGATCGGCACCCGCCGGCCGTCGGTCTCGGCGGCGCGAATCTGCTGCGTGGCGGCATAGCCGTCCAGCTTGGGCATGGCCACGTCCATCAGGATCAGGTCGGGCTGCGTGGACTGCGCCATCTCCACGCCGGCCTGCCCGTCCGAGGCGACGACGACCTCGAACCCTTCCTGTTTCAACGTGAAGACAAGGACGCGCTGGATGTTCAGGTCGTCATCGACGACAAGGACCTTCGTGGCAGCCATGCAAAGCCCCTGGCAGGTTCTGGACCGATGGCGCCGCACCACGGCGCCGATTCGCGATTATACGGGCGGCTCCCCGTCCAGGTGC
>DATBIY010000057.1:0-8594 GCA_036556695.1 Candidatus Limnocylindria bacterium
CGATGTCGAGGCGGCGCGGCAACGCGTGCTCGACGCCGGCGGATCGGTCGTTGGCGAGGTCGTGACCTTGACCACGGCCGACGGGCGAAACGTCACGTGGTGCTACGTGGCCGATCCCGAGGGCAACCTGGTCGAGCTCCAGGCCTGGAGCTGAACACTCCCCGACATCGCGACACACGAGGTGTCGCAAGGCGGCGTCAGCATCGGCTCATGGATGCTGCGATTGGCTACCGCCAGTTCATCAACCGCAACCTGCCGCTTCAGGAGCGTGGCTGCGGTTCGAAGGCCGTGTACGTCAGCCGGCGCGAGGCGCGCAGCATGGTGCGCCACGGGCGGCAGAGCTATGCCGGCCTGCATCCATACAAGTGCCGCTGGTGCTTCGGCTGGCACCTCGGCCATGCCCGGCGGGCGCACACATGACCGCGCTGCGCACCGTCCAGCTCGAGCTGCGGGACAGCGCGGTCCCCTGGCCTGTCCAGCTGCGCATAGAGGACCACGGCGAGCGTTGTCTGGCCTCGGTGCGCTGCGGCGACCGAACCAGCCGTGGCCTGGGTGCCACGGCCCGCGAGGCCCTTGTCGCCGCACTGACGCCCTTCGGCGTGCGGACGCTCACCGCGCTGATGGCCTCGCCGGCGATGTTCGGCGCCAGCCTCCAGCTCCTCGAAGCCGACGCCGGATAGGCGACTAGGCCGGTGCCTCCTCCTCGTCCTCCTCCACAGCCGGCGGCTCGGCCGCCTCCGTCAGGTGGCTGGCCTCGACCATCGTCGGCTTGCCGTCGCGATCCTTCCACCGCGTCTCGAGACGAGTCTCGCCTGACTCGCCAACCAGCCTGACCACGGCCCGATAGCCCGTGCCGGTCATCTCCACGGCCTCGATCGCCACGTCCGACACCGGCAGCGGCAGCATGGCCACCACCGGGCCTAGGTTGCGTTGCAGCTCAGGGCTCATCTCGCGCGAGGCAAGGCCGATGTCCCCCGACTTCAGCGCGTCGGTGAATGCCTGCGTCCGCTCGCGGATCGTCTGCTCGTCCATGGGCGAGCAAGCGGCTGCACGCAGCGTGCCGCCTCGCGAGAATGGCCAGTCGACCCGCTAGCGATCTTCCCCGACGGCCAAGAGGTAGCCACCGAAGGCCATCAGCCAGATCATGGCCGGGTACACGATCATGCGCTCCGCTCCGCCGTGGCCAATCGGCCCGAACACGGCGGGATTGCCGGAGTCGCCGATCACCATCAGCGCCACGAACGCAAGGCCCACCGCGCCGGCAATCGTCGAGACCCAGCGCATCGGCCCGGACACCAGCGTCGCGCAGGCGATCGCCTCCACGTTGAAGAAGACGAAAGCCAGCAGCGCGAAGATGCTGTGCGCGTCACCGGTATCCAGCGGGAAGATGCCCGCCCCGGCCGCTCCCAGCCCGGCAAGCGTGAAGACGCCCAGGATCCACGCGCGCCGATGGGACCGGTACAGCAGGTAGCCGACCGCCAGGTTCGCCGCGCCGATGAACACCAGCGAGGCGTTGAACAGCAGTGCGGTCTGGTCCACCACGCCCAGATCACTGATGGCGCCGCCCGCGATGTCGTAGTTCGGTGCCAGCGAGGCCGCCAGCATGATGGCCGTCATGAACTCGGCGCCGACCAGGAACAGGAGCACCCCACTCCATCGGGCCACGGCGTCATGCGCACGTTCGCCGGACGCCGCGCGCAACGACGCACGGATGTGAATTGTCTGCGTCGACATTCGAGTTGCCTCCTCGATCGCCATGGTTCGGCGAGCGCGGAGCGGCGACCAGTGCCGAACGTCCCGGCCGCTGCTGCCGTTGGGCGCTACGCGGCATCCCCGACTAAACCCAGGGCAGCTCCACGGGGAGCAGTGCGTTGAGCAGCAGGCCCAGGATCAGCAGCGCGCCTGCGCGGCGGGTGTGGACGAATGCCGCGCCGACGAACCACAGCGGCCAGCCGACGTAGGCGTGTGGCGGTACCTCGGGCTTCGGCTGCCCGAAGATGCGACGGACCTGGATCAGCCGCGGGATGGCCAGCACCACCAGCGCCACCCACGGGCCGATGAAGCCCACCGCCGCCGCGAACAGCACGATCGGGTAGAAGGCGACCATGAGTGCTTGTGCGGTGATGCGCGCCCGCCGCTCGCCCAGGATGACCGGCAGGGTGCGAATGCGCTTTGCACCATCAGCCTCGATCTTGTCGATGTGCTTGCCGAAGAGCACGGTGGTCACGAGGATCGCGTACGGCAGCGAGGCCAGCCACACCCAGCCGGGCAGCGTCCCGGTCGCCACGAAGAAGGTGCCGGCCACCATCAGCGGGCCCCACACCACGAAGACGCCTGGTTCGCCGAGGCCGATGCGCTTCAGGTGGATCGGCGGCGCAACATAGAAGACCGACACGAATAGCCCGGCCAGAGCGAATCCGATGACAAGCGGCCCCCGCTGCGAGGCAAGGAACAGCATGATCGCCAGGTCGATGGCGTTCGCCAGGAGGATTGCCGCGGCCAGCTGCCGCTTGCTGACCCAGCCCGACAGGATCGGGTGCGGCGCGTACAGGGCACGGACGTAGCCCTCCTCGTCGATCCCACCCTCCAGGTCGAAGTAGTCATTGATCATGTTGTTGGCCGCATGGGCCACCACCAGGCCCAGCACTGACAGGACGAGCAGCAGCCAGTCGATCCGGATCGCCGGGTCCAGGCGCGCGGCGCCAATTGCCAGCAGCCCACCGATCAGCCCCGAGGTGGCGGTCATGCTGAACACCGCGGCGCGCGTGATGACCAGCCACTTGCTCATCGCGTCGGGCGGCCGCGTCATTCCCTCCGGCAGGTTCGCGGTGTTGTAGACCGTGCGCCACACGGCCAGCCGCTCGCGGAAGGTCATGGGCTGCGCCGAACTTGCGGTGGTCGACGCCGCGGGGGCCGGCGTCTGGTTTGCGGTCATTTCGTGCTACCTCAGCGGAGCCACTATTCTACGCCACGGCCGGCGGGTCGACGCAAGCCGCACCATGCATCCGTGACGCTCCGCGAAACCACCGTCGCGGCGCCGAGTGGCTCTTCCGGCTGGAGGAGTCACCGGCCCGACCCTAGCCTCGCCGACAGCAGCGCGTCCAGACGCTCCGGGTAGGCAATCCCGTTGCGCTCAGCCAACGGATGCGCAAGAGACCGATAGATCTCGAGCAGTTCGCCGGCTGCCCGTCGCATGGGGGCAGTCTCGGCCGGCACGATCGTCGCCCGCAACCGTTCGAGGAGTTCCGCATCCAGCGCGGTGTCCACCTTCCAGTAGGGCTCCTCGTCCTCGGCGTCCACGCCCGCTGCCGCGCGAGCCAACCGCAGGCAGATGCCGCGCATCTCTTCCAGCCCGCCATGCGCCCACAGCAGGTCGCGACGCCCGAGCGCGGTGACGAGGTGCTCGACCTCGTGCCAGAAGTATTGAATCTGCCGCCTCACGCCTTCGGCCGAGAAGACCTCGGGCTCACGGGCAACCTTGCGAGCCAGAGCCGCCGCGACCTGGCCGTCCTTGTCGAGCACGATCTGATGCGGCCCGTCGTCCACCAGCTCGCCAATCGGCCGCACGATGAATTCGAAGGCCGCGCCATCCGCCAGGATCGCGTGGGTGTGCGTGGGATCGCCGAAATCCTCGAGGAAGAGCACCTCGCCCACCTGCGCCAGCAACGCCGCGCGCTCACGGACCAGCTCCCTGGCCCCCGCATCGGTGGTGATGACACCCAGGTCAAGGTCCGAGAAGGCATCGGCCTTGCCCGTGACGCGCGAGCCGTACAGCAGCAGGCCAAGCACCCGCTGGTCGGCGGCCGCCAGCGCCTTCATGTGCTCGAGCAGCCCGTCGTAGTCCGGCGGATCCATCGGCGCCATCTTGCGCTTCCGGGAGGGTGCTCGCGCGCACCGCCCTGGAGTAGGCTGGACGCATGAAATCCACGAATCGACCCACCCGCGGGCTGCTGGCCCTCACCGCGGCGGTATTGCTCCTGGTCCTCGCCGCGACCATGGCGTTCGGCGCCGAGACGAGGCTGCTCGACGGCAAGCTCCGCACCGGCGACTCCGTGACCATCCCCGCCTCCGAGACGGTGAACGGCGACGTCTACGTCTTCGCCGGCACCGCGCAGGTGGACGGCACGATCGACGGTGACCTGATGGTCTTTGGTGGCCAGGTCACGGTGAACGGGAGCGTGAGCGGCGACCTGACGGTCGCAGCCGGTACCGTCACTGTCGCCGGCGCGGTCGAGGGCGACCTGCGCTCCGCCTCCGGGCAGCTGACGGTCAACGGCCCGGTCGGCGAGGACGTGGTGGCCACCGGCGGCCAGGCGACCTTCGGCAGCGACATGCAGGGCGACCTGATCGTGTCTGGCGGAACGGTGACGGTCTCCGGCAACGTGGCCGGCAACATCGAGGGCAATGCCGGCACGTACACCCGCACCGGCACCGTGGGTGGCGAAGACAACATGCGCATCACCCAGGACACCAACGGCGTCCCGCAGCCGCAGACCACCGGCGACCGCATCCTCGACGCGGTGCGCCACTTCGTGGTGCTGGTGGTGCTCGGCGCGCTCCTGCTGTGGCTCTGGCCTCAGGCCGTTCGGCGCCCGGAGGAGACCCTGCGCGCGCAGCCGCTGCTCAGCCTTGGAGTGGGCTTCCTGGCGTGGATCGGCTTCATCGTCTTCGTGATCGTGGTGGCGCTGGTGGCCATCCTGCTGGCCGTCGTGCTCGGCCTGATCTCGCTGGGCT
The DNA here is from genome assembly GCA_036556695.1 of Candidatus Limnocylindria bacterium. Taxonomy (GTDB): domain Bacteria; phylum Chloroflexota; class Limnocylindria; order QHBO01; family QHBO01; genus DASSCW01. The sequence goes on from DATBIY010000057.1 coordinate 4,735, forward strand.
CACTGGCAGCGGTGGACATCATCGCCGGCATGCTGGCGCTCTTCGCCGGCAGCTTCGCCTTCTGGATCGCGGTCGCTTTCCTGGCCGATATCGTGGTCGGCCTGGCGCTGGTGCGCCTGGTCATCCGTGATCCGGCAGCCGATACCTCCCGCTGGCGCGAGCTGGGCCTGCTCGTCGCCGGCGCGGCAGTGGTGGTGGTCATCACCTCACTGCCGTTCATCGGCGGCATCGTGAAGCTTGCCGTGGTCCTGTTCGGGCTCGGCGCCATCGTCCTCGCCGCGTGGCGCGGCTGGCGCCGTCCACAGGGCGAGCCGGTGATGGTGTCAGTGGCTCCGACCGCCATGCCGCCGGCTGCGACGCCGCCTGAGGCGCCCGCCGCGGTCTAGGCTCTCGCCCCGGCTCGTTCGCAGGGGGAACGCAACGGCGACGAAACGGCCTGTTCGGGGCCGATTCGGGTCGTTGCGTCACCGGGATGTTCCCGGGAAGAACGCTTCGGCAACGATTCGGTGGCTCCTTGCCCATTGCGTTCCCCCACAGAACGGAGTGGCGGTCAGTTCCAAGCGGGGTGCTGGCCGGGGCTCTCCCACAGCGCCTCGCCGCTGGCGGCGTCGAGCACGTAGACGGTCGGCTCAGGGAACGGCACCTCCACGGCCAGCCGGGTGCTGTCCGGCGACCACGTCACGCCCTGGCCCGCCACGTCCGACCACAGGACGTTGCCGTCGAGGTCGGCGACCGCGGTCAGCGGGATGGCATCCGAATTGATGCCGGGCGAGAACGCGAAGCGGCTGCCGTCCGGCGCCCAGACCGGTGCCGAGCCCTCAACCAGGGGGCGGGCGCCGGCGCCCACGCCATCGGCCAGGTAGATCTGGCCCTCGTGGAGGAACAGCATGGAGCTGCCGTCCGGCGACCAGTGCGGCTCCACGCCCTCCAGCTCGGGAAGCGCCTGCGCCTCTCCGGACAGCGTGGTGATCATCACCGACGTGCCCTGCTGGAAACCGACGCTGTCGGCGCTCAGCCACTGCCCGTTGAAGCCCTCGGCCAGGTCCCGGACCCGCTCGCGAGCCACGTTCAGGATCCGCAGCGGCTCCGGAAGGTCGATGGCGTAGTCCCAGCTTTCGATCAACAGCCGCGCCCCGTCCGGCGACCACCATGCCTTCAGCCCTTCGGCCACCACCCGCTCATCGGAGCCGTCCGCGTTGACGATGGCGATGTCCAGCTGCAGCCCCGCGCCGACTTTCGGCGGCCCGACCACGAGCTGGGTGTGATCGGGCGACCAGTCCGGATAGTCGACGCCCGGGGACTCGCGGCTGACGCCGGTGACCTGCTCGAGCTCTCCGTCGGCGCCGACCACGAACACGTGGCTCACCGGGCTGCCCGGCTCCGGGAACATGACCATCGCCAGGCCCTCGGCCGGATTCTCCCAGGTCGGACTGGCCGATGGACTGGCCCCTTCCGAATGGGTGGCACCCGTCGACGCACTGGCCCGGGCCGACGCGCTGCTGCTGCCTTCCGCTGAGCCGCTGACCCCCGGCCCGGCCACGCAGGCGGCCATGCTGAAGGTCAGCGCCATGCCAGCCCAGAGACCCAGAACCCGTCGCATGCCCGCCACCTCCGTACCGCCCGGCTGCTCGGTGCGCCGTCCCTCAGCGGTGCTGGCGGCAATCTACGCGACGGGGCTGTGTGGTGGAAGAGGCGATCAGCCGAATGTCAGGCCGTGGGCGGTGAGCAGCGCCGGCACCGAAGACGGGTCGGCCTCCAGGCGGTACCGGGCGCGAATTTCGGCAAGCTGCTCCTGGGGAGGAACTAACAAACAAGAAGCGGTGAATTTGGGCCGATTTCGCCCGTTACTTGACCGCCCATCCCCGCGGCGCGGGAATGGGCGACAGGTTTCGGGCCCTTCTTGTTCGTCACGCTCGTGATGCGGGAATCCGCGGCAAGAAGAGAAAGGCGAACCGCAGCCCTTCCGCAGTTCTACCGGAGTGCGCCGCGGCTAAAGTCCGCGCATGACCGCCCAAACCGACGCCCAGACCGAGGCCGCACCGGCCCTCGCCGCGCCGCAGCCGCGGCGGCTGCCGGGACCCATCCAGCAGGGTGCGATGAGCCTTGCGCTGCGGGGGATCAGCCAGCGCTACGGCGCCCTGCAGTGGTTCCTGGAGGTGATGCCGGCGAAACCGGCCGATGCGTTCTCGGTGGCGCGCGCGATCCGCGCCGCGCAGGGGGCGGCAAGGCAGGTGCCGGCCTATCGGTCGCACCTGCTGGAGGCGGGGGTGGACCCGGACCGCATCCGCAGCCTGGACGAGCTGCCGGAAACCGACAAGAAGTCGTACGCGGATCGCTACCCGCTCCCCCAGCGCTGCCTCAACGGCCGGCTGCCGCTGCTGGGCACCACCCTGGACGAGAGCAGTGGCTCAACCGGCAAGCCGTACAACTGGGCGCGCTCCGAGGAGGAGCGGCTGCACGTTCGGCGGATGATCGCCTTCTTCGCGCGCTACACCTTCGGCGACGAGCCGCTGGTCATCCTCAACACCTTCTCCATGGGCGCGTGGGCCACCGGACTGACCATGGCCATCGCCCTTGAGAAGCGTGGGCTGGTCAAGGCCACCGGCCCCGACCTGGACAAGGTGCTCGACACCCTGACCGAGCTGGGGCCGGGCTATCGGTACCTGGTGGTCGGCTACCCGCCGTTCCTCAAGGTGCTGCTCGATGAGGGCGAGCGTCGCGGCATCGACTGGAGCGCGTACGACATGCAGGCGCTGCTGGGCGGCGAGGGCAACTCGGAAGCGCTGCGCGACTACCTGCGCCGCCACTTCCGGACCGTGTACTCGGGGTACGGCGTGACCGACGTCGAGATCGGCATGGCGGCCGAGACCCCGGTGACCATCGCGCTGCGGCGCCTTGCGCGCGAACGAAGCGACGTCGCGCAGGCGCTGTTCGGCGAGCCGGATCGCAGCCCCATGGTGTTCCAGTACAACCCCTTCTTCCACCACGTCGGCGCCAATGCCAACGGCGAGCTGGTGTTCACCGTCAGCCGCCACGGCACGCTGCTGCCCAAGATCCGCTACAACCCGCACGACGAGGGTGGCGTCCTGCGTGACGACCAGCTTCGCGCCCGCCTGGCCGACTTCGGCATCCGCCTGGAGGACCTCCTGCCCGATGGACACCGCCGCCTGATCCGCATGCCGTACCTCTACGTGTTCGGGCGGAAGGACGGCACGGTGTCGGTCATGGGGGCGAACATCTATCCGGAGGACATCGCAGACGCCATCTACGCCGATGCGTCCGTGGCCGCCCGTGTGCTCAGCTGGCAGCTCTCCGTGGTCGAAGAGCGCCCCGGGGAGACGCGGCCCAAGGTCGACATCCAGCTGGTCCGCGACGATCCCTCACCCGAGCTGGCTGCGCAGCTCTCGGAGCTGCTGACTGGCGCGCTGCGGCGCACCAACCGCGACTACCGCGAGGCCTTCGGCGAGTACCCGGCCCTCATGCCGGTGCTGGTCGACGCGCATCGCCGCGGCGAGGGGCCGTTCGCCGGCAGCGAGTCGCGCATCAAGTTCCGCTACGTGGCGCCGCCTCAGTAGTCGGGGCCGACGTGGTCCCGATACGACGGCTGGGCCAGGTCGCTGGGTGCCGAGCTGATGAGCTGATCGATGATGCCGTCGAACGGCTCCAGCGCCTCGACCATCGCGCCGTGCGCGGTCCAGCCCGTGCGCAGGCTGGGTCCGTCGGGCGTATCGGCCGATGCCAACCATCGGCCATTGAGCTCGTACAGGCGAACGTCCACCCACAGGTCGCGGTAGTGCAGCCGCACCGTTCGGATCTCGCTCATAGGTCGACGCCCTGGTTGTCGCGCTGCGGCCGGCCGG